>JAQUMX010000001.1 GCA_028717885.1 Candidatus Omnitrophota bacterium
TTGGCTGTGTTTTTGCGGGGCATAAAGGCAAGGAGCGGGCACGGATGTCCGCATCCGCTCCTTAATTAAAAAAACGGATTTATCAACGGCCGGATGCGGACAGAGCGACGCAGCCGACATGAGCGAGTCCCGCCTCGCTGGGGCGGGACGAGCGTCCCCGCAAAAATACAGACAAGACAGACGCTCATTTTATAAAACTTTTCTTCTATTATATACCCAGCCCCACAATTGCTTAATCTCATTCACTCTAAAAATAAAGCAAAATAACGCGTAAGAGATGATGCCGGCGAGGATCAACCCGCCGAGGTAAATAAATTTTAACCATCCATGCACGGCAAAAGCGGAAAACTTTCGGGAAAGGACGAAGCATACCGCGCCCATGCTTAAGCTTGCAGCGAAAATTTTTAAGAAAGCGCCATAAATCTCCGGAGTATAATGCAGAGCAATCCTTTTCTTAAGAATCGAAAAAAGCACAAGGCAAGTCACTGTGCCGGAAATTGAAGTTGCCAGGGCAATGCCGGATAATTTCATCGGGAACATTAAAACTGCATTCAAGCCCACGTTCATAACTAAGGTAAGCACTGCGATTTTAGTCGGTGTCACTGTGTCTTTCAAGGCAAAAAAGCAGGCCTGGATAATCCTGGTTGCCGCGTAAGCTACTAAGCCGATACTATAATAAAATAAGACATCCGCAGTAACCATTGCGGAGAAAGCATCGAATTTTCCACCCTGAAAAATAATCGCGACCAATGGCCGGGATAAAACCATAAATCCTACGGAAGCCGGCAGAATGATAAAAAATGTAGCACGTAAGCCAAAGGAAAGCGAAAGCCGCAGCTTTTCATAATTATCTTCCAGCGCCTGGGTAGAAAATGTCGGCAAAAGCACCTGGGAGAGCGAATTGCTGAATATCCCCAAGGGAAAAAGAATCAAACGATAGGCGAAATATAATCCTGCTACGCCTCCTTCTCCGACAATTGCCGCCAACGAACCAAATATCGTATCCACGAAATTATTCAGCTGATAAATAGAAGAGCTTAACAACCGCGGCATCATTAATTTGCCGATTTGTTTTGCGGCAGGATGCCGGAATTTTTTAAAAAACTGCAGGCGGAAACCTTTCTTATATAATACCGGAACTTGAATTAATAGTTGTAAAAAACCTCCTACTAAAACGCCCAAAGAAAGGCCCTTAATACTCTCCCCGAACATTAGCGCAAAAACAATAATCGAAATATTCAAAAGGCAGGGCGCAAAAGCCGGAACACTAAAATGCCTGAGAGAATTTAGGATTGCCATGGAATAAGCAGCCAGGCAGATCAACAGGCAATAAGGAAAGATAATCCGGTTTAATTTAATCGTGAGGGCCAATTTTTCCGGGTCGGCAATAAAACCCGGGGCAATCAGGCGCACAATCAAAGGAGAAAAAATAACCCCCAGGACTACGATTACGCTTAAGGAAATTAAAAGGAGGTTTAAAACCACATTTGCCAATTCCCAGAATTCTTCTTTGGATTTTTTTGCGGCGTATTCGCTAAATACCGGCACAAATGCGGCATTTGCCGCCCCCTCTCCGAAGAAATCCCGGAAAAGATTGGGGATCTTAAAAGCAATGACAAATGCCTGGGCATAAACGTAAACACCAAAGAGCCGGGCAATCACAATATCCCGGATAAACCCTAAAATCCGGGAACAAAGTGTGGCAAATCCGATTACCGAAGCTGACTTGGCAACTGATTTATGGATTGACATAATTATAGGATTGTGATAAATTACTGCATTGGTTATCCTTGACACTTACCGTAATTTGTTAATTTTGAGCGTGTCAAGGATTTAATTTGCACATAAACTTACTCACACTATCGTGTTCGTAAGTTTAGTGCTCATTAAAAAAGGAGAATATAATGCCTAGACGTAAGACTTCCATCAAGAAAAAACGCCAAGATAAGAAAAAGCACTTAAGAAACTTTAAAGCCAAATCACAGATCAAGAAGACTTTAAAGAAGTTTCAAGCCCTGATTTTGGAAAAAAAGCTCGAAGAAGCCAAAGAATTCCTAAAACAGGTCTATACGCAATTGGATAAAGCGGCAAAGAAGCAGATCATCCATCCCAACACCGCCAACCGCAAAAAATCACGCCTTGCCTTGCGGCTTGCGAAGGCCAAATAAGGCAATTTTCAGGCTACAAAGGGCAATTACCAGTTTTTCCAGGGCAAGCTCTGCTTTGAGCTTGCCCCTTTTAATTTCCAGGTCGCAATTTAAAAGAAGTTTAAGTTTTCTTTTTAACTCCAGCGGCCGGCGTATATCCCTTTCCCAGGCATATCTTAAGCCACCCATAATCCGCTCTGCTTTTTCACCGTGAGTAAGCAGTTCATTCAACACACGCAAAGCTGCGTCCAACTGGCCGGATTCGATATGCCGGTTTAAACCAAAAGTATCCGGAAGTTTTACCGAACCAAAGTAAGAAATCTGGGCAAAATTCTTCAACTTACGGACAAAATCGTCCTTAGGCTCCTGATGGTCAAAATCCAAAACCAGGACAATTCTTTTTTGTAAACTTTTTAGTTCTTTCAGGATAAAATCCTTAATTTCGCTTTTTAACGCCTGCGCCTGACGGACCAAAAGGATCCTTTTTTTCGCTTTTACCGGCAAGAGCAGGATTTTTTCCTGAAAATCCTTTAAAGCCAACTCCCGGCCATACAAAGTATCGAGGTTAAAATCCGCAGTCTGCTTGATCAACAGGCTTTCTTTGATCTTGTTTAGTTGGGTGTCTTTGGAAAGGCTGTCAGTGCCGATAAAAAGGTGTATGGAATTATCTTTTTCTACCATTCTTCCACGGCGCGTTCGACAACACGGCGGGCTAAATCATCTAACGCTTGGGTTACTGCTACGCTTTCGTCTTTTCGTTCAGAGGCTACCGGATAAAAAGAAGTGTAATAATCGGCATATCCGGTAAAATTACTTTCCTGCCAAAGCAACATATTGGCGCGATTATCCCAAAGGGTCATATTCACCCGGACATTGACCCGGTATTCCTGCACATCGTCGTTATCCGAATAACGTAAAGGATCGCGCGCAAAATCCACGACTTCCCCTTTTAGGGTCAAATCCGCAGTATCCTCTCTAACCGGCTTTAAGTTCCCGTCAAAGAGGAATTTATTGGTCACTGACACGGTCACATCGGTTTCCAGGGAAGGCCGGTAAATTTTGTATTTATTTTCGGCATTCATTTCTTTGGTAATATCTATTTTGTTGATAAAAGGCGCCACATAAATCGTGCGGTACTTATTGGAGATCGAAGAACGCGTTGTATAGCCGCAGGCAGAAAGGAATAAACTGCAAAATGCAAATAATAAAACTAAAACAGTAATCTTTGCGGGTTTAATCTTCATCTTTTCTTATTCTCCAATTTATCCAATGCCCGTATCCTCTCTACTGCCTTTGGCGACCATGGGCTTGTGGGGTTATTGTTAATGATATCGTTATAGTAAATTCGAGCCGCATCGTAAGCTTTTTGTTTCTCATAGAACCTGCCGATATTATAATTGGCTTCTGCTTCTTTCTCCCTTAAATCATCGATCTGTTTCTGCGCCTCGCGCGAAAGATTGGTATCCGGATGCTCCCGCACAAAATCTTCGAACTTCTGTTCGGCTTCCTTGGCTGCGGCCTGGTCATAGCTTGGGCCATGGGAAGTAGCAGCGCGGCAGGCGGCAATCTGATACTTGGATGCTTCTGCCCATTCGCTGTTGGGATAATTAGCAATTACCTTGTTAAAAGCATCTTCTGCTTCGTAGTAACGCAATAGACCTTTTAAAACCAAAGCCAATTTATATTGCGCCTTAGGCGCTAACGGGCCAAAAGTAGAATTTTCCACGACCTTGGTAAAAATTTCAATGGAAGGGTTTTCTACCGGCAAGGGCACGCCCATAGCCTTACGTTTTTCTCCGGACATAAAAGCTTCGCCGATTTTATATTCGCGCTCAATGATTTCTTGGATACGTTCTGAAAAAGGGTACTTATCAATTACCTTCTGATAAGCCAGGAAGGCTTCATAGAGATTCCCCTGTTCTTCTTCGATCAGGCCCAAATAGTATTGGCTTTCAGAGGCTTCGAATGACTTTGGATACGCTTTAAGGAGCTTTAAAAATTCGGTTTTTGCCTCTTTATAGTTTTTAATTTCATAAAGCGCCAAAGCAAAGCCAAATTGTTCCTTAGGGGTTGGCTTAGGCATAGTTTTCGGGTTTGTCCATTTGCCGGTTTTAGGCGTCCAGATCCAATATGAATAGGCAGGGCTGCTTAAAAGGCTAAAACAAACAATCCCCAAACAAATAATCAGGTTATTTCGTGTTGCAATTTTCATGAGTTTTTTCCTACTGGTAAGTCTAAATATTTTACCTCGGAATGGCCGATTCTTCAATACAAATTATCGCTTAAAACTGATTTGCAAAAAAGAGGTTAACCCGCAAAAGCAGAGAAACAAATATTTCCGTGGCGGGAACAAAAATCCGCGCCAATAACGGAGAAATTACACTCGCGCAAATTATGCTTAAGCCGCAAAGTGTGATTAGCGCAGCCAAAGGCACGACCAGGATATTCGCAATAATAGCTACCGGAGAAAAAATCCGGAAATAATACCAGATTAGCCCCGCAGTCCCGGCCCACGCAGACAAAGAAACTATAAATCCTTCCAGGAGAAACCTGAATAGCCTAGCCCTAACTGATTCTAAGCGAAAAAGGGATTTTAGTTTAGGAGAAATATAGACTATGGAAATAACGCTTAAAAACGAAAGCTGAAAACCGATATCAAATAATTGGCTGGGGTTAATTGCCAGGATGACAATTGCCGCTATTGCGCAAGAACTATAAATATCGGCATCCCTTTCCGCTAAATAGCTCAAAAGAAAAATTATCCCCATAATTGTTGCGCGTACTACAGGATTAGAGGCGCCGGTGATAAAACAATAGAGAATCAACAAAACACAGGTAAGAAGAATTCGCGGCTTTCGCGGCACTTTGCCCAATTTCAGCAACAAAAATAGTAGGAAACCTACAATCCCTACATTAAAGCCGCTAACTACCAAAATATGCACTGTGCCGGTTTTAATCATTGTATTATAAACCCTGTCAGGGACATAATTTTTCTCTCCCAGCACCATGGCATCGACAATAGCGGCAGAAAGCTGCGAACAATGACGGAAAATTATTTTTTCCAGCCCGGTTTTAAGCTCGAGAGAAATTTTTTTCAAAGAAAAAACCGTATTCTGCCTCAGTTTTTCTATTTTCGATTTTGGCAAGATAAAAAGCTGGCAATAAATACCCTGACGGTTTAGAAATTTATTATAGGAATCCCAGTTTTTCCCGAAACTAAATAACCGGCACAAACGTCCGCGCAAAATTACATTATCGCCGTAATTCACTTCTAAGGGCGCGGATGCGCGGATTAAGATTTTTCCGCAACAATAAATTTTTTCCTTCTTAAAGCCAACCTCCTGCGCACGCAAAACAAAAATCGTACGGCTATTTTTAATCTCTGGGGGGCTTTCTATTCTTCCTTGTAAAGTAACTACGTTCTCACTTTTGTAATATGTGAACCTGCTGATATGGTTAGCGGCAAGGGATGAAGCATTTCGCATCATCACAGCCCCGCAAAGCATGATCAAAGAACAAAATAAAACAACCTGAATTTTTTTAATAGGGGGTAAAAAATAGGCGGCGAGAAAGCTGCAGGTAAAGAAATATAGCCAAGGAAACGTCAATTTAATCAGGTTTCCCAGCAGGACGCCCAAAGAAAAAAATAAAGCCAGGATTACTAGCGGATATTGCATTATTTAATTGCCAGGTAATCTTTAATCTTGGCAAATCTTGCTTCAGTCATTCCGGGAATACCTTTTAATTCTTCAAGCAAAAGAAATCTTAATTTATCCTTTCTTACTTCGAGGATCCTTTCCGCTAATTTTTCCCCGATTCCGGGAACAGAAATTAACTCTTTTTTATCCGCTTGATTCAAATCTATTTTTATGATTTGGGGGTCTGCAACTGCTATACTCCTTATCGGAGAGTATTTTTTGGCGAGAAAATTTATCCCGGTACCGAGTAGAGTTATTGCTACTAAGAATAACGCGACTTGTTGTTCCTGGCGGGTAAAATTAAGCATTTGTTCGCCTCCTTGTCCACGAGGACACACCGGCGTAATTCCACATAAACGCCGGGTGTCTATTATAACAGACGCTAAGGCGAACAAAATCTCACTAAGATATTTTACTTAGATAACGATGTTAATCAGCTTTTTGGGGACAACGATGAAGTTTTTAAGCGGCTTATTCTCTAACCAGGGGGTTAATTTGGCGTCTTTGAGCACTAATTCTCTAAGTTCTTCCTGCGCGATATTTTGATCGACTTCGATTTTAGAACGCACCTTGCCGTTCACCTGAATTACCATGGTGACTTTTTCTTCGACCAGCAGGCTGGGATCGAATTTTGGCCAGCTAGCCGTTAAAATACTCTCTTTATTACCTAAAATTTCCCACAGCTCCTCGCAAAAATGCGGGGCAATCGGGCTTAACATAATAACCAACTGAGAAAAAACTTCTTTGTCTGCTCCGGACTGATAAATCGCGTTGGTTAACTCCATCAGGCTGGCAATTGCTGTATTAAATTTAAAATCCGTAAAATCTTCGGTTACCTTCTTAATCGCCTTATGCAAAGCGCGCACTAACTGCGGATCTGACTTTTCTTTTAAGTTTTCCTGAATGCGCCAGACGCGGTTTAAGAATTTAAAAGCGCCTTCGATACCACGGGAATCCCATTCCAGCTCGGTTTCCGGAGGCGCGGCAAAAAGCATAAATAACCTTAAGGTATCTGCTCCGTAATCCTTAATGATAGAATCCGGATCAACGATATTGCCGCGGGATTTTGACATTACCTCCCCATCTTTTAAAACCATACCCTGGGTAAGCAAGCGCTCGAATGGCTCGCTAAATTTAACCATGCCTAAATCCTGGAAAAATTTGGTAAAAAAGCGCGAATACAATAGGTGCAGGATCGCATGTTCTATGCCGCCGATATATTGGTTAACCGGCATCCAGTAAGCGGCTTCTTTTTCTTCAAACGGGCCGCCAATAAATTTAGGCGAACAAAATCTTAAAAAATACCAGGAAGAATCAAAAAAAGTAGCCATGGTATCGGTTTCCCGACGGGCTACGGATTTACACTTTGGGCAAGAGGCATTAACGAATTCTTTTACTTTTCCTAAAGGGCTGCCACCCTCTCCGGTAAAAGGCGCATCAGCAGGCAATTTTACCGGCAAATCCTGTTCCGGAACAGGGACCACCCCGCATTTACTGCAATAAACAATCGGTATAGGAGTGCCCCAATAACGCTGGCGAGAAATTAACCAGTCGCGCAAACGCCAATGGGTTTCGATTTTTCCGATCCCCTCTTTTTCCATCCACTCGGCAATTTTAATTTTTGCCTCTTGATTTGATAATCCGTCGAATTCTCCGGAATTTACCTGCTCGCCGTCACCCTCGTAAGCCTCAGCCATATCCTCTACGTCCTGCGAAGATGTTGACCTAATGACAATACGCATCGCTAACCTGTGTTCTTTGGCAAAAAGAAAATCCCGCTGGTCATGCGTTGGCACAGCCATAATTGCTCCGGTGCCATATTCCATCAAGACATAATCCGCAATCCAAATCGGCACTTCCTCGCGGTTTACCGGATTAATGGCGTAACTACCGCTAAATACGCCTTCCTTTTTCACGTCGCTGGCAGCGCGGATATTCTTCTTTTCCTTTGCTGCCTTCTGGATAAATTTCAAAACCTCTTTTTCCTGGGGCTTACCCTGAATAATCTCTTTTACCAAGGGATGCTCCGGAGCTAAAACAATGTATGTGGCGCCGAAAATCGTATCCACCCGGGTGGTAAAAACCGGAATAACTTTATTATTATCTTTAAGCCGGAAATAAATCTGCACACCCTGGCTTTTGCCGATCCAGTTGCCCTGCATTGCCAGGACTTTATCCGGCCAGTTTTTTAATTGCTGCAGATCCTCTAAAAGCCTTTCTTTATAGTCGGTGATCTTCAAAAACCATTGCTCGAGATTTTTCTGCTCAACCGCGGTATGGCACCTCCAGCACCCGCCGTCAATTACCTCTTCGTTAGCAAGAGTGGTTTCGCAAGACGGGCACCAATTTACCGAAGAGGCTTTTCTATAAGCTAAGCCCCGCTCAAACATTTTTAAGAATATCCACTGGTTCCAATGATAATAACTGGAATCACAGGTAGCCACTTCCCGGTTCCAATCATAGGAAAAACCCATTTTTTCCAATTCCAATTTCATCCATTCGATGCATTTATGCGTCCAGAGATCAGGCTTGGTCTTGTTTTTGATCGCGGCATTTTCTGCCGGCTGGCCAAAAGCATCCCAACCCATCGGATGCAACACATTATACCCCTGCAGCCTGCGAAAACGCGCAGCTACGTCGCCGATAGTGTAGTTGCGCACATGGCCCATGTGGATTTTTCCCGACGGATAGGGAAACATCTCCAAAAGATAATACTTTGGCTTATCTGCAGAGCCCTGCGCCAGGAAAAGTTTCTTCTCCTGCCAGTTTTTCTGCCACTTTTTTTCGACTTCTTTGAAGGAATATTGCATCGGATTAATTATTGCGTAAAGGTATTAGAGAAATCATAGTTTCAATTCCCTGCAAGATTTTCTCCATGGTTACCGGCTTAGTCAGGTAATGGTCGGCTTCCATATCGTAACATTTTTTTAAGGCGTCCAGCTCCAGATTTGCGCTAATGATAATAATCGGCCTCCATTTATCCTTAAACCTTTCCCTGGTTTCTTTCAAAACATCAAAGCCATTTAATTTTGGCAACATCAAATCCAACAAAATGACATCGGGATTATCTTCTTTCACCCTGACCAAAGCTTCTTCTCCGTCAAAAGCGGAAACTACCTGATAGCCTTCGCGTGTAAGTTTCGAATGCAGGGAATCCACAATATCCTTGTCATCATCCACTACCAATATTTTATAAGCCATGTTGTTGCTCCTCCTACTTAAAGAACTTCCTTACCGTGGCTAGGTTGATTTGATCAGACGTCTCATCGTCCTTTGGTGTTTCTAGGATAAACGCGCATTTTTTTAATTTCGGGCTGGTAACAATTCTCTTCATTCCTTCCTTGCCGATTGCGCCTTTGCCGATATGGTCATGCCGGTCATGATGGCACCCTAGTGTGCCTCGTGCGTCATTTAAATGAATGAGCTTAATCTGGTCTAACCCTACCAAATTTTCAATTTCCTCTAAGGTATTTTTAAACCCTTCTTTAGTTGCCAAATCATAACCGGCTAAATAAGCATGGGCAGTGTCCAGGCAAAGAGCTACCCGTTCTTTTTGCTTAATTGCGTCCAGGACGCTTTTTTGATGGATAAATTTATACCCTAACCAGGAGCCTGAACCGGCAGTATTCTCCAGCAATATGCCTACCTTGGCAGCTTGAGTTTTTTCAATGATCGTGTTTAATGCTTCGATCAGGCGCTTAAGCCCTTCTTCTTCAGAGGTTTGCTTATGGCTGCCCATATGGGTAACAATATAATCCGCTCCCAAGGCTGAAGCTTCCAGAATGTCCTCAATATAGGCAGCAATCGAAGCTTTGTATAATTTTACATCCGGCGAAGCCAGGTTGATTAAATAAGGAATGTGGATAAAAACCGGGCTGATTTTATATTTCTTCTGCTGGCTGCGGAATTCCGCAATTTCTTCCGCCGGAAGGCTACTCTGCCTCCATCTCTGAGGGTTACGGCTAAAAATCTGCATGGTATTACAGCCTAATTTAGCAGCTTGGCCAAATGCCTGGCTCAGCTTATTCACCCCGGAGATGTGCACGCCTAAACGCATAAAATTATATTATACCTGAAGTAAATCCCTGGTCAAGGTTATAGTTGACACACCCTTGCGACGATGTTATATTTATAAAGCTAATTTGAAGGGTTTTGGGGCTGTAGCTCAGCTGGGAGAGCACTTGCATGGCATGCAAGGGGTCAGGGGTTCGATCCCCCTCAGCTCCACCAAAATTTTCCGACAAGGAAAATTTTGGTGGCACTAGAGCGAGCGTAAAACCGCGACAAGCGGTTTAGCGAGCGAAGTGCCTAATCATATTTTCCGACAAGGAAAATTTTGGTGGCACTAGAGCGAGCGTAAAACCGCGACAAGCGGTTTAGCGAGCGAAGTGCCTAATCATATTGCTCAATACGTAAAATTTGGTGGCACTAGCTATCAAATCTTTGCCGAAGTGGTGGAATGGCATACACGTCGGTCTCAAAAACCGATGAGCGTAAGCTCGTAAGGGTTCAACTCCCTTCTTCGGCACTAAAAAAGCTAGGTTTATCTTCAAGATGAACCTAGCTTTTAAAATTGTGGAACCGGAAAAAAGTATTTATGAAAAGTTAGGGATGTTACAATACATACATCCATTCTGTGCTATTTGGCAGGCTTGGGCATAGCCCTGCGGATCGCCGCCATATTGAGATTGCTTACATACCTGTAAAATATCTTCTACTTTGCTTACTCTTCTCAACAAAAGAGTGAGCGCCGGCCTCACCCATTTCTTATCTTTCATCTCTTTTCCCCCTTTAAAATAAGCTGATTCTCTTTCAGGTAGGGCTCGATCTCGCGGTAAATCCTCTGGGCGATCATGCGATAGCCGTTTTTATTCGGATGCAAAAAGTCGCTTTTCATGGAAGGGTTGGTAATAATTCCGCTTAAAATTTCCGGAATAAAGATAACTCCTTTTTCCCGGGCAAGTTTTTCTAATGCGCCATGGTACTCCGCAAGGAACATCCCGGCGCTAATATCTACCAACGCCACCATTGCCCCTTTTTCATGGATGCGGTCGATCATCTGCGCAATATTCGCCATACTGGTTTCCAGCGGCACTTTTCTTAAAAAATCATTGCCGCCGAACTCAATAACCACTAATAAGGGGCTACGCTCCAGTACATCCGTATCCAGACGGGCAAGCGCTTCCGTGGTAGTGTCGCCGTCAATACCGGCATTGATTACCGGGCGGGTGGAAATCTCCAATAAAACAAGCGGGTAGGCATCCTGAGGGTTTGCGCCGTAACCAAATGTCAAGCTATCCCCGAAACAGATGATATTCGTACCTTTGGAATCTACGTTCTCAATCTCTCTTTTGGCGCATCCAGATAAGCCCATTAATAAAAAAAGGCATAGTAATAAACTTATGCCCTGTGCTTTGATGATTCTATCCTGCCACCTAGCTCTTTTCATATTTTAGCCTCAACTGTCCGCACGCGGCGTGGATGTCTTCTCCGCGCGACTTACGTAAAGTAGCGTTGATGCCTGATTTTAAAAGCGAGGTTTTAAAAGCTACGATTTCTTTCTTCTCCGGAGGAAAAATCTTTAATTCTTCCACCGGATTTGCCGGAATCAGGTTTACCTTGCAATTCATCCTTTTAAGTATTTTACCTAAATTTAGCGCATTTTGCAAATCAGAATTTAATCCCTTGATTAAAATGTACTCAAAGGTAACCTGTCGGTTGGTTGCCTGGATATAATTTTTGCAGGCTGCGATCAATTCTTGAAGCGGGTATTTCTTATTAATCGGCATAATCGAATCACGCGTACGGTTATCTGCGGCATGCAAAGACACGGATAATTCGATTTGCAGCCCCTCCTTCTCCAGTTGCCTAATCGCCGGAATAATTCCCGAAGTAGAAATCGTAATCCTGCGTGCGCCGATATTTAAGCTTTGCGGAGAATTAATAATCCGGATTGCTTTCAAAACATTTTCATAATTATCCAATGGCTCGCCTGTACCCATAAAAACCAAATGTGTAAGTTTACCATGTGAGTGGTTATTTAAAAACAGCGCTTGATCGATGATTTCCGCAGCAGAAAGGTTGCGCCGGAATCCGGCTACTCCGCTAGCACAAAAACTGCAAGCAAATTTACACCCTGCCTGCGAGGAAACACATCCGGTGAGCCTCTTTTGCATAGGAATGCTCACCGCTTCGATAAAGTTATTGTCTGCCAGAGAAAAAAGGAATTTTTCCGTACCATCGCTTGATTTTAAATTGGCAGCTAAATTTAAAGAGGAAAATTGCAGGCGCTCTTCAAGTTTCTTTCTTAGCGCCAGGGAAAGGTTGCTCATCTGGGAAAAATCCTGCGCCCCGCGCTGATAAATCCAGGAAAAAATCTGGGCAGCATGGAAACGTTTTTCTCCCCAGGAAACCAAAAGCTCCTCGAGTTCCTTAAGGCTCAATTCTTTGATATTAAGCATTATTTTTTTCTTAACAGCTCTTTATCGATCTTGCCGGTGCGGTTCTTGGGAAGTGTAGCAAAAAACTCGAAATAATGCGGAATTTTAAAATGCGCCAAATGCTGGCGCAAGAAAAAACGCAGGTCTTCTTCGTTAAGGCGCTTGCCTTCTTTTAAAACAATGTAGGCTTTGGGGACTTCCCCTCTTAATTTATCCTGTACACCGATGACTGCGGCTTCTGCCACATCCGGGTGTTTATGAATCACTCCTTCAACTTCCGGCTCAAAGACAATTTCTCCGCCCACTTTAATCATCTCTTTTTTTCTACCGACAATATAGAGATTGCCTTCCGCATCGAATTTTCCCAGGTCGCCGGTATGAAACCAGCCGTTACGGATAGTTTGTGCGGTTAATTCCTGGTCCTTATAATAGCCGTCGGTAACCACCCAGCTTTTTACCACTACTTCTCCGACTTTCTCAGGGGGCAAAAATTGATCCTTATCGTCAAATATGTTGACTTCTACCCAAGGCAAAGGCCTGCCGACGCTTTCGATCTTGTCCGAGCCAAAAGGCAAAACTACCGTCGGAGCATTAGTTTCGGTCATGCCCCAGCCGTTTAAGAGATGGGCTTTCGGGCAAAACTGATGGAACCTGCGCAAGGCATCTGGAGAATTGGAAGCGCCGAAGGTAACGATCCAGCGTAAAGAAGATAAATCAAAAGTTTCAAATTCCTTTAATTGTAAAAATGCATAATACATCGAAGGCACGATCCAGAAACAGGTAATTTTATATTTCTCGACATTTTTCAAGAATTCCAAAGGAATGAAACGCTCCATGAGAACTACGGTGAGCCCGTAAAAAATGCAATTCTGCAGATAGATTAAGCCGCCCAAATGCGAAAAAGGCAATGCGCAGACAGTAATGTCTTTTTCATTCAGGTCAACAAAGAATTCCATGGATTTTGGCGGAGCGCCCAGTTGTTTGTAATTGATCAAAACCCCTTTTGGCGCGCCGGTAGTGCCGGAAGTATAAAAAATAATCGCGTATTCTTTATCATCGATCTCTTCCCAAGATTGTTTGTCAGTGCCCTGGCCCAATAAATCATTAAAAAATAAAGCTCCCGGCACTTTTTCCTGGCAGGAGATTACCTGTTTTAAATCCGGGCAATCCGCTTTTAATTTCTCCAGGGGGATTGTAGCTTTAAATTTTGCAATTAAGGCTTTGGCCTCTGAATGTTTAAGGCAGGAAGCCAATTCCTCTTCCGTAAGCATGAAATCCAGCGGAACAACCGTTAATCCCAAAACCCAGCCTGCCAAATAGCTAAAAACATATTCCGGCCAGTTAGGCAGGTACAAGGCAATTTTTTCGCCTCTCTTCAGGCCCGTTTTTTTTAATGACGCGGCAAGCGCGAAAGTTTTGCTTTTTAATTCCAAGAAATTAATCGGCTGGTCGCGAAAAATTATTGCGGGCTTTTGCGCAAATTTTAACGCTTTCTCTTCTAAAATCTTGGCAATATTCATAGCTTATACTCCTTCATCACCATGGTACTACCTGAAGATTTTATTTTTAAAGGGATCCTGCACTCGTCGGCGCTGACCCAAATTTCAAAATTTGCCGGAACACTCTTAAAAAGGTATGCCTTAAAAGTTCCGGAAGGAATTTTAACCTCTTCTTCCGCCACCAGCTTGATTTCAAATTGCTGCGGGATATACGCCAGCATACTCCAACCAACCTGCGGGCTGGATACCTTGCGGATATAAAATGGGAGCAAGACCGCATTATGAATCGGCCCTTTAACCTGTAACGAGCTCTCTTCTTTTTTGCTACCTGAAAACTTGGTAAATTTAAGGGTTAAAGCTTTCTGGTCATAGTCTTCAGTGATTTTTTCTTTTAACCCCCAACCGTCAATTTCGCGCAATACTTGTATTGGCAGCGCTGTCTCCCGGTCGCTAAAAATCCGTTCCAGGTCATAAAAACCCTTGATCCTAGTTTCGAAGGTAGCTTGCGCCACTTCTTTATTTTTCAGTACCGCGTTAGGCAAGCGCGTATAAGTAGAAGTGCCTAAATGAAACCATCCCGCATAAACATCATAGACGATTTTTTCCCCAATATATTCGGAAGATAAATTCTGCTGCTGCGCTACAGGCACAGCATTATAGGCCCGGGTAATTTTTACCGCCCAGGCAAGCAGGCTAATACAAAAAATAAAGAGAGAAAGATAAAGGATATTTTTCTTCTGCATTTTAAAATCCGTACCAGTAGCTGACTAAAGGTTTTCCTTCCGGGGAATGATCCATAATTACGCTCTTTATCCGGGCGTATTCTAGAAAACCTTCTTTACCCAACTCTTTGCCGAATCCGCTCTGCTTAAAGCCGCCGTAGGGAAGCTCGTTATAAAACATACCATAGGTATTGACCCAAATTGTCCCGGCGTTAATCTTAGCTGCTATAGTATGCGCTTTTGCTTCGTCTTTTGCCCAGATGCAGGCTGCCAGCGCAAAATCCGAATCATTCGCCATAGTAACTGCTTCTTCAATGCTAGAAAATTTACTGATGCAGGCTACCGGCCCAAAAATTTCTTCTTTTAAAATTCCGGCCGCAGGAGCCAAATCCGCAATTACCGTGGGCTCGAAGAAAAACCCGTTTTTAAAATTCGCTTCTTGCGGGATTTTTCCGCCGCAAAGCACTTTTCCTCCCTGTTTTTTCGCATCCTCGACAAAACCTAAGACTTTTCTCTGCTGCGCCCGGGAGACTAACGGGCCGATCTGGGTTTCGAACTCACTGCCCGGGCCGATTTTAATGCGCTTAGTTTTCTCGACGAAATTGGAAACAAAATCATCATAAATTGCGCTTTCTACCAGAATACGCGACATCCCGGTACACATTTGCCCCTGGTTTAAAAAAATCGAGCACAAAGAACTATTCACTGCTACATCCAAAGGCGCATCTTTACAAATAATATTAGCTGATTTACCGCCCAATTCCATAACCAGTTTTTTTACATTTTGGCTGGCGTATTCAATAATCTGCTTACCGACTTCATTACTTCCGGTAAAAGAAATGATATCTACTCGCTTATCGCTACAAAGGGCTTTGCCAATTTTAGAGCCGCTGCCGTTAATAATATTTACCGTGCCTTTTGGTAATCCTGCCGTATGTATGATTTTTCCTAATTCCAGGGCGCTCAAGGGCGTTAGGCTCGACGGTTTTAAAACTACGCAATTACCCGCAGCTAGGCTAGAAGCCAATTTCCAGCAGGCAATTAATAAAGGATAATTCCACGGCACAATCAAGGCTGCCACACCGAATGGCTCACGGATTAATTTCGCGCTTGCCTGCGCTTCTAAGGCAGGGCTATCTTCAACAAGGAATTTTTCGAAATTCTCCGCGATATACTGAAAAGCCTTTGCTGCCGAAGGAATATCCATAAAAGTAGACTCTTTGATCGGCTTTCCGGTATTTAAAGTCTCCAGTTGCGCCAATTCTCCGGCTTTTTCTAAAATCCCGTCGGCAATCTTCAAAAGAAAGGCTTTGCGCTCTGAAAAGGGAATTTTCGGCCAGGCGCCGGAATCAAATGCCGCGCGCGCAGCGCCTAAAGCATTTTCAATTTCTTTTTCTCCGGCTACGCTTACCTGGGCAAATGGTTCGGCGGTTGACGGATTAAGGATCGCGTTTTGTTCCTTGGTTTCGATCAACTCGCCGTTAATAAAAAGCGGATAAGTAATCACCGGATTTTTACCTCTTTAAATAGACTAAACAAGCGGGTAAAAGGGACGTACCATTTGGATAATTGCCCTAACTGCCCCTGTAATTTCATTTTCCCCTGGGTCACTGCCACAAAAGAATCTAACTTGCCTAAAAACACCTGCTCCCAAACAGGAGCAGGCGCAGAAATAACAAACGGCGCATCAGAATTATTTTCCAGTTTTATAATCCGCCCCTTTTCAAAAACAAACTTGTAGGCCTTGTCGGTTCCGTCAAGTTTTACGGCTAAACTTACTGTCAGGTCCAGCTCTTTGCCTTTTTGGGCGATGAATTCATCTTTGTTCACCAAATCCACGATTGCCTGGATATGCTCCCGGGAAAACATAGGAAAACTGTCTTCATTTCTCGTGAGCGAATCTTTTAAATTAACATCCAGGTCATCAAGTACAGATTTTTCAAAAAGCCGGGCAACTGCCGCTACCCTGACAGCTTCTTCCAATGCCTCGATTAAACTCAATCCATCGCTAAATTTATCCGCCACCGTTACTGTGCCATGATTTTTTAAGACTACCTGGTTATTACCCTTTAAAGCGGCAATCACCGGCTCAGGATTAGTGACTGTGGGGGTTTCTTGCGGAATCACCGGCACTTCCCCTAAATAAAACTTAGTTTCGAAAGTTAAAGCTTTTAAAGAATTACATACCGCGAAATAGCCGTTAATTAGCGGTGGATGGCAATGAATGATTGTTTGGGCAGGAAAATTTTTGTAAATTAAAGAATGCAGGGGCAATTCCGAACTGGGCTTCTTAGCGCCCAGTACTTCGTTGCTGCTTAACTTAACCTTAACAATATCATCAGGTTTTAAATCTCCTAAAAAAGTGCCGGTAGCGGTAATTAAAATCTCTTCCTCACTTAACCTGGCACTTAAATTCCCTGACTTTGCTACGCACAGGCCGGCCTGATAAAGGCGCTTACCTACCTGGATAATTTCTTCGATCAAGACTTTTTCTTCGACCATTATTCTCTTCCTAAATGGATGTGCCCGGTAATTAATTCCTTTGGGGTAACATCAAAAGCCGGATAATAGGCTTTTACACCTTTAGGCGCAATACACCTGCCTTGGAAATTCAGTAGTTCTTTTTCCGGCCGGATTTCGATTTTAATCTCGCTACCGCTTTTGGCATTTGAGCGCGGAGGGCATAAGACATAAAAAGGGACTTTAAAATGCTGCGCCAAAATTGCAATCTGATAGGTGCCGATTTTATTGGCAATATCCCCGTTTTGCGCCAGGTTATCCGCTCCTACAATTACTTTATCGATCTTTCCTTCTGACATGACCTGCGCTACCATATTATCGGTAATGATTGTCACCGAGAAATTCTGCTGGTTTAATTCCCAGGAAGAAAGCCTTGCCCCTTGCAAATAAGGGCGTGTTTCCGTTACATAGAAGCTAATATCCTTCTTTTGCTCTCTGCAGAATTGCCCGATTAAGGGCATGAGGCCGCTGATATTGCAATGCGTTAAAATTACGTCGCCGTTTTTTACTAAAGAGGCTGCTTCCTGCGCCTGGGCAATGCGGTAGTTTTTAAGCTTCTCCAAAAAGCCTAAAATACATTTTTCTAGAGGAGCTCCTTGTACCTGCCAACCCAAGACCATATCCGTAAGGACTTTAAACGGCAGCGTCGGGCGCGAGGCATTGATTGCTTTTGCGACGCGCTGTAAAATTTTATCCAGGCTTTTAGATTTACGATTTTGTTCCAGAACCAAAAGGAAGGTGTAAAAAACCAACAAAACCTGGCCCACAGCCCGGGTCTTCATTTCCTTTATCGCCTTACACGCTCCTTGATAATCCTTTACTTTGATATAGCTTACCCGATAGGGCAGTTGTGTTTCATCAAGGATATAAATTGTTTTGGACTTTAAGTGGATCGGCCAAAAAAGTGGAGAAAATGTCATTTATTTTCCCTGCCTGCCGGCAGGCAGGCTTCCAGCTTCTTTACTGTTTCTAAGGCGATATTAATCAGGTTCGTCTCTGCCATATAATACAATGGGTTCATAAATCCCATTTCGCCGGTAATTACATTGTCGCTGACTGCTAAAATCGAGCCAGCCTTAACCTTGTAAGTCTGGGCAATGGTTAAAAGTGTAGAAGAAACCATATCCACTACTTTTGCGCCTTCCTTACGTTTAGCCTCGACGATTTCCCGGGTTTCGCGTAAAAGCGCATCTGTAGTCCATGCCATGCCGCGATGTACCCCTATTCCCATTGCTTTGGCGGTTTCATAAAGCGTATCGCTGATTTTTTTATCGGCAACGGTTTTAAAACCCTTATCCACGTAATAAGGAGTAACCCCGTCTCCGCGGATAACTTCATCAACAATAAATAAATCCCCGACTTTTATATTTTCATCCAACGCTCCGCAAGTGCCGATACGGATAATATTTTCGATGCCGGCATTACACATTACTTCTGCGGTAATCGAGGTATCGGTAGAAAACCTTCCGCCGTTAATTCCGGTAATCTTAAGCCCCTGGTACATTCCGGTGTACATCGTATATTCCATAAAGGAAAAATTACGTACCGGGTTTTCGATTTTTTTAATTAAAACATCCAGCCTGTCTTTTGGCCCGGGGACAATTGCGTATTTGCCCACGTCCTGCGGCCTAAGTTGTACCATTTGTGTTAAGTCCTTGCCCGTAAGATGAATCTCTTTTTGCATTTGCATTAGTTTTCTCCTTTTACAATAGTTTCCAAATTTCCTCCTAAAATAGCGGATTTTTCTTCCTGGCTGATCGTTAGATCTTTTACTGCCTGCATACCCGTTTTGATATCTTTTTTAGCCGGCCAGTCACTGCCCCAAAGAATGTGTTTCGCCCCGAATAATTCCAGCGCTAATTGAAAATTTGCTTTTACTTTATCTCCGCCGGTATCAACGTAGATGTTCTTCAGGTATTGTGTAGGGTTAGCTTTCAGGTCCTTGACGAAATTTATCCCGCGCAGCATTTCATAGGTAGCGTCAAAACGGTGCTGCAAAAACGGCAATGCCCCGCCGAAATTAGCAAAAACAAACTTTACTCCGTTATATTCGCGTAAAACCTCCGACATTAAGAGCCTGCCGATACTCATGGTAATGTCAAAGATATACTCGATTACCGGAGTTAGTAAGGGGTCGTTTACCCGTTCAAAACCAATAGGGTTTACAATCTGCGCGTGCACAAAAATCGGGATATTGGCTGCCTGTGCCTGCTTATATATAGGTAAAAAGATTTCATCGTCCAAGAATTTACCGTTGTAGCTTGAGGCAAGAGAAATCGCTCTAAATCCCAACTCGTGGATAGCGCGCTTAAACTCTTCCTGCATATCCAAAGCATTATCAATCGGCAAAATTGCCGCGCCAATGAACTCTTTAGGATAGCGTTTCAGGATTTTTGCCACATTGTCATTATAGATATGCGCAACTTCCGAAATGCTGCCTAATTTTAAATGTGCATCCGAAGTTGGGTACGTCAGCACTGCCCGGTCAATGCCGTTTTCCTTCATAATTTTTAGCTGGCCTTCGATGTCCGACCAGCCCTTATGAAAAAAATGGGCATTGCTGACAATTTCCATCGGTAACCAATGTGCATGCGCATCAATAATCATTAGTGTTCGGTGCTTTTCAAAATCCTTTCGGTCATTTCCGCCTCATAAAGCAGCTTAATTTCGCTCAGGGCTTTTTTACCGAGTTCTTTGGTAATCGCTTTTTCTATTGCTTTTAACTTTACCGACAGGAATAAATATTCCGGCTTCAAATCTTTTCCCTCATACTTAAGCCCCAAGCCGTCACTTTCTTTATTTCTGATATATTCTTTAAACTCCTCGATAAATTTATCCAGTTTTTTGCCCGGATTTTGCTTTTTTAATTCTTTAAGGACAAAATTATCGATTTCCAGCTGGGTAAATTTGCGCTCAATTTTATCCAGCGCCTCTTTACAGGTTTTATAAAACCAAACCAGGTATCTTTTTTTCAAATTCTTTATTTCCTGCTTATCCATGCTTATTTTTTGATCAGCTCTACCTTATCAAAATAAAGCGTACCCTTTCCCGGAGGAAGCGGCTCAAACTGATAGCTCTTTAACGGAAAATCCATTACCCCGTTTTTATCAGCGGTATCCGGTTGCCAATCGCTACGCGCAACAAATCCGGCAAAAGGGCAAACTACCTGTTTCCAGCCCTTAAAATTATCCTCGGCGATAAAACGCCAAATCTCTCCGCCGTTATCTTTTAGGTCAAAAGCAATTTTTTCTTTGGAATCCTGGCCATACACATAGAAGGCAATTGCCTTATAGTCATTCCATTTGACTTCTTCCGGTTTTACCAGCCAGCCGGCATTTTGCGCATCTAAGCCGAAACCTCTGGCAATATAAATATAGCCGCCTGGAACAGCATCAAAAGTCACCTTGATCGAAAGGTCATTCCAATATTTTGTGTCTGCTGCGGAACTAACATCTACTGTTGAGCCATTACCCGCACCAAAATCCAAGGTTCCATCTGGGCCGCCTTTAATCCCGATCTCAAAATCATCCAATAATAAGTTACCGCTATCCTGCGCAAAAACAAAAGTCAAACAGCCGAGCATCAATACTAATGCCAAAACTAAATTTTTCATCGTCCCTCCTTTTATTTATTTAGGTGCGCTTGTTTATAAGGTATCACAGGAGCAGTCCAAGGTGTTTGTTGGTTAATGACCGCGATTTCCAAGGGGCAAACATTTTGCGGTACTGTTAGAGCGAACCTCACCGCATTTTCAATTGCCTCGGTAGTCATGAGGCGCGAAGTATCCTGTGTAATCTCCTTTAATTTTCCGGTTAAATCCGTATCCGTTACTCCGGGAAGAATGGAAGTTACTTTGATTCCGTGATCGCGCAGTTCCCAGAAGAGCGCTTTGGAAAAAGCGCGTAAGCCCACCTTCAGAGAACTATAGACAATGAAGTTACGCGGTAAAGGATCGCAAAGTGTCGAACCGGAAACCATATTAATGATACTTCCGGATTTTCTATTGATCATGTCATTAATTACCAGGCGGATCAAGCGCACGTAGCCCAGATAATTGGTGTGTGCCAGCTTTTCCAAATCCTCCAAAGGTTGCTCCTGAAAAGGATACTGGCTGGAAACTCCGGCATTATTAATCAGAATGTCGATGTCGCCTAAGTTTTCTTTGGTTTTATTAACTAGGTTCTCCAGGTCTTGTAATTTGGTGACGTCGCAGACAACCGGTTGGACCTCTACCTTATATTTCTTGGCAATCTCCTCCGCAGTTTCCTTTAACGGGCCTTCCTGGCGCGCAGCAATGCTTAAATTAACCCCTAAGCTGGCTGCAGTACAAGCAAGGGCTTTACCGATGCCGCGGCTTGCTCCTGTAACTATTGCGGTTTTTCCTTTTAAATCGTTGCTCATTTGTCTACCTAGACAACACCGGCGTAATTCCACATAAACGCCGGGTGCCTACTCCTTTAATATTCCTGATTCTTTTTCAATTACGTCTTTAAAGATTTTCAAGTTATCCTGCGAATGTTTGTTGATAAAACCCTCTACCTGCTGATCGTTAAATTTTGCCTTATCATCCATTTCAAAATGCTGGATCCAGGTCATCTTAATCCCCTCTGGCGTAGGCGTATAAAGCCAGACTAACTTCATGTATTTGAAAGGGAATTTCGGTTCTTCTCTTTCTGCATACGTAAAATACCTATCCTTAAATAATAATTTCCAGGATTGCCAGGATTTTCCTTCGTCGTCGGTCAGCTTAAATGTAATTTTATTCCCTTCTCTTTTAGTAATTTCTGCTTTCTTGTATTCATTGCCAAAAAGCTGCGTCCAGCGCGGAATATCATTTGAAACCTCGAAAATCTTCTCGTACGGCGCATTAATCACTATAGAATTGCATGTATGGCCCATAAGCTCTCTCCTTTTTTAAATGATCGCTACTGCCCTTGCCCAGGCAGCGCCGGTTTGCTTGATTTTTACCGGAAAACAAATCACTTTAAAACCGCTGGCAGGCAATTTTTCCAAATTGCTCAAGCGCTCGATATGGATGAACTCGCGCTTCCTTCCATAAAAATGCGCTGGGTAGAGATACTGAATATCCTTCTTTTCCAGGAATTCCTTGAGCATGAAACGGTAAGGTCGGTCAATGCCCATGGTGTCCACGCCAAAGATTTTTACCCCTCTATCCAATAGATAATCGATTGCAGAAACAGCTACTCCCGGGTAATCCGAGAAATATTTTGGCGAGCCGTATAATTTATCCGCTCCGGTGTGCAACAAAACAATATCAGAAGGCTTTAAAATATAATTGATTTTCTTTAGCGCCTGCTCAAGGTCGGTAGCGGTGATAGTTTCATTAGGTTTTTTAGCGGTAAAATCCAACTTTACCCCGTCCTGATAACACCATTCCAAAGGAATTTCTTCTGCGGTCTTTGCCGGCCTTCCTTCAGATTTTGATCCGTAATGAAAAGAATAATCCAGGTGGGTGCCGATATGCACCGGAGAATGCACTACTTCCAGGGAAAGGAATTCTTCGTCGGGCAATTCGCTTTTTTTTAAGATGCGCTGGCCTAAGGCAAATTTGATTTTGCCAAGCAAAGTTTTACCCATAATCACACGGTTGAATTTTTCTACGCCGGCTTTATGGGTAACACGGTCAATTGAGACCTTGTGCACCTCAAAGGCCTTTTCGTCAATCGGCAGGCTTAAGTCTATTATTTTCATTTCGTTTTACGTAATGCGCTTGGCGTAAAGCGTTTTATTTTACGCTAATTTTTGAGCTTATGACCTTTTCAATATCATTAATGGTCATGAACTTAGTAATGTCTTTAGCGTTTAAATTAATACTGAATGCTTTACCTAAAGCGATCACTGCTTCTACCATTTCCGTAGAATCTACTCCGATAGAATCAGAAAGATTCAAATCGTCCTTAAGCTCTTCAGGCTTAATTTTTAAAAGCTCCACAAAAACACCTTTAATTTTCGTCTTGGTATCTGCCATCTCTATGCCTCCGTTTTACCTATTATTATATCTGTACCTCGCCCTTTGTCTACGTAGACAACACCTGCGCAATTCCGCATAAGCGCAGGGTGTTTACTTAGATCTGTACCTCGCCCTTAGTCGCCGCGGCTTCCCATTTTCCTACCCCGGCCATAACATCCTGGAAACAGAGTTTTGCCAAAGGATCGAAATTGCTTTCCATGATCCGGTTGATTCTTCCGGGCTTGGAGAAGAATTCGCGCATACACCAGGAGCCTAGCCTGCCTAATTCCTCGGTAGAAAGATGGTCCGTAGGAATTACCGGGTGGAGAAAATCCCAGGTGCTAAAATCAACTGCCTTTGGATCAACCCATTTTTTCTTTAAGGCAATCCTCCACATCGGAGAATTTGGCGCCGGCGTTACATAACCAATCCACAAAACATCCGGGTCAGCCTGGTCGGCAAATTCAAAACGTTGCTTGATGATAGCTTCGGTATCATAATCAAAACCCATCATAATATCCGCGACAATCGCAATATCGTTTCTACGTAAGATCTCAATAGTTTTTTTGATCTGATCAATCGTAGTGCCTTTGGCAATTCTCTTCAGTTCATCCTGAGTCGTAACTTCGATACCAAAGACGCCCATGAATAAACCGGTTTCTTTCATCAATGGTAGGATTGACTCGCAGTTTACCCAATCCACAGCCCTGCCTAAAGAAACCCATTTAGTCGGGATATTCTTTTGCTTTTTCAAATTGCAGAATTTTTCCACTCTCTTTGGGTCAACATTGAAATTATCATCCTGGATGACTACTACTTTAACCCCGTATTTTTTATGTAAAAGCTCCAATTCTTCGATTACTCTTTCCGGTGATTTTGCCCGCCATTTTAAGAAGTCAGAAGGCGAACGTGGGTCAAACTGGTCCCATTCGTAACAAAATGTACATGCCGAAGGGCAGCCGCGGGAAGTAATCATGTCTACGAACGGCTTCCAATAGGTATGCCCCACATATTTGTCCATCGGGAACAAATCATATGCCGGTAAAGGCAGTAAATCCAGGTTCTGCATCAAGGGCTTATGCGGGCCCATAACGATCTCTCCATCGATGCGCGAGGTGACACCCCCTACGTCTTTTAAACTTTTCTTTTTATCAATTGCCTCGATCAGATCGCCGAATGATTCCTCTTCGCCCATTACTACAAAATCCATTGCCGGATTTTCTTCCAGCGTGGGAACCGGCATAGCAGAATACCAAAGGCCGCCCATAATAATTTTTGTTTTGGGCAGTTTCTCTTTAATTCTTTTCGCGGCTTCTTTAAAATGGCGCAATACCCCGTATCCGCCGTAACCGTGGATCTGCTCGCCCATCACCACGACATCCGGGTTCTTTTCCACTACCTGCGCAATTAAATTATCCATAGGAATTTCCAAAGCCCTGCCGTCAATTACTGCCAGGTCTTCATAGCCACGCTCGCGGATATATGCTGCCCAGTGCGCATACAATTGGTTCGGTGAACGATGGATTCCGTGTGTTGCCCAGGCACCTACTTTAGGCATAACAAATAAGATCTTCATTATTTTTCTCCTTTCTCGATTACTGATACAGAATTAATCCCGCCTCTTCCGCGGGAAATCACTAATGCCTTATTAATCGTATGCTCCATTGCCTGGCCGCGGACATAATTCAATCCATCCAAATCAGGGTCATCCAGGTTTAACGTCGGAGCTACTAAATTATGCTCCATGGAAAGTACGGTAATAATTAAATCCAAAGCACCGGATGCGCCGAGTAAATTTCCAAAAGCTGACTTTGGGCAGCTGGCAGGGATTTTTTCCGCGCGCTTGCCAAAGACTGATTTGATGGCGCTAATTTCACTCTTATCCCAATCCGTAAGAGCTACTCCGTCCAAACTGATATAATCGATCTGCTCTTTATTTACTTTTGCATCGCTCAAAGCAATTTCAATTGCCCGGACTAATTCTTTTCCGCTTGCGTCCGGATTGATCCGGTCTTTTCCGTCGCAAGTAGTGCCGTATCCCGTCACATATGCCCAAATATTCGCACCTCTTGCCTTTGCGCGCTGCTGCGGCTCTAAGACCATGATCCCGGCGCCTTCGCCGATCACAAAGCCGTTGCGTTTACGGTCAAAAGGCCGGTATGCTGCTTGCGGATGGGCGTTATCTTCGGATAATCCGCCGTAAGTATTGCAGCATAATAGAGCATAAGGCGTAACCGGCGCTTCCATACCGCCGGCTAAAATCATATTTAATTTATTCTTGCTTAAAGTTTTACGGGCATAACCGATTGCCTGCAAGGAACTGGCACGGTCCGCTACCACGGTTTTGCTAAAGCCTTTGATCCCGTAATAAATCGATACCTGGCCTTGCGGTGCAGCAGGAAACCAGGCAGAAGCCATGTAAGGAGACACGCCTTCCCTGCCTTCTATATATAAATCGCGCAGTTCCGTCTCTGCATAAAGCCAGCCGCCGATAGCATTGCCTAAGAAAATCCCCACAAGATTCGGGTCTTCTTTCTTGATATCTATTCCGGCGTCAGTTAATGCCAGTTCCGAGGCAATCAAAGCCATATGCGAAAAGGCATCCATCTTTTTTAGCAGGCGCTCGGAAATATTGCTGTATTTTTCCAGGTCATCGATTTGCCCGGCAATGTGCGAGGGGTATTTACTCGCATCAAAACGGGTGATTTCTTTAACAAAGGAACGGCCTGCCTTAACATTCGCCCAGAATTGCCTGCGGCCGATCCCTGAAGGAGCTACAACGCCAATTCCAGTAATTGCGATTTTTTCCATTTATCCCTCAAACCTTCTGATAATTAACGCGGAGTGGACCCCTGAAAAACCGCTGCTGGTTTTTATGATCACATCGACCTTCTTAGCCCTGGCTTCGTTGGGAATGTAATCCAGGTCGCAAAGCGGATCGCGTTCTTTTTGATTGATTGTCGGAGGAAGCAAATTTTGCGCGAAAATTTGCGAACAGATCGTTAGCTCCACTGCATTTGCCGCAGCCAAAGGATGCCCGATCATTGACTTTAAGGAACTTGCCGGTAATTTATAAGCATAATCCCCGAATATTGTTTTGTAAGCTGCGGTCTCGAAAATATCATTCATCCGCGTAGAAGAACCGTGTGCGTTAATATAATCAATTTCTGCAGGTTTTACCCCGGCATCTTTTAAGGCTAAACTAATACAGCTGGCCATGGCAGTCCCGTCTGCCGGCAAATCTGTCATATGAAAGGCATTGCAACTGGTGCCAAACCCGAGTACTTCCGCATAAATATAGGCATTACGCTTCAGTGCGTGATTTAATTCCTCAAGGATTAAAATTCCTGCCCCTTCGGAAAGCACAAAGCCGTCGCGGCCTTTATCAAAAGGGCGCGATGCCTCTTCCGGATGGTCGTTGCGGCTGGATAAAACATTGACCACGTCAAACGCTCCGAAAGTAATCGGCGTAATCGGCGCTTCCGCTGCTCCGCAAACCATAATATCCTGCTCGCCATCCTGAATAGTTTCCAAGCCAAACCCGAGCGAATCAGTCCCGGCAGTGCAGCCGGTAGAAAGCGTATTACAGACGCCTTTTAAATGGTAACGGCTGGAGATCTCTATCGAAGGAGTATTGAACATCGCTGCGTCATAAAGATCAGGCCGTACCTTGGAAGGATCGATGGGGTTTTTCCCGTCGTCCGTAACCAGAGCAAATTCTTCTTCCATATATTTTGTGCCGCAGATGGCATTGGCTAAACAAACCCCTATGCGTTGCGGGTCAATTTTAGAAAAATCGAATTTTGCGTCCGCAATCGCCATATCCGCAGCCACTACCCCAAACTGCACATACCTATCCATGCGTACGGCCTCTTCGTGAGTTAAACCCAGTTTAAAAGGGTCAAAGTCGCGCACTTCGGCGGCGATCTTGGTGTTAAATACCGAGACATCAAAACCATCGACGCGCTTTACCCCGGATTTTCCGGATATAAATGCATTCCAGGCATTCTCCTTGCCGATGCCGTTAGGAGAAACCACTCCAATACCAGTAATTACTACTCTGCGTTTTGCCATTTTATTTTTCCTCTATTCTCGTTACCTTAAATACGATATTGCCGCCGTCCGGGCAAGTAACCGTATCGATCGAATCCGGATTATCCATAAAAAAGAATTTTGCCCCGAAATTAAGCGCGAAAAGCGCAGGGAATGCGCAATGAAAAGCTGCGCCGCAAAAACCGGGAATGCATTTTAAGCCTTGAGTTTCCCACTTATCGCCGACCTTGTAACCAAAAGTGCATTTACCCGTAGCCTTGACCACTTCAATAACCATTTTTTTGGGGTTCGGGCCTTTAAAATTAGGGTCCTTCGGGATTACCTGTGGCTTTCCTAAACCGTCGAGGATCTCAGCCTGAAATTCCAGTTTTCCGCCGTCCGGGCAAGTAACCAGCAAAGAACGCTGGTTGCCGCGAAAAGGAAAGCAGGACCCGAAACTTAAAGCATAAATTACCGGGAATAAAGCATGCGCCAGCCCCAGGCAGAAGAATTTCGGCGGATGGGTAAAATCTTCCAGGATCAACTCATCGCCTTGTTTGTATCCATGGTAACAAACGCCGTCAACTTTCGTGACGGTAAGTTTTAATTTAGGAAACGGTGTATTTACTTCGCCCATTTTAATTGTATAAATTTTTTGTAGAAGCGACCAATTCTTCTTTAGTAAAGAATTTTTTGCCTTGCTCCACTTGATGCACCATTGCCACTAATTTTTCGTTTAAAGGTGCCGTTATATTGTTGGCCCTGGCGATATTCACGAACTCTCCGTTGATATAATCGATTTCCGAAACCTTGCCTCTCTTGATGCTTTGCAAGATCGACCCGTATAAAGGCTCTTTGCTTAAATTCTTCATAATCCCGGAAAAAATCTTTGCCCCTTCTTCACTCGGCAATGCAGCGAGTTTTTGTAACCTCTCCAAGGGAAAATCCGGCAAAGAAACCAGGCTAACCCCTGCTTTCTGCATTACCGACAGGCCTTCCTTCCAAATCGCGATACTGATTTTACTAATCTCGAGATCGCTAAAAGACTCCTGCATACTTAAGCCTAAAATTGCCGCGACACAATTATTGGCATTCACAAAAATCTTTAAGTATTTCATCCCCGATAATTCTTCCGCCACTATCGTCGGGAAAACCTGATTCATCAACGAGGCAACTTCAACTGTCTGGGCGTCATTTTTGCCGAAAATTTTCCCTAAAATCCAACTGCCTTCGAAGTTATGGGTAATTTTGCCCGGCTCTAAAAGGGTAGCTCCAAACATTACGATGCTGGAAATAATTTTTTCCTTCCCGATAAAACGCGCAGCCAAATTATCCGCGGCCACTCCGTTTTGAGTAGTCAGGATAACTGTGTTTTTTAAAAATGGCAAATTTTCCTGAAAAACTTTTTCGATATCCTGGGTTTTGGTACAGATGATTGCCAAATCAGGTTGGCTAAAAAGCTTTTCGCTAATTTCCACCCTGGGGTTAAGGCTACCTCTTGCCCCGGAAATTAAAATACCTTTATCCCTGATTGCCTTTACCGAATCCGCATGTCCGGTTAGACAAACATCCAGGCTTTTTTCCTTTAAATAGCCTGCTACTAGTCCGCCGATTGCTCCGGCACCGATTACCGCAATTTTCACCTATTTCCTGCCGTTCTTGGGGAAACCGTACTTTTTATAATCAAACCCGTTTTGCTCTAGGAGCCTAATCATCATACTGTAAAAAGGGCTCGGTACGTCAGAGAAAAACGCACCCACCACATCCTGCTCTTCTACTTGTAAAGCCTTGCGGGATATTGCGTTTTCTTCCGCCTTTAAAGTGACCGCGTTCTCGGTAATGCCGCGGTGAAAGACCGGGATCTTAGCAATCATTACTTTGAATTTTTCTTGTACTTGCGGGTTCCATTCCATTAATGACAACCTCCGTATGAGATCCTTGACACTGCGTGTCAAGGATAAATTCGGCCAGATAAGTTATGTCACCTGGTATATTTACTAGGGTTCCATAACTTATGGCCTCACTTAGTAAAATTTTACTATTTAAATTTTTTTATATTATAAAACATAGATTGCTATTTGTCAATTAAATTTTCGGTTATTTTAAGGCCAAGGGCGGGATAGAAACTTTCTCCAAGGCAGTTGTAATTGCCTTGACTACAAACTCTTCTTGCTGGGCTTTTTCCCAAGGCACATATACCGGGACAACCAGGGGATGGCCTTTACGTTTTACCAGCTTATTCACAAAATCAAAACAAGTAACGGCGCTGACCTCCATCCCATAAACAAAAAAGCAGATGATAATTTTGTTATCGATGTTCTTGCATAAATGCAGGTATTTAGTTACCGGGGCAGAAGGCCGCCCTCCCCATACCGGAACTCCTAAACATAAAATATCGTAGCCCTTTAGGTCCAAAGGCACGGGGGCTAAACGCACTAAATCCGGATAAAGCCGGTAAAATGCGCGCTTTAACAAGCCCTGGCGCGGTTTCTGATACTCCAATTCATAGGTATCTACCGTGCCTAATTTGCTGAGTGCTTCCTGAAAAGCCAAAGCCACATTATAGGTATGGCCATAATGCGAATAATAAACCAATAAGGTCTTCATGATGGATTATATTGTACTCGGAAACCGGCCAATATCCAGAAAAAAATTATTTTTTCTTCTTTTTACCCGAAAGAATACTATAAACCGACGGTACTACTACCAGTGTCAATACTGTCGAAACTACGACGCCTCCGATAATAGTAATTGCCATCGGAATACGGGTTTCCGCACCTGGGCCAAGGGCAAGTGCCGGGGGGGAACGCTGCTGCTACCGTAACAACCGAAGTCATTAAAATCGGGCGCAGCCTGATCGGGCAAGCCATGAGCAGCGCATTCTTTACATCCGGATTTTCCTGGCGCAGTTGGTTCGTAAAATCTACCCAAAGAATAGAATTTTTCTTTACTATCCCCATTAAGAGGATTACCCCGATCAAGCTGTAAATATTTAACGATTAATTTGCCATCCATAAGCTGACCAAGGCTCCGGAAATACTAAATGGCAAAGCAAAAAGCACAGAGACCGGGTGCGAATAACTGTTGAAAGGTTTGTGTGCTACTGGTAAAAATAACTAAAATAAAAATAGATAAGAAAAAACGCTTCATCGTTTTAATTTGTCCTGTTTTTTAAAGTGTTTGGATCAGATGGAAAAGGAACTTCGATTCGCTTTCCACCATCTGCAGGTTATGCTCCAGGATATAAACCAGAGGAGAGACGCCTTTCTTGCGTAAAGCTGCAATCGTTTCTCTTAAGCTGTGGCTAAGTTTTTTTAAGACCGACAGGCGGGCACGCAGCCTGCGTTTGGCAATCGCGGGATTTAAGTAGCGTAAAAAATATAGGCTTAAATCTAAGCTAAATTGCGGCCTTTTAAAATTTAAAAAACTATGGGTGAGCATTTCCTGAAACCTGGCTTCACCCTTGGGCGTCAGCTCGTAAATATAACGCTGTGGGCGCTTGCCTTCTTTTTTCACCCGCTTAACCAGCAACCCCTTTTTTTCCAAAACCTTTAAGGGATAGTAGATAGATTTTAAATCGACCCCGGCAAAAATCGATAATATTTCTTTGATCTTCTTTTTTACTTCATAGCCATGCTTAGGGCTCTCTTTGAGCAGCCCCAATAAAAGCAATTCTTGCTCTAGCATACGAATTTACCGATCTTACGGAATTTTTCATACCGGGACTGAAGCAGTTTTTCCGAAGGCCCGGATTTAAGCTCTTTCAAATTCCGGTTAATCACTGCCTTAATCGTCGCGGCGATTTTTTCCGGGTCACGATGCGCCCCTCCTAAAGGTTCAGGGACAATTTCGTCAATCAGATCCATTTTTAATAAGTCTCCGGCAGTTAATTTCAGGACTTCGGCAGCTTCCGGGGCTTTGCTTCCGCTTTTCCAGAGGATCGCAGCGCAGCCTTCCGGAGAAATTACGGAATAATAGGCATTCTCTAAAACACAGACCCGGTCGGCAATACCTACTCCCAATGCGCCGCCTGAGCCGCCTTCGCCGATAACTATCGCGATAATCGGAGTATCGATCAACATCATTTCCCTTAGGTTAACGGCGATTGCCTGCGCCTGGCCGCGCTCTTCCGCGCCAATGCCGGGGTATGCGCCCGGGGTATCAATAAAAACCACTACAGGCAGCCGATGGTCCTCTGCCAGTTCCATTACCCTTAAAGCCTTGCGGTACCCTTCCGGGTGTGCGCAGCCAAAATTACGTTTTAAGTTTTCCTTGGTATCCCTTCCTTTTTGATGCCCCATTACTACGATCTTCTGGCCGTCTATCTTTGCCAGGCCGGTAATCAGGGCTTTATCGTCGGAAAAAAAACGGTCGCCGTGTAATTCCAAGAAATCAGTCATCAAGCTGCTGATATAATCCAGAGTGTAGGGGCGCTGGGGATGGCGGGCAATCTGCACCTTTTGCCAGGCACTTAAGTTGCCGTAAATATCTTTTCTTAAGTGCTCGAGCTTTTCCTCCAACCGCTTAATCTCCAAAGAAAGGTCGATTTGTTTATTGGAAGTAAAATTCTTGAGTTCCTGAATTTTCTTTTCCAATTCAACAATAGGTTTTTCAAAATCTAATGCGGTCATCTTTAATGAGCACATAACTTACGAGTGCCTAGCACGAGTAAGTTATAAGTGCGAATTAATCCCCGCACCAATTGGTGCGGGGATAAGTTCGGACTCCCGCTCTCTATCTAATAGAGCAGCGGGACAAGTTATGTCGCTGATATTATTTTTAATACAGTGCTCCATAACTTGTGTCCTCACTTAGTCGACTATCGTTACTTCTGTGCCTTTGGGCACGATTGTATAGAGCTCTTCGACTTCGGGATTGGCCATGCGCACACAGCCCTGAGTGACTTGCTTGCCTAATGATTGGGGTTCGATCGTGCCGTGTATGCCGTAGCCAGCGATATCAAAGCCCATCCAACGGGTTCCCAGCACATTATCAGGGCTATTAGGCGCTACTACTGCTCCGGCCTTAAACCAGGTAGGATTTGGGAGCTTCTCGATAATCTTAAAAGTGCCTACAGGGGTAGAATTATTTGCGCCGGTAGCCACAATATAGGTCTTTACCACCTCTTCATCGTTTTTTAAGATCAGGATATTCTGGCTCTTGTCCACTAGAATACTGAACGGCGCAGTCCACACCTTGATTTTTTTCCCGGGGATAATTTTATCATCGCTTAAATTATTGCTTTTTTTAATCAACTCCACGGTAGTATTAAATGCCCTGGCGATTTTGCCTAAAGTGTCTCCCGGTTTAATCTGGTATAATGTGCTCTTGGGAGTTATCGTCGGTGAAAAGAGCAATTTAATGTTCAGGTCTTCGATTTTTTTCTGCCAATTGGCCACTTCATTCGATCCGGAAAAATCAGCCGCTAACTTTTGGTAAACTGCTTTGCTCCCCGAGAGGTCGCCCTTATTCTCCAGCTCCTTTGCCTCTGCCTGCAATTTTGACGCGGAGAGCCTTCCGGTAATAGAAACAGCGGCTCCTGCGGGGCTATTTTTCTTAAGTTGCAAAAAAATCAAAACCGATATTGTTATCAAAACCGCTGCTATAATCAACCACCATATCCTTTTCACTTCCTCACTCCTTATCTATTTGGCCATGCTTATAAACGCAATGGTAACCCCTAATAAAGCCCCCATTATCACTTCAATAGGGGTATGCCCGATTAACTCGCGCAGCCTGGTTTCATGAATCTTATGCTGCCAATAAATATCTTCCATAATTTTGTTCAAGATATGTGCCTGCCGGCCTGCCGAATAACGCACTACGTGCGCATCAAACATTACTACGATCGCAAATGAAGCAGCCAAGGCAAAATAAACGCTGCTAAAACTATACTCTAAGCCTACTGAGGTTGCCATACATGCCGCGCCGGCAGCGTGCGAAGAAGGCATGCCTCCGGTACCCACAAACCAGCGAAAGTCGAATTTTTTTTCACGCATGATGCCGAAGGTGACTTTTATGGACTGCGCAATGATCCAGGAAAAAATCGTCACCATCAGGATCTTGTTTCTATAGATTTCTAAAAATATATCTCTCATTGTTCCCTCTTGTAAATTACCCCGCGGTTACCTAAAGCGGTATTCTGGGCATCCGTCTTCTTGATGACCTCGATGCCTACTTTTTGGATCTGAGTTTGCAGCTCTTTGATCGCTTTCTTTTGTTCACCCAAAGCACGCAAGTGGCTATTCAAACTCTCGTTCTCCTGGGTTAATTTCTCCACTTGTTTTACTAAAGCATCCCTTTCCTGTTTCAATGCCTGCAGCTGCTGGCCATCCTGCTGCACCTTTGCCAGGTCCTGGTTCAATTTATTGTCTTTTTGCTCCTGGGCCTTTAGATTCTCCTTCAATTGGGCATTCTCTTCCGATATTTTTGCGGAAGAATTTTTTTCTTTCTCTATTTCCTGCAATAACTTTTGCTTCTCATTTTCTAAATTACTCAGCTGTTCTTTTTGCTGATAGACAGCCCTGTGCAGCCCTAAATTGCTCTTCAGCAAGGCCAGATAGTTGACACTGGTATAAACAACTATCAGGGAAAATATGACGAATAATAGGGATTTAATCGCGATTTTCATCTTAAATAATTAGCTAATATTATAACGGGGCAGTTTTTAAAAAGCAAGCTATTTCTCTTCTGGGTCTGCGGGTAAATCTTCCGGAGCGGTAATAACCTCGATCTTTACTTTGGCAGGGTGGGTGGGTTGGCCGTTTTTCAGCAAAAACCCGCGGTTGCCTTCCGTATTATTTCCTTCTACGCCAGGCCAATCCTGGCTTACTTCTATCTCTAAAGGTGCGTTCTTATCTTTCTTTAGCTCTGCGATTCTTTTCCTTAACTCGGGAATCGAGTATAAATTCTCTTTTAAGGCCCTGTTTTGGCTAGCCAGCTGATTGACTTTTTCCGCGCGCTTAATCAGGGTAAGGTTTTCTGCTTTTAAAAGCAAGAATTTCGAATTTAACCCGTCAATTGCTTTCTTTGTCTGGTTCAGTTCCGCAAAAAGCTTAGCCATTCTCCTTTTCACGGCTTTTAGGTTTCCCCTGAGCACGGCTTTGTCCTGAGAAAGCAAAGCTACTTGCTCCTTGCCCTGCTCTAATTCTGCCAGCACTACCCTTTTCTCTTCCTCTAATGCCGCTAGTTTTGCCTTAATCGAATTCAGGTCATCGGTCAAGACGCGCTTTTCCTGAAAAATAGCAGCGTATTTTACCACTGAGAACGCGGCAACCGAGAGTAAAAAAATAATCAGAATATTCTTTAAAAGCCCCTTATCCATAGTTTAAATAGTATTATATTATTACCTCTTTAAAAAGCAAGGTTTTTTTGGTGAGATTAATCAACTTCGCGCGTCTATTATAGGTAAAGGAGGAAGATAATATGTTGGCAAAAGTACAAAGTTACGGCTTATTAGGAATAGAAGCGTATCCGATTGAAATTGAAGTAGATGTTTCCATGGGGCTTCCGGCAATGGCGCTGGTTGGCCTGGCTGATACCGCCATACGCGAGAGTAAAGAAAGGGTTAAGGCAGCGATCAAGAATTCCGGGTTCCATTGGCCATGCGATCGGATTACCGTAAGCTTAGCCCCCTCTGACTTAAAAAAAGAAGGCGCTTCTTTTGACCTGGCAATTGCCTTAGGAATACTGGCTGCTTCCGAGCAACTGGATGCGGAAAAACTAAAAAGCTACCACATCTTCGGAGAGCTTTCCTTGGACGGCTCGCTACGGCCGGTTAAAGGGATCCTGCCGATAGCTGTTGCAGTAGCCCAAGCACAAATAATACAGATGGTATTGCCGCAAGAAAATATGCTGGAGGCGGCGATTGTTTCCGGAGTACAGGCGCTGGGAGTTTTTTCCTTACGCCAGGCCGTAGAGGCATTGCATCAACCGCAATGCTTCAAAACTGCTCAAGTTTCCTTAAGCCAACTGCTGGAAAACAGAACCCAATATAGTATCGATTTTTCTGAAATTAAGGGGCAGCCTGCGGCAAAGCGCGCCCTGGAAGTAGCGGTTGCCGGAGGACACAATATCCTGATGATCGGGCCTCCGGGAAGCGGAAAAACTATGCTCGCAAAACGAATCCCCACGATCATGCCGGATTTATGCCTCGAAGAAGCGCTAGAGATCACTAAAATTCATTCGGTAGCAGCAGCCTCCCCATTACAAAACGGAATTCTTACGCTGCGGCCGTTTCGCAACCCGCATCACACTATTTCCGACGTGGCACTGGTAGGCGGAGGTTCTTTACCGCAACCGGGAGAAATCAGCCTCGCGCATCAAGGAGTACTATTCCTCGACGAGCTCGCGGAATTCCCGCGTAATTGCCTGGAAGCTTTAAGGCAGCCTTTGGAAGACGGGGTAATCCGTATTTGCCGCATCAACAAAGCTTTTACCTTCCCTTCTTGCTTTATGCTGGTTTGCGCAATGAACCCTTGCCCCTGCGGCTATTATACCGACCCGAAAAGAAATTGCACCTGCAGCACCACAAAAATCCAGCAATACAAAAATAAAATCTCCGGGCCATTACTTGACAGGATTGACATACATATCGAAGTTCCGGCGATAAAATATAAAGAACTCGCGGATATAAATGAAGCTGAAGCTTCCGGCCGGATAAAAAAACGGGTGGAAAATGCGCGGGCAATCCAAAGAGAAAGATTCAAAGCAGAAAAAATATTTTGTAATGCGCAGATGCATACGAAAATGCTCAAGAAATACTGTGCGCTTGGCGATAGTGCGAAAAAATTATTGCGGCTGGCAATGACTGAACTGGGGTTTTCTGCCCGGGCTTATGATAAGATTTTAAAAATCTCCCGGACAATTGCGGATCTTGCGCTATCACAAGATATCCAGGAAGAGCACATCTCAGAGGCGATCCAATACCGCAGCCTGGATAGGAATTAAAGTTATTTACGTTTTTTTTCAGTAGTCTCAAAAACCATATACCTGCCAAGCATCAGCCTGGTTTGGGCATCGAGCGCCGGGGTAGAGCCCAGGATCAGCACAATAAAAGGCACAATAATCCACTCTACCAACATTAAAATGTTTTTGTGCCATTTTACGTCCCGGGGCCGCGGCGGCAAAGTGGTACGGCTTAAAAAAATCCAGATTAAGCTTGCTACTGCCGTAAAGTTAAAAAGCAAGCCTGTGATACGCGGCAGGTTATAACCAACAGCAGAGGTTTGCGCAAAAAACGAGCCTCCTAAAATGATAGGCAATGTAGGCATAAGGATAATAATTACCGCCCAGATCGCCCAGGTAACATGGCTTTCCAGAAGATGATATGACCTTCTGATTTTTGTAAACAACGGGATATCTTTTTCTCCTAAAAAGCCATTGACCAAAAAAGGGAAATTCTCTACACCCCAGGCCCACCTTCTTTTTTGTTTATATTGCAGGAGGATGGTTTTAAAAAAGTTCGTGGAATATGCCACGTCCATAGAAACCGTGATGTATAAAGGGACGACACGGTAATTTCCTTTAAAAAAAAGGAATGCCTTCCAATAGATTACCGAATCGTCGGAAATCATATTTACCGGCCAATAATCAATATCCACGAGGGTTTTAAAACTCATACTGTGGCTGGAGAAGGTGACGAATTTTTCCAGGCGCATACTCTCAATCAACTGGCAGAAGGAAGCGGTTAACTCTACGAGCCTGGCAAAAGAAGGCGCATACCAGATATTGTTATTATAAACCGGTATCGGCTGATAACTTGCCTGGTGCGGCTTAGGGGTAGTAAGGAAGTGGTGAGTCAGGCATGAAAAATAGCCTTTTTCCACACAGGTGTCGGCATCAAAACAAGAAACAATTATATTTTCATAGGGAATTTTCTTGCGGTCAAAGAATTCTTTTGCCGCTTTTGCCGCGAAAGTGGCATTTGCCCCTTTGGTGGGAGTTTCTCCGGGCAGCCCATTTGGATGAAAAGTAGAAAGATACCCGAAAAATTCTCCTTTAAATTTATCTTCCAGGTCTTTCGCATTCGCGCGGCAGTCGCGGTTACGTTCTTCGAAGGCTACTACTACCACAAGATTGTCGTTAGGGTAATTCGAATTTTTGATTGCCTCTAAAGAAGCCTTGAGGATTGCGGGGCTTTCTTTATAAACCGGAAAAATAACCAAATGATAAAATTTAAGCCAGCTGCCCTGTGGTTCTAACTCCTGGCATTCTTTAAGCCAATTACGGCTTCTTTCTTTAAATAACCGGCGGTGTGCCATCACCAAAAGCGTAGTCAGGTAAAGCGTACGGATGATCCAGTAAAAATCGAAAACGATAATTGCTACGGCGCAAACTGCCGGCTGCCAGGCAGAAAGGACGATCAGGAAGAAAATAACCCCCCAGGAAAGAAAACCGGGAATAATTTCTAATAATCTTCTGATCTTCGTACTATTCATGCGTTTGCATCTTCATCAATTGCTGCAAAGTAGTCCGGCTGTTTAATTCCAGTTTGTAAAGATTATCATACATGTTTCCGTCGGCAGCTCTCTGGGAATCAATAAAATAAAGCGTATCATTGTGCAGGTCGTAGGAGCAGCTGGGATTTTTTTTGTTTAAAGTTGCCAGGGCTATTGGCACAGCTTCAGGCTTAGCCTCTAATACCTCAACGGCACGGTTGGCAAGCAAAACCAAATGGTAACTGTCGGAATGCCAAAAGATATTAAAGAGCACCCCTGAGGGATAATCCAGGACGAATTGTTGGGAAAAAAATGGCTGCCCTGAATATGCATCCAGATAAGTAATTCCGATTTTATGCTTGTTAAAATAAGCGATTTTTTTTCGGTCGGGCGAAGCGACAAACTTTACCGGCGCCGGGTCGATTTGCAGGAAAGTAGCGATCCGTTCATAGTTGTTGCCTTCGAAATCCGAACGGTAAATGGCGTTATCTTCTCCGGCATAATAAATCTCTGCTTTCTCTTCGTCGAGCCAGAAGGCGGAGAATTTCTCTTTGTTAAGCTGACGGATATTGGGCCTCACTGGAAAAAGAATAATTTTTTCCAGGCGGGTAGCTTTTCCTGCTTCTATGGCTACATTACTGGCCCACGGATAATGCTTTTCCAATTCGATCTTTAGATGATAGGTTCCGGGCAGCAACTCGGCAATAGTTGCCGGCGTTTTATCATTTAATAAAGCATTATCCAGGTATACGTTGGCCCCGGAAGGCTGGGTTTTGATTACTACAAGGCCGGTCTTGGTAAAGGAAAGCGTGCGGCGGCTAAATTTATAACCGAGGACGGAAGAGAGAATGGAGGGCAGCCCCAAAATAAAAATTAAGACACTCAAATAATAAAGGACTGCCCGGATCCTTTGCTCGCTCAGCATAGAATTTAATTATTTATTGAGTACCTCGATTACGCTGGATACCTGCGCGGTGTTACCGCGATTATCTTTTACGACTAAATTAACGGTGAAATATTTCGGTTCGGAAGTATTGCTATAATAAGTATTTACAGGATTGGGTTTTGTCGAAATATCTCCATCGCCAAAATCCCATGCGTAAGAAACAATCTTGCCTTTACGTGAACGCGAATTTGTTCCGGAAAAATTCACCTTTAAAGGAGAGTAGCCTTTTTGTGGCTTGGCAATAATTACTGCCGAGATCCCTGCCTCTTTTTGGAATGCCTGTTGTACGGCTTTTTCTTTCATTAAAGCCGCATCCTCGGGCTTTTTTTCGGCCGGCTGCGGTTCCGGGATGATTTCATGTTCAGGCAATTCTTTTGGTTCTATTGCTGCTTCTTCTTTTTTAGGGATAACAGAAACGGCTTCTTCTTTAGCCGGAAGTTTTTCTGCTTCCAAAGCCTCCACTTTCGGAGCTTCAATTTTCACAGCTTCTGTTTTTGCAGGCTCAATTTCTTTCGGGGCTTCAATTTTCGGAGTTTCCGGTTGCGGCTCCACAGCCTCCTGCGGTACAGGAGTAGCCGGCGTAAGCGCCTTAACCGCGCTTTCTTTTTCCAAATCCTTCTGCACGTACTCGCTTAATCTCTCCTTTAACGCCTTGACCCTTGCTTCTTCTTGTTCATCTTTGAGTTTTTCCATTTTGTTCACTTTTTCTTTGTAAATAGGGTCATGTTCATAGCGATAATCCGCTATGGCAATAAAAGGAAGGCGGAAGAGCCCGCCGATAAGCTTCAAAAACATCGATGCCGGGTCCCAGACCGCCATCTTGAAATGATTTTCGATTAAATTCATCTTTTTATAATAATCCTCGACGATATCCCTGCGCCGCAAGAACCTTGTTTTGGCTAACTTTCTGTCCGGAACGCTATTATTTTGCCCTAAGGTATATTCCAGGATATCATAATCATCGCGCGAGACCACATACCCTTTCTCGTAAGGGGCTTGGCCATGATGGAATTTATAAGTTGCGCACCCGGTTAAGTTCATAACACAGAAAACAAGAAGCAAAAATATTTTTACCTGCGACTTTAACATACAAGCTCCTTTAATTATGTTTTAATCAGCGCCAGGGTTTCTGCGCGCGTCTTTTCGTTTGCCTGGAATATTCCCCGGACAACAGAAGTCACGGTCATCGTGCCGGGTTTTTTCACTCCCCGCATAGACATGCACATATGTTCTGCTTCCACAACTACCATGCAGCCTTTAGGTTTAAGCTTAGACATAATAATTTCTGCTATCTGCGTAGTCAACCTTTCCTGCACCTGCGGCCTCTTAGCCAAAATATCCACTACCCTGGCTAATTTGCTCAATCCGGTGACCCTGCCGTCCTTTGGGATATAAGCCACATGCGCCCTGCCGATAAAAGGAAGCAGGTGGTGTTCACAGCAGCTATAAATCGGAATACCTTTTAAAAGAATGATTTCATCATGCTTTTGCTCAAGGATAACTTCCAGTTCTTTTTCCGGGTTTTCTTTGATTCCGGAAAAAATCTCTTCATACATTTCAGCTACGCGCGAAGGCGTATCTAAAAGGTCCCTTCTGCGCGGGTTTTCCCCGATTGCTTCCAAAATGTCGGTAATCGCCTTTTCTATTTTCTTCTTGTTCACCCCGCCCTTCTTTCTTTGCTTTAACCCAGCCCCTAAAGAAGGGCGGGGTTCATGTTTTTCTCCGTTACTTCCCTATACAAAATTCACTGAATATCTTATCCAGCAAATCCTGGGAATAATTTTTCCCCAAAATATCGTCTAAATGCAGTAAAGCGTCCTTAATTCCCTGGGCAATGAATTCCAAAGGTAATTTATTATCTAATGAATGCCGGCTTTCAGCAACAAGTTTTTCTGTTTTTCTTAAAAGCTGCGCATGCCGCAGGTTGCTTAAGAAAACCGGGCCTTGCGCAGCGACCTTGCCCTTATACACCAAAGAAACAATTTCCTCTTCTAGCAGGTTGATATTTTTTGCTTTACGGCAGGAAATTTCAATCAAATGCGTAAAATTGCTCTTTAGTTTCTCTCTTTCTATTTTTTGTTTTAAATCGATTTTATTGACCACCGCAAGGGTGGTTTTTGATTTTAGGCGGCGCATCAAGGCAAAATCACCCTGGTTTAATTTCTTGCTGCCGTCAAAGAGGATGATCACCAGGTCCGCCAAATCAACCTGCGCTTTGGTGCGCTGTACGGCCTTTTTCTCCACAAGGTCGCGCGGCTCGATAATACCGGCAGTGTCAACGATGCGGATCGGCACTCCTTTTATATCCACGATCTCTTCAATCGTGTCGCGGGTAGTGCCGGCGACGGCAGTAACAATGGAGCGCTCCTGTTTCAAAAGCGCGTTCAATAACGAAGATTTCCCGGCGTTTGGCTTGCCGCAGATAACTACATGTACGCCTTCGCGTAAAATTTTTCCGGTTTTAACACTCTTCAATAATGTGCTTAATCTTTCTTCGGCTGCCTTTAACTGCAAAGAAATCTTCTTCAGATCCGCGGCATTGATTTCTTCTTCGGGAAAATCGATATTAGCTTCCAAAATTACCAAAATATCCAGAAGCTCTTTTCTTAGGACGGCGATTTCACGGGAAAGTCCGCCCTTTAACTGCTCCAAGCCGATCTTTAAAGCGGTATCGGTTTTAGCGCGGATAATATCCAGTACCGCTTCTGCCTGGCTTAAGTCAATCCTGCCGTTTAAAAAGGCGCGTTTGGTAAATTCTCCTGGCTGAGCTAACCTGGCGCCATTTGCCAAGGCTAGATCCAAAACTGCACGCATTGCTACCACTCCGCCATGGCAATTAATTTCCACCACATCCTCCTTGGTGTATGACTTAGGAGAACGCATTATCGAGAGGATTACCTCGTCGATAATTTCCTTATTTTGGCCCACTATTAAACCATAATGTAAGGTATAAGTCTTGAAGTCAGACGGCTTGGCGCTATCTTTTGAGAAGAAGATCTTATCCGCTATCTTCAAAGCGTTTTTACCGCTTAAACGCACGATGCCAATACCCGATTCTCCGATAGCGGTAGCGGTAGCGGCAATTGTGTCCTGTAAATCATTTTTGAACATCCTTGAATTCTCCTACTACAAATAAAGAACCTGTTACTAAAATCAAATCCCCCTTGGCGGCCAGGCTAAAAGATAATTTTTTTGCTGCGCTGACTTCGGCAGCCAGATAATTCTCTTTATCCTGAAAAAAACCGGCAAGTATATGGGGTGCCACTGCACGCGGGCTATTCGCTCGGGTTAAAATTACCCTATCTGCCAAACTCGACAACTGCGCACAAATCCCTTTAATATCTTTATCGCTGGAAATCCCCAATACCAGAACTAATTTCCGGTATTGAAAATTTTCCCGGATGGCTTTTTTAAGTGTAGCGGCGGAAGCAACATTTTGCGCCCCGTCCAAAACTACAAAGGGCTTGCGTTTAACAATCTCGCACCTCCCCGGCCAAACAGTAGCGGCAATCCCTTTTTTTATTGCTTCCGAGGTAATAGTTGCGCCTTTTGCCTTTAAACCTTCTGCTAACCCTATGGCTACCGCAGCATTAATCAGCTGGTGCCTGCCAATCAGGTCAGTACTTAAGCCTAGATAGTTATCCAATCTGCCTTTAACCGAAAAGTATTCCTTTTGTGGCAGGTATTTTATTTCTTTACCGACGGTATAAATTTTTGCATTTGTTGCTTTGCATTTTGCTTTAATTACCCGCATTGCCGCTTCTTCCTGCGGGGCAGAAATCACAATTTGACCGTGGCCTTTGATAATCCCGGATTTTTCTCCGGCAATCTCTCCCAAGGTATTGCCCAATTTTTGGGTGTGCTCGTAACTAATCGGAGTAATCGCGCAAACTAAAGGATGTGCTACATTGGTTGCGTCAAGCCTGCCGCCTAAACCGGTCTCTAAAACGGCGTAATCAACATGCTTATCCAGAAAGTAGATAAAGGCCAGGGCAGTGTAAACTTCAAAAAAAGAAAGCGGGCCGTATTTTGATTTATGATTGTAAGCCTCGATTGCGGGTTTTAATCTTTCTACCAACCCTTGGAGGGACTCTCTTGAAATCATCCCTTCAAATTCTTTTTTTGGGCTATAAGTGCCTCTCGGTTTCAGAACCCGGATCCGCTCCCTAAAATCAGACAAATGCGGAGAAGTATACAACCCTACTCTGTACCCGGCCTCTCTCAATATATAGGTAATAAAAGCACAGGTAGAACCTTTGCCTTTTGATCCGGCAACATGAATACAACGTAAACGATCCTGGGGATTGCCAACCGCCTTTAAAAAATCCATGACCCTTTCCAGTTTCAGGGATACTTTATAAGGGTATGCCACGGCCTTCTCGTAATTAATAAACGACTCGAGATATTTGATTACCTGCAGGTAGGTCATTTGACTTTAAAACATCAATGCCTGAAATGCCTGATACCGCAAAAAACCATCGCGATTTTGTATTTATCGCAGGCCTTGATGATTTCCGCGTCGGCAATTGAACCTCCGGGCTGGATGATTGCTTTTACGCCGGCCTTTGCCGCTTCGATAACCGCGTCTTCCTTCGGGAAAAACGCATCCGAAGCAAGCGCGGTATTCTTGGCTAATTTTCCGGCCTTCTTTTTCACAATCATTACGGAATCTACTCTCGACATCTGTCCTGCGCCGATAGCAATGGTCTTATTGCCGTTTGCTAAAACAATGGCATTAGATTTTACATGCTTGGCTACTTTCCAGGCGAAGATTAAACTTTCCATTTCCTTTTTGCTGGGCTTAATTTTGGTCACCACCTTAAGGTTGTTTAGATCAAGGGTTTCCAGGTCTTTATCCTGCACCAGCAAGCCGCCGCTAACCCGTTTAAGTTCCAGTTCTGCGATCGGCTCCAAATCATATACTTCCAGTAAACGCAGGTTCTTTTTTTCTTTGAACAAAGCTGCTGCTTCGGGTTCAAAACCGGGAGCAATAATACATTCCAGGAACCCGGCTTTGGCAATTGCCTTTGCAGCCTTAAGGTCAAGCTTGCGGTTCAATGCCACAATCCCGCCAAAGGCAGAGAGCGAATCGCATTTCCAGGCATTGATAAATGCTTTCTCCAACGACTTATCTTCCGCAACGCCGCAAGGGTTATTATGTTTTACGATCACTGCCGCGGGCGAGCTAAATTCCTTCGCCAATTCAAAGGCAGCGTTAAGATCCAAAATATTATTGAAGGAAAGCTCTTTGCCTTGCAATTGCTTTAAATTAATCAATCCTTGGCTCTTGCCTTTTTCTTCGTAAAAGGCGGCTTTTTGATGCGGATTTTCTCCGTAACGCAGTTCCTGGATTTTTTCAAAACTTAAATTTAGCTGCTGCGGAAACTCTCCCTTATTTTCCTTTTGCGCCGTCAAATGCTGGCTTAAATACCCAAAAATTGCCCCGTCATACTGGCTTGTCCTGCCAAATACTTCCACTGCCAAATCGCGCAGCAGCCCTTCCGGCAATGAACCTTTATTTTTTCTCAACTCTTCGATTACCTGCGCATAACGCGCCGGATTACAGATCACCGCAACCGACTGATGGTTCTTTGCCGCTGAACGCAACATTGACGGCCCGCCGATATCGATATTTTCGATTACCTCTTCGATTTTTACTCCGGGCTTCTGCGTAGTTTTTTCAAAGGGATAAAGGTTAACTACTACCATATCTATAAGGCCGATATTATGCTCCTGAATGGTCTTCATGTGCTCGCTATTTTCCCTTAAAGCCAATAATCCGCCGTGGATTTTCGGATGCAAGGTCTTTACTCTTCCGTCGAGCATTTCGGGAAAACCAGTATACTCGGAAACCTCTTTTACCGGAATATTATTTTCCCGGAATAATTTTGCGGTTCCTCCGGTAGAAAGAATCTCTACGCCGAATTTATTCAGCTCCTTGGCTAAATCCAAAACTCCGGCCTTATCCGAAACACTAATTAACGCACGCTTAATCTTTACCATTTACCTTCCTCTCCTTTTTTGTAGTAGTTTCTAACGATAAGTTATCGTACAAATGAATCTGGACGTCTTTTCGAGCGAATGGAGCTTTTAGGCAAAGCAGCTCGAACATTTTTGGGAATTCCGAGGCCGTCCGAAGGACGGCAATCTCGGAACGGCAAAATTTGTTTTAAGCGCCGAGGTAGAGACCGAGGCGCGAGTAATTTTGCCGCCAAAAATGCGAGAGATCTTTGCCGGCCCGAAGGGCAAAAGCGAATTTGAGCGAGAGAAGACGGACAGATTCATTTAAACTTGCTAATTATTTGTTGAAACGGAAGTTTACGAGATCCGTATCTTGCATAATATATTCTTTTGGCTCCAGCCGCATTTTTCCTGCCTGCTTTACCGCATTTTCTCCGCCCAGCTGGATAAAATCATTAAAGCTAATGATTTCTGCGCGGATAAACCCTTTTTGAATATCCGAATGAATTGCGCCCGCAGCTTCCCAGGCGCTAACTCCTTTTTTGATCAACCAGGCGCGGGTTTCCTTTTCGCCCGTCGTAAAAAAACTGATAAACCCGCCCTCTGCCACCGCGCGAAAATATAATTTATCGGTATTTTCCAGGTCATCTTTTTCCGCGATCACTACCGGCTTTAAGGTAGCCAAAGAATAGGAAGCGATTGCCTTCTTTTCCGCGTCATCTAAAGCCGCGGCTGAAGCGAATTCCTCTTTTTCCAGGGCCGCTTTTATTTTTTCGGCAATTGCTTTTTCCGCCGGCTCGCTAATCCGGCTTAAACGTGTTTCAATAAATTCCAGGTCCTTTAAGATCAGGTCTGCGCGAAAATCTTTGAGTGTCACCACTGTATCGGACTCATAAAGGCCGTCTTCGCCTACCAAATCCACCTGGACATAAGTCTTCTTTTTGGCCTTAGTAATCTTATCTACTTCATCCAAACGGCTGTCTTTAACGTTCACCTTACCTAATTTAATTTCTGGGAGAGAAAATAAAGAGATTTTCATTAAACTTCCACTTCTGCTTTCCTAGTTGCCTGGTATTGGTTAATAATTCCCGAAGCGATTCTTTGCGGGACTTCTTCATAATGCGAATAACGCATGGTGTACGAGCCTCTGCCGCCGGTTAAAGAACGTAAGTCATTGGCATAGGTAAACATTTCCGCTAACGGCACATTGGCTTTAACAATCTGTGATTTTCCTTTGATATCCATACCCATGATCCTGCCGCGGCGGGAATTAATATCTCCGGAGATTGCCCCCAAATATTCTTCGGGGATTACGATATCAACGCTCATAATCGGCTCCAACAAAACCGGGCCGGCTGCCATGACTGCTTTTCTCAAAGCCATTGCCCCGGCAATCTGAAAAGCCATATCCGAAGAGTCAACTTCATGATAAGAACCGTCATAAAGGATCACCCGGATATCCTGGATCTGATAACCGGCAACCGCACCTTCCAAACAGGCCTGCCGAATTCCTTTCTCCGCAGAAGGAATAAAATTCCTGGGGATCGCTCCGCCAAAAATCTTATCGACGAATTCAAAACCTTTTCCTCTTTCCATAGGCTGAATTTCGATCCAGACATCGCCGTACTGGCCGCGGCCCCCGGATTGGCGCTTGAATTTCCCCTGGACCTTAGCGCTCTTGGTAATCGTCTCCTTATAAGAAACCTTTGGTGTGCCTAAATCTACTTCGACATTAAACCTTTTTTTCAGCCGCTCTACCATAACAGTTAAATGCAGGTCCCCTAAACCGGAAATAATCAATTCTTTTGTCTGCGGGTCATGCATCACTTTAAAAGTCTGGTCTTCTGAAGTCAATTTATGTAAAGCCACGGAAATTTTATCTTCATCTGCGCGGGTTTTTGGCTTCACCGAAGCGGAAATCGCCGGCTCGGGGAAGACAATCGGGTCAAAAAGCAGCGGGTTTTTCTCATCGCTCAAGGAATCCGAGGTGAGAGTTTCTTTTAATTTTGCAATTGCCACAATATCACCGCAGGAGGCCTGGTCAGTAGTACGCTCTTCTTTTCCCTGAAGCAGATAAACCGGGCCGATCCTTTCTTTGACCCGCTTGTTCACATTATAAAAACCGGTATTTGCCATTAATTTCCCGCTAAAGATCCTCAACAGAGAAAGCTGGCCCACATAAGGATCAGCGATCGTCTTAAAAACAAAAGCAGATAATGGCGCGTCTTCCTTAAGTGCGATCTCCTTCTTTTCTTCCGGCTTTGCCGGATTACCTGCCTCCACTTTCAGCCTTTCTAAAGGAGAGGGCAGATAATGTATTACCGCACCCAGCAATTCTGCTATCCCCTTATCGCTTAAGCCGGAGCCGGTCAACACCGGAAAGACCTTACGGTTATCTACTGCCAAGTGCAGGCCCTGGGTAATTTCTTCGCTGGAGAGCTTTTCTCCACCAAGATATTTTTCCAGTAATTTATCGTCGCTTTCTGCGACTGCTTCGATTAAATCCGGAGCATCCATGGATTCCAAGGTGACTGCGTTCTTGGAAAGCCGTTCCTTGATATCCAGAAGCGTTTTTTGCGCATCTGCCCCTTCTTTATCGGTCTTATTGATAAAAATAAGGCACGGCAACCCTGATTCTTCCAATAATTGCCAGGCGCGCTCTGTACCGACCTCTACGCCGCTGGTAGCATCTACTACCAAAATCGCGCTATCAACCGCGCGGATACCGGAGATCGCCTCCCCGAAGAAATCAGCGTATCCGGGAGCATCGATAATCTGGATTCTTGTTCCCTGGTAATCGCAATAAAGCAGGCTAAAATTAATCGAGCTTTTTCTTTCGATTTCATCAGCGCTATAGTCGCTGACTGCGGAGCCTTCCATTACTGAACCTCTACGGGGGGTAGCTTTACAAAAATAAAGCATGCTTTCTGCGAGGGTGGTCTTTCCGGACTGGGCGTGGCCTAAGAGGATAAAATTCCTTTTATTCTTGGCATCCATAGACTTTCGCTCCTTCGTTAAAAAATAATCCTAATATTTTTGGGGGTAAATCGGATTGAATTATTTTTTAAGAGATAATCAAATTATAGCTCGGTAAGCTGGGAGGGTCAAGCAATACTTTAACGCCAGGGGCCGATTAATTTGGAAACATTCACCGTGCTGGATGTACTGTCAGTAATACCATTGCTATCCGTGACCGTCAAAGTTACTTCGTAGGTTTTATCCTGCCACCAAGGAGAATTGCGAAAAGTGTGGTCTGGGTTGGCCGCGGCAGATGAAGTGCCGTCCCCAAAATTCCAGTTGTAGCTCGCAATATCGGCGCCATCAGCCTCGGAGTTGGCGGCATTGAATTTAACTGCGGAGCCAGTAGTGGGAGCCGGAGTTTCAATAGAAATCTTTGCCTTTGGCGGCAGTTTTACGTGTAGAGTCACGGTTGCGCTATCAGAATCAAGCGCTCCGTCATTAGCCTTAAAAGTAAAGGAATCATCTCCTATATAATCGGTATTAGGCGTATATGTCAGGTCAGGCGCTGTTCCGGATAAGGTGCCGCTGGCCGGATTAGTCAGAACAATATAGGTTAGGCTATCTTTATCCTTATCCGTAGCTTTTAAAGTAATTGTTTTTGGCGTATTTTTCCGGACGTTGACTGATTGACTCTGGCTTACAGGCGCGTGGTTAACATGCTTTACTTTAATTGAAACAGTTGCCGGATCAGATTCCAGTTGACCATCACTGGCTTTAAAGGTAAATGAATCGTCTCCATAAAAACTCTCACTCGGAGTATAGGTCAAATTCGCAGCTGTTCCGGTTAATGAGCCGTTGCTAGGATTAGTAACCACGGAATAGGTCAGGTTATCGCCATCAGCGTCGGTTGCGCTTAAAGTAATTGCGACAGGCGTATCTTCGTCAGTATTTACAGACTGATTGTGGCTATTCGGCCGATGATTAGTATGCCTGACGTTGATCGATACAGTAGCGGTATTGGAATCAAGATGGCCGTCATTGGCCTTGAAGCTAAAGGAATCCGTGCCTTTATACTTATTATTAGGCGTATAGGTCAAATTCGCAGCTGTTCCAGTTAATGAGCCGTTGCTAGGATTAGTAACCACGGAATAGGTCAGGTTATCGCCATCAGCGTCGGTTGCGCTTAAAGTAATTGCGACAGGCGTATCTTCGTCAGTATTTACAGACTGCTCATTAGCATATGGGGTATCGTTGATGGCATTTATCGTAATCGTGACAGTAGCGGTGTTGGAATCCGCCAGGCCGTCATTAGCCTTAAAGGTAAAGGAATCTGGCCCGTTATAATTCGCAGTCGGCGCATAGTTCAGGTTAGGCGCTGTGCCTGAGAGCGTACCATGCGCAGGATTAGTCACCACGGAAAAAGTCAAATCATCGCCGTCTACATCGGTAGCGGTCAAAGTAATATCTTTAGCCGTATCTTCATCCGTGGTTACGGATTGGTTATCGGCTATTGGCGCGTTGTTATTAGAAACCTCGGTAATCCCATCCGAATAACCGATACTGCTCCAACTCCCTGCCCCGTTCTTAGCTTTTACGCTAAAATAATAGGTCGTGCCTTTTACCAAACTTAAACCTCCGGAAGTAACTGATGCGGTCGTGCCGGTAGAGGTCCAATCAACGATTGCTTCTCCATCGGCAGAGTCTTGGGTAATTTTGTATTGGTATTCCTGGATCCCTGACTCTGCATCAGTAGAGCTAAAAGAAGCGTATAGCTGATTCTGATTGGAAGTCGTAGCGCCCTCATCGGTAACTACCGGTGTCGTGGGCGCACTAGTATCACCGGCTGCTGCCACTGCCCGGGCAGCATTGATCCTGCCGTAACCGAAGTAAGAATCTTTTCCTGCTGCACCGAGGTCATCGGCGCTAGAACGCAATAACCATCTGATTTCTGCGTCGGTAAGGCTAACGTTTTTAGCCAATATTAAAGCTATCGTGCCGGAAACATGCGGGCAAGCCATTGAGGTGCCCGAGGCTTCGGCGAGGTAATTCTCGTCCGTAGCTAAACTTAAAATTTTCACTCCCGGAGCCGATACCCACACCGCATCTCCCCAGTTAGATTCCGTGTAACGCGCATCATTATAATCCGTGCCGGAAACTGCGATCACTTTCGCGTAATTGGCAGGAGAATAATAAGCCACATCATCGTTACTATTGCCCGCGGCAAAAGTAATAATACAGCCTTTTGAATAGGCATAATCTACTGCTGCTTCTGCCACCGGGTCATAAGCTAATCTGGACTCCGGCCCCCAGCTATTATTGACCACCCGCGCTCCGTTATCAGCGGCATAATGTATCCCTTCGGCTAAATCAGTAACATATCCCGAACCACCATCCCCTAATCCTTTACAAACCATAATCTTGGAATTAAAAGCAATGCCCACGACTTCATAATTATTATTCCCCACTGCGGCAATAGTCCCTGCGACATGCGTTCCATGGCCGACAACATCCGTGGGATTGCCGTCCCTGTAAACAAAATCGTAGCCATTTACGTCATCGATGTAGCCGTTCCCGTCGTCATCAACACCGTTGCCGGCTATTTCATCGGAATTAACCCAGAGATTGCTTTGTAAATCAGGGTGGCTTAAGGCAGCTCCGGTATCTACTACAGCCACTACAATATTATCGCCCCGGGAACTATCCCACGCCGTGCCGCACTGAATTTTTTTTAGGCCATAAAGATCATCAAAAGGACCTAAAAGCCCGCTCGAACTGTAAAACGGGTCATTCGGAGTAAACGAACTCTTCATGCGGTAATTTGGCTGGGCGAATTCAACTGAAGAATTATTTTTTAAAATAGAGACCACTTCTTCCGTAGTTGCCCCTTCGGGAATGGTAATTTTATAAATCCGGAATAATCTTTGCTCTTCCGGGCTTAATTTCTTATAGGCCTCGGCAAAAATCTCTTCTTCGGTTACCTCCTGGTATTTTTTTCCAAAGAACCAATACCAATTATCCGAATCCTTTTCCAAACGGTTTTCTTTTTTGAATTGGTTCACTACGCGGGTAATCGGAAAGACCCTTTTTAATTCCAGATAGGGGATTTTTGCTTCTGCGAGTGCGCGGGAAGGCGACGCATTCTCTTTAAAACCCACCACCACCTGGTTTTCTACCGGCTGAATAACAGGAGCAGCGTTTTCCTCAGGCACCGCTACCTGCGTAGCGGGTGTTTCGCCATCGCTTAAAGCCTTTTGCCGCACTTGGCCATCTTGCTTGCTCAGCTGGTTCACTGGATAAAGCACAAATTCGCCTTTTTCTATGCCTTTCATTGGTTCGGCATTATTATTTGTATTCGGCTCTTCTTGCTCCGGAATAAAGATTTTATTGATCGCCTCTTCGCCGGCAGCATTTGGATGCATTGGCCAAGAAAGAAACACAAGTAAGAGGATGCAGATCGTCATATTTTTGATCATTTTTATACCTCATATATATTTGGGGCCTGACAAACAAAAACCCCTAGGGTAAATTCCTAGGGGTAGATAAACAAAAAACTCTAAAGGTAATCTTTAGAGTTTTTCTCTTCTGGCAGCTCCGCTACCCCCGACAAAAATGTCTTGGGCCGGAAGCTTTGCGCCCCCAGGTTACCCTGAGTTTACCTTTTTCAGTATTACAAAATACCAAATTGTCAAATTACCATTACATAAAAAAGTATAGCATATTTTAAAGGTTTTTCAATAATCGGCGCTATATATAGGTAAGGGTTTAGGGCTACCAGATATACCTTAATATTACGGAAGGATAATAGAGGATGCTGTTGACGTTTCTGATAAAATCTTCATTATCATAAATCAGGCCTGGCTGGTTGGCCGATTCTTTAAGTTTGCGCTGTTTACGCAGGAAATAATTGAAAGCAACGCCTCCCATAAGATGGGAAGTGATTTTATAGTCCAACTCGATCGACGCATCTATGCCAAAGCCGTTCCTGCCGTGCTGCTCGAAAACATTATTGGTCAGGTTCCACCAGCCATATGCTTTTGTAGTCAGCCACGCATAGGCAAACTCCATCCGGCCGGAAAACCTGCCGGAGGTAACTAAAGTACGGAATCCGAACCTGGGGCCGCGGTAGAAAACCTTGTAAAACGAATCTTCTCCGGCAATCGGATTATCCGTCGGCACCCACCACTCCACGGTATCTATTTTGTCGGTAGTGCGGTAACGGCTTTTTTGCCACTGGTAACCTACCAACAGGTCAAAAATCAAGCTGTCGTTGGGATTACCCATTTTGAATAAATCGAATAGTTCGCCGAATTGCTTGTTTTCCCGCACCGTATCGGCATTTAAATCCAGTAGCCGGTAATAAAAATTAATATCCGAAAGCTGCGCCTGTGCTTTTTCGCGCGAATGCGACTCAAACCAGATGTCGGGATTAGTTGCCGGCTGCCAGTCGGTATCTGTAGCATATGATTTTTTAAAAAGGCTGCTGTCGAATTTTCCGCCAAGGAAAAATTTATCCAAATATCCCATCTCTCCTTTAACGCCGTACATTTGCCCGCGGTTCGGATAAAATAAGCGCGAGATTTTCCTGCTCGCGCCGTCAATAACCTCGAAGGTTTGCTCTCCCTGAACACAAAAACCGTATTCCATGGCCAAATCAAATTCCAATTTAGACAAAACTTTCTCAATGGTAGATTTTCTTGCGTTTGAGGCATCTTTGGAACCTTCAATAAGAGGATTGCCTGCAGGAGGGTCGTTAGCTAATGCGGGATCTTGCTGGCTTAACCCCTGATCAAGCATCACGGAGTTTAAAGCATCTTCTCTTTGTGCGCGGGAATGAATGACTGATTCGGTGAGGTCCAGGAACTGATTGATTTGACCGGCCCTTATATCCGTAGGCATCTCTGCCAGGGCAAACACGGGAAAAAGCAAAAACCCAAACAGGAAAATCTTCCCCGATAAATGCTTATTCAAGGTAAGTATAAATTTTGCCCTTAAAATTGCGCAAAACATACTTTCCTTTTGCCTGAGAAAGGATATAGTTTGGCCCAACGGGAATTTTTCCGCCGCCGCCCGGGCCGTCAATCACATAGGTGGGCACTGCATAGCCCGAAGTGTGGCCGCGTAATTTTTCCATGATATTTATCCCTGCGGCTACGGGCGTACGGAAATGCTGCGTCCCTCTTACGGGATCGCATTGATAAATATAATAGGGACGGACCCTAATTTGCAGTAATTCATGCACCAGGCGCTTCATAATATACGGCCGGTCATTAATCCCTTTTAAAAGCACGGTTTGGCTGCCTAAAGGAATCCCCGCGTCGGAAAGCATATCACAGGCAATCTTGCAACGCTTGGTAATCTCTTTAGAATGATTGAAATGGATGCTGATCCAAAGCGGAGAATATTTTTTGAGCATATTCACTAGTTTTTCGGTCACGCGCTGCGGCAAAGTAACAGGCACGCGCGTACCGAGCCTTAAAAATTCCACATGGGAAATTGCGCGGATTTTTTGGATCAGGTTTTCCAGCTCTTCATCCTCAAGGATCAAAGGATCCCCTCCGGAAATCAAAACATCGCGGATTTTGCGGTTGGATTTAATATATTCAACGGCTGCGTCAAATCTTTGCGCGCCACTTTCTTCTTTTTGCTCATGTTCGCCGACCAGGCGCCTGCGAGTGCAGTGCCGGCAATACATTGCGCAGTGATCGGTAGCTAATAATAAAACCCTGTCCGGATAACGGTGCACTAAATGCGGCGCAGGAGAATCCCTGTCTTCGGCGCAAGGGTCGGTCATTTCATGCGGAGAAATCAATGACTCGGCTTCCACGGGGACTGCTTGCCTTCTGATCGGGCATTCCGGGTCTTCCGGGTCAAGCAAGGCTGCCCAATAAGGGGTAATCGCCATAGAAAGCCTGCCCTTGGCTTTATCCACACCTTTTTCTTCTTCCGGGGTTAATTTAATGATCTGGGAAAGTTCTTCTTTGTTGCGGATACGGTTCTTTAACTGCCAATGCCAATCCTCCCAATCCAAAGGGTTGACATCTTTATAAATACTGATCTGTTGATAATCGCGGATCCTTTTGATTTGGCGCGCAGGAGTAATTTCCGTTAATAACTTTTGCTGCTCGGCAACAACGGTATTACTGTTTGTGCTGCTCAATTGGACTTACCTTTCCTTTCTGAAGCGCTAAGCAATATCGCTTCGATTAAATCTTCGTAGCGCATGCCCGCGGCATAGGCCATGATCGGGAAATTAGATTCCTTAGGGTCTAAGCCCGGTAAAGGGTTGATTTCCAAAACATACGGCACATTATTAGAATCAAGCCGGATATCGGTCCGGGAAATATCCAGGCAGCCTACTGCACGGTGCGTCTTGAGCGCTGCTTCTTTAACCAATTCTTCGGTTTTTTTATCCAGGCGCGCAGGGCAGTGAAAAGTAGGGACCAATCCTAATTGTTCGTTACCCTGGAATTCTTTCATCCTCCAGGAATAAAAATATTCTCCGCTGTTTTTGCAGGTGGAAAAATCGATCTCCAGGATAGGCAGTATTGAAGTCTTGCCGTTTTCCAGAATACCGACGGTCAATTCCTTACCTTCGATAAATTCTTCTACCAGGGCCTCCTGTTTATACACGCGGATCACTTCTTTTACCTTATTCATAAGGTCCTGCTGATTATGCACCACGTTGGATTTATTAATCCCTTTGGCCGATCCTTCGCAGTTGGGCTTGACAATCAAAGGAAATTTCAAATCCGGCGATAACGCAGCATTCTCTTTGGAAAAAACCTGGAAATTCGGAGTAATTACCCCTTCTGCTTTTAATATTTTTTTCGTAAGCGCCTTATTCAAAGCAAGCGCCAGAGAAAAAGTGCTCGAACCGGTGTAAGGAATATTCAAATAATCCAGGATTGCCGGGACTTCAGATTCGCGGAACTTTCCGCATCTTCCCTCTGCGATATTAAAAACCATATCTACGCGGTTTTTCTTAAAAAAAGAAAAAAGGCGCGGGTATTCCACATCGATTGCTTCGACGCTGTGCCCTTTGGTTTTTAGAGCAGAGACAATTGCGCCTATGGTCTCTTCGGAGTCAAATTCGGAGAAATAATCCTCGGGCTTGGTCTGGTCCTTTTTCTTCAAATTATAGGTAAGTGCGACTTTCATCTGTATTTTAATTAAGGTTATACCTCTTGATTGCGCTATCCAGTATTTTTCCGATCATCTGTTCATAAGTAATCCCGATCTCTTTTGCCACCAACATAAAAACATCTTCCGTGGAAAGCGAAGGAAGCGGGTTAATTTCCAAAACAAAAGGGTTCCCCTCGTTATCTACGCGGAAATCTACCCTCCCAAAATCACGGCATTCAACCGCAGTATAAGTCTTTAAAGCCAAATCCTCGATTTTTTTCCTTAATTCCGGAGCGAGCCTCTCCGGACAAACATATTCCAGCCTGTCGGAAGTAATCCTGGCAAAGGTATAGAATTTATCGTTAAGCTTGAACCTGCCGTCAATTTTAATCTGTACGATGGGCAACACCTCCGGCTGGTCATTTCCCACGATTGCCACGGTAAATTCCTGGCCGCTGATAAATTCCTCGACCAGCGCCGGCTGTTTATAGGTAGTCACGATAAATTCAACCTGTTTTTTTAGCTCATCCATATTTTCCACGCGGGAATTTTCGCTCAAACCCTTGGAAGAGCCTTCAAAACGCGGTTTTACGATTAAAGGAAACTTGCAATGGTCCGCATTTACCAATTCCTCCGTATTTTTTACCTCGAAAAATTTCGGCGTAGGGATTTTTTCCGCGATAAAAATCTTTTTTGCCATCACCTTATCCAAGGTAAGCCCCAATGTCAAGGCATCGGCCCCGACAAAAGGTATTCCTGCCATTTCCAGAACTACCGGCACTTGCGATTCGCGGTTCCTGCCCGTCATACCCTCGGAAATATTAAAAACAATGTCAACTTTCAACGAATCGATTTTTTCCAGAAGGTTGGTGACATTGCCGATACGCTCGACCTTAAAGCCGTTTGCCTCGATAGCCTTGGCAATGACGTCGATAGTGGATGGCGCGTCGAATTCCGCATTTGCATCCTCCGGATCATCGGCTTTAAATTTATAATCTGTTTTTAAATCGTAGGTTAACCCGACTTTTTTAGCCATTATACTTAATTATTTCCGTTTTTTACAAATTTTACACAAAAAAAGGGCCCTCTCTTTCCTCCTGAGCCCTGATCATAAGCCTATTTTTCCAATTTCTCTATTTTCCTCGCTTAAATCGCTAGAATTTTCCCTAATTTACCTATTTAACAATATTTTTTTATCATAACCTCGGCTCTTTGTCAAGCATTTTTTCTCGACGAGAAATTCGATAAATCGAGTGTTTTTAATTATTTAGCGCCTAAGAGGCAATTTTCTTTTGCGAAAAGCGGCAGGAAAATATTTCATCTTATGGAGGAATAAAACAATCAGATGGGGGCTATGGATAATGCAATACCCCCACTGCAATAATTCAAAGAGGATTATGCCCGGTAAATGCAGGATAAAGGCGAAAAATTTTTCATTTTTGATGATTGCTAAATAGCGGTTCTTAATCAAATCCAGGTGGCGCTCCTGGCTTAAATATCTTCTGGCAAAAGGCTTGCCAATACCTTTTGATTCCAGCCGGAATGAGCCTCCGCGTACATGATAAGCGATTGCCGCAGGCGTATAATATGCTTTCCATCCCGCGCGCTGCGCCCTCCAGGCGAGATCAAGGTCCTCGTAAAACACGTGGAATGCCGGATCAAAATAGCCTTCCGGTTCTTTGATTTCTTCCAGCATTTTTTTGCGGTAAAATAGTACCGCGCCATTGACGCCAAAAACATACTCCGGTTTTTCGTATTGCCCGCAGTCTATCTTTCCATAGCCTCTTTCCTTAGCAGTGCGCCAGTAACTTAAAAACAGGCCGGTAGTGTCGATTGTTCTGGCGTCGCTACGTAAAATCTTTCCGCTTACCATGCCGATTTTTTTATCTTGCGAAATAGCCTTCAAGGCCTGCTCAATATATCCGCACTCAAGCGTAACATCGTCGTTCAAAGCAAAAATATACTCGCCGCAAGAATCATTAATCCCCTGGTTTAAGGATTCACAATAGGATAATGGCCCTTTAAATAATTTTACCGGCGGGTAGAGCTTACGGATTCCTTGGCCGAAAGCAACTTGAGATGAATTATCGATAACAATGAGTTCGAAATCTTGGATGGTTTGCTTCAAACATGAAGCAAGGCATTTTTGCAGATAATCCTGCTTGCCGCAGGTAACAATAATGATACTAACGATTGTGTTTGACGGTTTTTCCATTTTGCAATAGAATTATAACATAATGCTTTTCATACTACTATCTCTAATCTGCGTACGCCCTTTTATCTCTTGCCTGGCTTACCCAAGAGAAAATTTTTTCTTCTCTCTCGCTTCTACAGCCATCTTATTAGCCTATCTTGCAATAAAAGGAAAAAATGTTTCTCTGCCGCGCAGCTGTAGGTTCGCTTTACTTGCCTTCCTTACATGCCTGCTGATTACGGTAATCTTTTCTTTTAATACTTTCGTTTCTTTAAGAGAAGCAAATAACTATCTTCCGGCAATCTTGTTTTTCTTTGCGGCTTGCGCTTTTTCGCAAAGAGAGCGCAAGCGGGTTTTATTTGTTATCCTGGCTACCGGATTAGTCGTGGCTTTGGCCGCGATCTATCAATATTTCTTCGGCTTTGAACACACGCTCTACTTTATAGAAGGCCAGAAAAACCGCAATTATTTCACCCTAGAATACCTGACGAGAAAACGCGCCTTTTTCCCGTTTGTTACCCCGAATGCCCTGGGAGGATACCTGGCAATGATTCTGCCTCTTTGTTTTATTTTCAAAAAAATCCGCTGGGTAATTGTTCCCCTTGCCTTTGCTTTGCTTCTTACTAAATCATTAGGCGCTATTTTAAGTCTAATCTTTGCGCTCTTAATGTATTTTATAATTACCGGGTCTTCAAAAAAGAAACTGATTCTCACAGGATGCGGATTATTAATAATTCTTTCGGCCGTATTCTTAAACCGGCTTTCCGCACGGAGCGAACACCTTCAGCCGTTATTTTCTTCTCTGATGCGCATCAATTACTGGCAGCAAACCCTGCAGATTATCCAACGCTCCCCGCTTCTGGGTGTCGGCCCCGGGGATTTTAACCTTCCGCAATCGCGCTATGCCCATAACGCATATTTACAAATCTGGGCAGAGATGGGTATTTTTACTTTGCTTTCCTTTTTCTGGTTAATCTCGGCAGGCATTGCTTCTGCAGCCAAAAGAATTAAAGAGCTTATGAATAAAAAAGAGGCGCTTTTTTTACTCACGGCATACCTGGTTTTCCTACTGCATAATGTTATAGATTTTACTTTTTTCCTGCCGGAAGTATCCTGGTACTGGTGGATCATTGCGGGGCTATTAGCCGGGGCTTAAGAGGCGCTTCTTAAGCATCTTTGGCGCCAATACCAACACTTCAAAGCTTGCCTTAAGAAAATAACCCGGGCTAGTGAGCAGCATATAAAGGTTGCGCCAAAGGTCGTAAATCAGGAATACGAAAGGAAGCCTCAATACCCCCCATATTGATTCGTTCTTTAAGAGCATAAAATAGCGGTTGCGCATGCTTAAGTATTGGGTAAACCTGCCTCTTTTACGCGACACCCCTCCCAGATGGATACAGACTGCCTGCGGGCAATAAAATGAGCGCCAGCCTTTTTTTTGCAAACGCCAACTTAAGTCAATATCCTCGGCAATACAAAAAAAATCTTCATCGAAATATTCCCCATCCTGCCGCACACTCTCCAGGGATTTTTTTCGATAAAGCGCTGCGGCAGCGCTTACCCCGAAAATAAATCCGGGGCAGTTATATTTTTCATTATCCGGCTCTCCGTAGCCTCGGTTATAGAACCTGCGTAGCAAAGAGAGTTTGATGCCTATAGTATCAATCAGCTTACCCGAATTTTGCAGCACCTTAGGCTGGATAGCGGCGATTTTTTCGTCGTTTTCTGCCGCAGAACAAATTTTTTTTAAAAAATGTTCCTGCAATTCAATATCATCATTCAGGGCCAGGACAAAATCCCCCCTGGATTCTTTTATCCCCCGGTTATAAGCTTTGGCAAAACCGGCATTAAAACTGTTCTTAATCAATTTTATCTGCGGGTAATTTTCTTGCAGGAGTTTCAGCGTTTGATCCGAAGAGGCATTGTCTACGACGATTACTTCCAGGGGTAAAACACCCTGCGCAAATAAAGATTTCATCAGGGGCAAGATTTTGCTTTGCGAATTATAGGTGGCTACGACAACAGAAATTCCAGGCATGGGCACAATAAGGAAAATCTATTCCTGGTTATAGGGTTTGCGAAAAAGAGAGCGGAATTTTGCGAAAAATTTCCCAGGATAATTCGATAAATACGCAGCCGGGGAAGAAATTACTTCCTGCAAAGAAAGATTCTGATCTTCGGCAACGCTGATGGACTCATACAATAATTTCTTCAGGTGTTCGTAATCGATCCCTCTAATCTTCGGCTCGTAACTACTCCTGCGGTAACGATCATGGCTATCGATCAATGAAAGGTTATTCTCTATACAATACTGAAAAAGATCGCTCCCGGGATGCGGGGTATAATAAGCCGGGCTACAGTGATAAGGCCGGATTTTTTTAATCATTGTTACCGTCTCTTCCTGCTCTTCCTTAGTCTCCGTCGGCACGCCCAACATATAATTCGCCCAGATTTTGACATTTAGCTTATGGCAAATTTCTGCGGCCTCCAGGTTCTGCTCTAGGCTACATCCCTTCTTTAAAAATTTTAAGATCCGGGGGCTGCCGCTTTCAAATCCGATCAGGCAAAGGATTAGCCCGCAATCACGCAAACGCCTAAATGCATCCTTATTTTTCACGATCAGATCCGCCCTGCTTTGGCAAACAAAGGGCTGCCGGAAACCGTTGCCCTGGTATTTATCGCAAAATTCCAATACCCATTTCCTATCTTCGGTTAGGCAGTCATCATGAATCATGAATGAGTTAAACCTGAATTTGCTGCGCAGGGCTTTTAATTCCTCGATAACATTGTCAACGCTCCTGCGCCGCACGTTCTTGCCGAAAATAATCCTTTCCGCCGGCTGGCAATAATTACAGTTATAGGTGCAGCCGCGGCCGGCAATAATCGTGACAAATGGCCGCAACAAAAACGGGACAAAAGGCTCTTCCGGTAAAGCAAACAGGCCCCTGTCCACAAAAGGCAACCTATCCAAGTCAGGTTTTTCTCCGTAAATTAAACGCGGATTTTGTTCTCCTGCTTCTTCCTTACGCAAGAAGTCTAATAATGAAACCTCCGCTTCGCCGACAAAAACGTGGTCTATATTATTATTTGCCGCAAGCTCTTCCGGGGCAATTGAGGCGTGCGCGCCACCCACCAACACCTTAACCCTAGGACGGATGCGCTTAATCGTTTCTATGCATTTATTCACCGGATTGAAATCAACGCTCATCATGGTTAATCCGGCGATATCGAAATCCTGTTCTGTCAATACACTTTCAAGATGCTCCCAGCCTTTTAGCCTTCGCAGGTCGATCAGGCTTACGGGATAGCCGGCAGATTTCAAAGTGGCACTTATGGAACAAAGGCCATGGTTCATCCAGCTGCCTTCATTCCCGGAAGCATTATTAAAACCGCTCTCGGTTATGCCGGCATAGAAGAGAATTATTTTTTTCTTGAAAGAAGGTCCCATTTTAAACTCTTGTAATCAAGAAATAATTCCAATTCATTTTCTTTGATTAATTTATTCCTTTGAATAAGCGCCCTTTTCTTAAGCATCGCCCTAAGCATCGGCGCAGTAAGCAGAAATGACTTAAATCTTAATCCTCTGGGGATTTCTTATATCGGCATCAACAAAAAGGAAGTTTCTTTTAAGAATATTTTTCCGAAATTTTTCTTTAGATAGCGCGCAGGGAGGTTTTTAATAATACAACAGTATCGGTTGCGCAGGCCAAAAATAAGGTAATCTTTTTTCATCGGCGTATTATCTTTTCTGGTAGCGCCGCGTTCGTGATAAGCTACTGCGGAAGGGTTATAAACACATTTCCAGTTCCTTAAACACGCCCTCCAGGAAAGGTCCACATCTTCCACGTAATTCACGAAGTCCTCGTCAAAAAATTCCCGTCCGGATCTTATATCCTCCAGCATCGCTTTCCGGTATAAAGGAGCTGCCCCGCATGCGCCAAATACAAGCGCGCCTTCAGAATTATCGTATTGACCGCGGTCTTCTTCGCTCTGCCCCCGCGGATGCATGAAACAATGCCGCATGGTAATGCCGGTAGAATCCAGGATTTTGGTTTTGTTGCCGTTAGTCTGCCGGTAAAGCTTCCCGGAGACAATGCCGATTGATGAATCGTTTTTCATCATCTTTACCATCTCCCCCACAAAATCCGGTTCCAAAAATACGTCGAAATTAAGCGGCAAAATAAATTCGCCTTTGGCTAGATGAATGCCTAAGTTGTGGCTCTTGGAAAACCCTAAGTTTTCTTTATTTTTTACAATCTTTACCTGAGGAAAATTTTTCGCGATGTATTCCAGAGAAGAATCCGTAGAACTGTTATCTACGACTATGAGTTCAATCGCAGGATAAAGCTGTTTCTTTATGGAATCCAGGCATTTCTCGATATAGCCCGATGAATTCCAATTTACGATGGTAATAGAAACTAACCCTTCAGCGCTTTTCATAACGGATCGTATAGTTTTGGGTCATCTAACGCTTTATCATATTTTTTTGCTCCGGGAAAAAGATGGCATCGTTGGCATTCATACGGCTTATCTTCCTGCTTCATTTTGCTCCTGAACTTTTCGAACATTTCCCCGTTCCATACCTGTTCTGCATCTTGAGAATTTAAATCGCCGAGTACCCTTCCGGTAATACAACACGGTGCCACTGTCCCGTTAAAACGCACGAAAAACGTCTTCCATGGTTCAAGGCAAAAATCCTTTTCGCAGGCGCTTAACGCTTCGCTTTTCTTGCGGTCAGGCTCATCAAGAATAAATTTTTTTGCTACTGCCGAGAGCGATTCCGGGAACATTAAGGAAAAAACCATTCCTTTTTCTTTATATAACTGATCGCGCAATTTTTCTGTCTGGGCATAATACTGATTGGCTAACTCCACTGTTTGTGGCAGGTTCGTTCTCTCTTTTTCCATCTCGGGAGTATGGGCAACAAGGTTGGTTATCGTAATTCCGCGCACATGGTGCGCATATGCCTTCTCTAGCAAGATAGGCAACTCCGCCAGGTTTGAGGCGTGCGCCACAAATTCGATGAAAATTACCGGTGGGGCAAGCTGTAAGTCATCGCTGTTTTTTATCGGATTATATTTGGCTTTCATCTCATTCAATCGTGCGATATTCCCCCATAATTTTTCCCATCCGTCGGTTCCGTGGATCTTTTGATAAGTCTGCCTTGTCCCGGCGCTGCAGGAGAATGTAATCTCTGCCTGATTGTATTTTACCATAGCCTCGGCGATTCTCGCATTAAGCAATAACCCATTGGTATTAAATGTCACTCTTGCTTTTTTCTTCGCGGCGATTTTTAAAAAACGGATAAAATCCGGATGCAGCAACGTTTCGCCGCGGCCAAAAAGCGCTAATTTAGTGTCCGGGGAGAATAAACGGGAAAGCCGCTTAAATACCTTCCTGGTCATAAACCCCTCGTCAGAAGCGGCTAATTTATAGTAACTACGCCCGCACATCCGGCATTGCAAATTACATTTCGTGCTGATTTCCGCATAAATTAAAATTGGCTTGCTGAAAAGAATAACCGGGAGGAATTTACATTCCGCTTCATTTACTTGGATGTTCGTTCGCTGCTGAGCCACTCTCTTAACAAAACGCCTTTCGGCTAAGTTACGCATTAAAAGGAAAATCCTGTAAATCCTGGTGGAAGTAATTTTATTTAACCGTTTGGAAATTGCGGTATATTCATTTTCCATACTTAAGAAACTTTCCCTTGCGCGGCCCAGGCTTCCCTCTAAGTCTGCTACCTTAGCCTGAAGATTATCCCGCTCTCCGATAAACGCATTCAACTGATTATTCAAGTTGTTAATATGGAACTTAACCTGCTCTCTTTCCGCCTCGAGGTTATGGATATGGCCATGAAGCGATTTACGCTCTTCGGAAAATGCCGCGACCTGCTTTTCCAGGTTATTAACATGCTCCTTGACGTTTTCTCGTTCTGATTCGAGGTTTCCGATATGAAGTTTTATCTGTTTTCTTTCCGTTTCCAGGTTACCTATATGCAGTTTAACCTGCTCCCTTTCCGTTTCCAGGTTACGAATGTGGGTATTTAACGAGGTGTATTCTTCTAAAGATGCGGTAATTTGACTTTCCAGGTTACGCGCATGATTTTGCGCATTATCTCTTTGTGCCTGGAGGATAGTAATTTCCTCTTTAAGTTTTTCAATGTGCCTGGCTTCGGGGACAAGAAAAAGCTGCCCTTTCCTTTTAGCGCTCAAGCTATCCGGGGCAAGCTGCGGAGAAGCTACCCACGCTCTTAACGCCTGAGTGGTTTTTTCAAAAGAATATTCCTCTATCACGAAATGTTTGGCTCGCGCTGCATACTGCTGCAATAATTTCGGCTGCGCAGCCAATTCCAGGATCATCTGCGCTAAAGCGCTCGGGTCTTCCTGTGTAAATGAGAATGCCATTTGATTGCGGCTTAAAGCCTGGGTCAATTCGCTGGGGGCAGTGGTTAAAATTGGCAACCCTGCTTTCATCCAATCCAGCAGCCTGTGGCGGCTGCCTAAAACAACTTCATAACAATTCTTATCGATATTTATCGCGAGATTGCTCTCCAGGTAAATATTCGGTAAGTCATCTAAAGCAAGCCATCCGAGTAAAATATACCTGTTTTTGTGTGGAGAGGAATTTATTCTTTCGCTAAATTTCTTATAAGTAGTTTCATCCTGCCCGGGAATTACGCCACCCGTAGAAACAAATTTTATTTTCTTATTTTTGTTCATGGCAATTTCCAGCGCCGCAAACAACGTATCGGTATCAGCCCAGGTATTATATCCGCCGGACCAGAGGATTACAAAATCATCATTTTGCACTAACCTTCCCCGGATAATATTTTTTACAAGCTTATGCTCCCCTTTTTCTATAGCGCAGGGCATTACATGGGCAAATTCATAACCCACTGTCTCCTTGTTAAGCCTGCCGGCATCCCCTAATTTTCCCATCAGGGCGAATTTTTGCGGCAAAGAATAACAGGAAAAAATATCCCCTCTTGCCAGAATATTCCTTTCCAAATCTAAAAAAAGGTAGAGATAATCATCATTATTTTCGGTGAATGATTTCAATTGCGCCTCGGCAAGCAAATCTCCCCGGTCAAACCAGACCGGTTTTGCGGTGTTTAGGCCTATTACAGCTTTTGACTGCAGAAATGAGCTGATCGAAACAATACAATCGGGGCGAAAGCGGTCGTGAATTTCCTGAAGCGCCGCAGGAGTAGTAAACTGTTGTTGGTTCAGGGAAAAAACTGATAATCCATTGGCTTTTGGCTCTTTGACGGCAGAGTTAACGGTATTTAAACAAACCAGGCATACTTGATGCCCATCATCAATTAAAGGCTTTGCCATCTGCCAGGTCCTAATACCGGGGCCGCTTAAGAAATTTTCGTTCTCTATTGGCAGCGGCCTTTCTCCGACAATCAAAACTTTACTCATTATTTTAGCCTTCTCTTGGTATTAATTTTCCCTGCCAACCTCTTAGATAAAGAAACCGGAAGATACATCATCCCGGATAAGTAAGCAAGGATTAGCTGTTTCTTGAACTCAGCCGGTTTAAAATCCCTGAACCAGAGGAATTCTTTTTTTAAGAAATCCTTCAACAGGTACTTCAGGCTATAATTGTTGGCCAAAAAAACCAACCGGCTCTTATGATAGCGGTAATAGAAACGGGCAGTCAGGCCTTGAGTGGAATAATTTTCCCTGTGCATCAGGACAGAACTAGGCACAAAGACGACTCTTTTGCCGGCCTTCTTGGCACGAAACGCCAGGTCCGCATCTTCATAATAAAGAGGGGAATAACTGGCATCGAAATAGCCGACCTCCTTAAGTAGGCCGCGTTTAAAACCCATGGAAGCTCCACAGACATAATCTACTTCCTGTAAAACATTATACTGCCCTTGGTCCATTTCGCCCCTACCGATATGCAAAGAAAGCCCGTTGTCAAAAATCATTCCTCCGGCATATTGGATGGTTTTTCCGTCTAAATCGAGGATTTTTGACCCGGCAATTGCGACATCCTGATCATATATCAATACCTTAACCAGTTCCGAAAGCCAGCTCTTTGTCACTACGGTATCCATATTCAATAAAGCAATAATTTCACCGAGCGAATTCCTGATCCCCCGGTTTACCGTGCGCACAAAACCGCGGTTCCGGCGGCTTTTTATGATCTGCACTTGAGGGAATTTTTGTTTTATTTTAGCCAGGGAACTATCCGAAGAGCAGTCATCCGCCACGATTACTTCGAAATTCGGATAATCGCAAGCATAAACCGATTGCAGGCAATCGCAGATTACCTTTTCACCGTTATAATTAGGTATAATTACAGAGGCAAGCGGGTATATTTTCATGGCAGCCGCACTTTCCAGTTATGCTCCAGATAAACCGTCCCGTGGTCGCCTTTAGAAAAAACCATATGCAGCGGGTAAAGCGCATGATAAAGGCTAAGGAATTTTTTTTCACGTTCATTCCAAACCCCAAAAGAAACCCGGTATTCCCCCGGCAACAAAGGAAGGCTGCGAAAGATAAATTCTCTTTTATTGGTATGCCCCATCTTCGATACCGCGCCTTGGCAAAAAATGCGGTCATCCCTGTAGAAACCAACCCAGATATAATTCTCGGGGTCATATTTTTTGATCTCGGGGAAAAAAACAGATAATTTAACAAGTTCTCCGGTGTGGAATTTATTTTTCTCCTCATGTAAAGAGTTATAAACCCTAAGGGAGCCTGGCCCAGTATCCGGCGATTCTAATTTTTGCATCCAGTTATTCCTTAATGTCTCCAGGTCCGGGTGGATTTTTCCTGAATCCGATGGAAACTTGGAAAAGCCAGCCAGAGGCATATTCAAAAGCTGGTTACTTAAATCGGCTTGCCCCTTAACTAAAAATTTATAACAGCCATCATGGTAATCAAAAGCAACTGTTTCATTCTTATCCCAAATCGCTATTGACACCCTGTAATCCCCGGGAGCCAATAATACACTCTGATAATTCAAGGTAAACGACCCTCTTCCTTTTTTTAAGATAGGGAATACCTGGCCGTCAAAAGCGGTATTCGGGCCATAACAATATACCCCGTCGTTACGGAAGATTGCCACCCCGAAGTGAGGCTCTTTGATATCATTTAACGCCGTAAAATCTACCTTTATCCGCAACGGGGCGCGGCTCTTTAAAGACACACAATTAAAACCAAAACGGTTTTTAAAAGCTACCTTTTCTATGACTACTTCTTTTGTGCCTAAAATTTTACCCCAATTCTGCGGTTCATCCGCCCATTTCTTGGTATTTTCAAAAATGCTTTCCGCTGCATTTGTCGATCCGATGAAAAACCCTTCTTTCGCCAAAAGTTCCCGATACTGCCTTACCGCTTCTTCTTTTTCTCCGAAATAAACGAGTCTGCCGTGCTCAAGCAAAGCGATCCGGTCACAGATCCTCTCCATAAGCTCCATATTCTGGTTCGTAATCACCAGGGTTTTTCCGGCGCGCCTAAAATCCATAATTTTCTCGAAACATTTATTTTGAAAAAGCAGGTCCCCTACGGCAAGGATTTCATCGATAATCAGGATATCAAAATCCAGATTAGCAATAATGCTAAAGCCCAGGCGTAACCGCATCCCCTGTGAATAAGTGCCTAACGGTTGGTCGATAAAATTACCCAGCTCTGAGAACCCGATAACACCAGAAAGCTTTTCCTCTATTTCTGTGCGGTTAGCGCCTAATATTGCGCCGTTTAAAAAGATATTTTCCCGGCCGGTCAATTCATCCTGGAACCCCACGCCAAGGTTAAACAACCCTAATTTCCGGCCCCTGGTTTTTACCTCGCCCTGCGTTGGATATAGCACATCGGCAATGATATTAAGCAAAGTGGTTTTCCCCGCCCCGTTCCTGCCGATTATCCCGACAATCTCCCCCTTTACAACATCAAGAGAAACGTCTTTCAAGGCCCAGAAGCCGCTTGGCTGGTAATTTTTCCCTACCTGCGACAGTTCAATTATTTTTGTGTTTTGCATAATCTTAAGTGATTTTTAATAAGCCAGGTAATCGTTAATATATTTTCTATTTTTGAAATAGAAGATAAACCCGATTACCATAACCGCCACGGCGATTAATGGCATGGTTACTGCCCAGGCGAACCAATGCACATCTAGTTTAATTGCCTGATAAAAACCCTTTAAAAGAGTAAGCCTGTAAAAACTTAAAATGGCAACAAAGGGGTTCCAAAGATATAAGCAATAGGCTTTTTGGCTGAGCGCTTGCCTTACCAGAGAAAGCGAATAAAAAACAGGGGTAAGATAAAATAATGCCTGCAGCAAAATCTCCAACATATATTTTGTGTCACGCCAACGGATATAGGCAAGGCAAGCTATCAATGCCAGGCCAAAAGTTATCATACAATGCATCAATAATACAGCAGGAAGAAAAATAATAAAAAGCGGTACACCTTTTAAAATAAAGAGCGTAAAAAACACCAAGATTGCCAGGGAAGGAAGAAAATTCAACAAGTTTGCAATAACCAATGATAAGGGAATCAAATAATGAGGAAAATTTGCTTCTTTAATCAAATTCCTGTTATCCATCAGGCAAGTAGCAGCAGAAGAAACAGCCTCCTGAAAAAACCGCCAGGTAAAAACTGCGGTCATCAGGTACAAGAGAAAATTTGCCTCTTTGATTTCTATTTTCATAAAAACGGAAAAGATCACGTAAAGGATCACGCTAAAAAAAAGCGGGGAAAGAAACGCCCAGAGAAAACTTAAAACCGGCCTTCTGTAGCGGGCTCTTAAGTCTTTGGCAATAAGCTCCCGCAGCAACGACCTTCTGGAAATAATTTCTTGGAAAATATTTTTCATTGTGGCATCAATTAAGCAAAGCTTTCTGCTATCTGTTTGCCGTCCAACAGGCAATCTTCCATGGACTTATAGCTCCAGGCGCCGTAACGGCCAAGCGGAAAAACTCTTTGTTTACGCAAATACCCGTTAATACTCTTTAAAGACGGCGCGCGTAACCGGTCATAAATTATATAGCCGTATTTAATATCGTTGCTGTCTTGAATTAGTATTTTATCTTTTGGCTTGATGACTTTTGCGTGCTTAAGGCCATTGATAATTTTCCCGCCGATTCTTTTTTTATCCAACGGCTTTTCCCCGGAATAGGAGACTTCTGCATATACCGAGCTTGCTCCTGGCGGAGCAAGTGAAGCGGAAAAGTTTTTTGGGAACCCCGCGCGGAAAAAAACGAATTTCTTTTCCGGAAAATAAACCCAGTGTTTATCAGGGGTCCCATTGCCTGAAATCCCCAGGTTAAGGTTAAAAATGGAATTGTATTTTAAGTTCTTTAAAGCGCCTCTGACGCCGGAAGGCAGGTTCTTGCCCAGTGCCGCAATTTCCGGCAAGGGCAAGGTCAGGATTAAAGCATCGTATCGGTATCTCCTCCCGTTTTTAAAACTGACCTCTCTTTTTTTAAAATCCAATGATTCCGCCTCATAGCCCAGATAGAGGTGCTTAACTTTCGCAGAAAACGCTTTTGACACCTCCTGGATGCCCCCTTGTTTTGGATACCAAAATGCCGCGTTATAGCCAAAAACTTTTTTATTCTCGCGTAACGCTCCCGAGATAATTTCTTTTAAGGTTGGCCTCGGGATAAATCCGCCAAACCAGTCGCAAGTAAGCTCCTTGCAATCCACGGTCCAGAATTTCTGGTTATAAGGAACCATGAAATGCCGGGCAATTCCTTTGCCGAAGGTTAGGTGCATCCATTCAAGAAATGAGAAGCCATGTTTTGCTTTATGCGGCAGATTGCGCTGCGCATCGATAAATCCGCTTAAGCATTCTTTAATCACCGGCCGCGGCAAGCCAAAAAGGTTTGCCTGGAACGGATAACGAGTAAAGCGGTTATACGAATAAACCCAAGCGCTTTTTTTATGCTCGATCAGGTTTTCCTGAAATAAATTTCTTATTAAATCCAGTGCATAGGCAGAGCGAAAATGCAATAAATGCCCGCAATAATCAAAAGTAAAACCGGACATGGTTTTTGAACGGCAGAGCCCGCCGCACTCAGCCTCCTTTTCAAACACCAGGCATTCTTTATTGAGCCTTTGTAAATGCCAGGCCGCGCTTAAACCGGACAATCCTGCCCCTAAAATCAAAATCCGTTCTTTAGTCATTAATGCTTACCCTGGACATATTTTTCGCTAACAACAAGGCGGTTAAAAAAACAACTGCCACAGCTATAGCTGCCTGCCAATTCGCAGACCTATAAGTAATGATTGCGGCAAAAACAAAAAACAGGTTCCAAAAAATAGCGAAGCCGAGGGCCTTTTTCTTCGAATAACCCATTGCCAAACACCTTAATACCAGATGGTCATTGCTTTTCTTAAAAGGGATTTTTTTCTTTTTTAGGCGCATCAAAATAAGAAATAGCGTATCGTAAATAGGAAAACCTAAGATTAATATCGGGGTCACTAACGCCATCTTCTTATCCATCGGGGCATAACTTAAGGTCAAGGCCAGGCCCGAGAGTAAAAAGCCTAAAAAATGGCTCCCGGCATTCCCCATGTAAACGCGCGCCGGAGGCAGGTTATAGGCTAAGAACCCTAAGACACTGCCGATCATGGCAACCGAGACGACCATTACTTTAAGGTCATGGCTTAAAAAAGCAACCAGCAAAAAAGCAGCGCCGATAATTGCGGCGGTAAAAGCCGTCACCCCATCCATAATGTCCAGGTGGTTAAAGGCATTGGTAATCGCCAGTACCCAAATTACCGTAATTATGCTATTCACAACATTGCCGAGATAAACGATCTGGGTTTTTACGCCAAAACTGATCAAGACAAAGGCACAAATGATTTGCGCCGTAAACTTTAGCCCCACGGAGAGTTCCTTCCAATCATCTATAGCTCCGAAGGTAAGCATAAGAAGCGAAGAGAAAAAGAGCCCGAAGATTTCTTTGGAAAATATCTTCATAATAAAAAGGCCGTAACTGCCAACCAGGAAAAATGCCGCTGCTAAGGCAATTCCTCCGACAACTGCTACATCCCCCCTAGAAAAAACGCCGTATTTAAATGCGGCCCTTCTTAAAAGAAAGGTCAAGAATAGCCCGGATAAAAAAGCCGCGGCAAAAATGATCAAAAGATTAATTATTGGCGCGTTCATCGTACGTTTTATTTATCCCTTTATTGCGGGCCAAATCCGCATAAAGCTGCCGGTGCATGGCGCAGCTATTACGTAAATCAAATTCTGCTTTTAAAAATTCCAGGGAATCGCTGCCCATGGACTTTCTTAAGGCGTTGTTATATAAAAGAAAAATTATTTTTTCGGCTAAAGCAAGGGGGTCTTTCTGCGGGACAAGAAAACCGTTTTTACCATCCTTAATCACTTCTTTGATTCCGCCTGTGTCCGTGGCTACCACCGGGCAGCCGCTGGCAAGCGCCTCCAGGGCAGAAATCGGCAAGCCTTCCCAAAGAGAAGTCAGCACTAAGCAGTCGGTAGCAGACAAAATCCGAGGGATATCTCTGCGCCAGCCGGTAAGAATGATTTTTTCCTGCAGGCCCAGCCCTAAAATTAACTTTTCGATTTTCCCGCGTAATGCCCCGTCCCCGACCAAAATAAATTTTACGCCACTAATTTTTTTCAGTACTAAATCAGCAGCCCGGATAAAATCCAGTACCGACTTTTGCGGCTTAAAACAAGAAATATTAGCCACTAGAAGGCCATCTTCGCCTAACCCGAACTCTGCTTTTACCTGCCGGTTTTGGGTTTGTTGATTAAAAAAACCGTAATCAATACCGTAACGGATTAAGTGATACTGATCAACTTTCCCCACAGAATGTGACAACCCTCTTTCCCGGTCATACTGAGAAACTACCACCAGCTTATCGCTAAAGCCGGCAGCTTTTCTTTCCAGAAAAAGATACAAATTGCGTAAGGCACGCGGCTGATATTGATGAAAAGGCCAACCATGCACGGTATGAATAATACACTTAGCTCCTGCTAATTTTGCTGCTGTACGGCCGAGAATACCTGCTTTGGAACTATGGGTATGTACGATTTTAATTTTGTTCTTTTTGATGAAAGAGTAGATCTCGATTATCGCCTTCAGGTCTTTCCAAGGGTTTATCGTTCGCTCCAAAGACTTTGATTTTCTTATAGTTAAGCCGTTTATTTTCCCGAAGTCATCAGACAGGAGCCCTTCTTGGGCAGTAAATAAAAAAAGCCTGAAATCTTTATTTTCCGTGAGGCTGCGGATCAGCTCAAAGAGCTGCATTTGTGCTCCGCCTAGCTCTAACTTGGTGACAATAAAGAGGAGGTTTATCTCAGGCATAGCGAATATATTATAAGCTTTTTGAAAAATAATATCAACAGATTCGCGGCAATGGTTCGCTGGTAAGCATATCTACAACACGCCGGGTATTAAGTAAGGTGCGCAAAACGACCTTTCCCGCATGCCCATTTACTACGGAACCGATAACCCTGGCATTTTTAGCTAAAGCGTGTTTGCGCAAAGAGCTTAAAACCTTATTAGCTGCGCTTTGGCGCACAATCAGAATCGCAGCCCCTTCATTAGCAACATATAAAGGGTCAATACCCAGGAGTTCGCAAGCAGCCCTTACTTGAGGGCTAAGCGGAATATTTTTTTCTTCGATCTCGATTCCCAGGTGGATAGCTTGCGTTACTTCATTCAAAGTAGTGGCGATCCCGCCCCGGGTAGGATCACGCATGAATTTTACGGCATTGGTCTTCTTTAATAAAGGCAGCAATAAATGATTTAAAGCTGCGCAGTCGCTTTTGATACGAAAATCGAACTCCAGAGAGCGCCTGCGGGTTAATACTGCTAAACCGTGTTGGCCGATATTGCCGGTAATAATAATTTTATCGCCCGGCGAAAGGCTTTTTAAAGATAATTTTTCTTTGCTGATCAATTTGCCGATACCCGCGGTATTAATGAAAAGTTGGTCGCAAGCGCCTCTTTCTACCACTTTCAGGTCGCCGGTTGCGACCACTACACCGGCCTCTTTAGCGGCCCGAGAGATAGAATCAGTGATTCTTTCTAACAGGGAAAGTTCAAGCCCCTCTTCGATAATCATCGCCAAAGAAAGGTATTGCGGCTGTGCACCCATCATCACCAGGTCATTTACCGTCCCGCACACCGCAAGTTTACCAATGTCCCCTCCCGGGAAAAGTAACGGGGAGACCACAAAGGAATCCGTAGTAAAGGCTAATTTTTGCCGATAATCCAGGTAGGCGCTATCACCCAGCTCAGAGAGCACGGGATTGTTTAGCCTGCTTAAAAAAACTTCCTTAATCAATCGGTGCGTGAGTAAACCGCCGCTACCGTGCCCTAAAAGGACTTGCTTTTTTTCCATGTTTTTTAAACCTCTACTCCCAACGAGCATAAATCCGCTTCGAGTTGCTGCGCGCCCTTAAACACAAAACCCTGTATTCCCAAAGCCCGCGCACCCTCTACTAATTCCGGCCTATCGTCGGTATAAAAAGCTTTTTCTGCGGATACGCCCAGGGCTTCCAGGGCGCTGTGATAAATCGCTTCTTCGGGTTTGGTGACGCCCAGCTCAAAAGAAGTAAAGACGTGATCGAAAATAGGAAAGATCGGAAAGGCTCTTTTTAGGTATTCGAAGTGCAGGGTATTCACATTAGAAAGCACTGCTGTTTTATAACGGCCTCTTAGCGAACTGGCAATAGAAAAAACCGCGCGGTTCTTGGCGCTAAAGAAAAAAATCTCGTTCCAAATCGGTAAGAATGTATTAAAATCCATCTTTAGATTCAAAGCCTGTTTTACCTGTGCGAAAAATTCATCCGGCGTGACTCTCCCCGCCTCGAAAAGAGTAGTGATCTGGGAATTAAAAAATAAACTGTAAATCTGTTTTCCGCTTTTTTCGCAAAAATTTGACATTCTATCCGCCGCGAGCATATGGTCAAAATCGATTAAAACATTGCCCAAATCAAAAATTATCGCTTCTATTTTTCCGTCAACCATCAGTTACTCTTTTCTTCTTTTGTTTTTCTGAATAAATCGAGGAACCGGTCTTCGTATTCTTTGTAGACATTCCATTTATCGAGCATGGATTTCAACTCATGCGCCTTGGCAATATCATTCTTGGCTTCGTTAAAAAGCGTTTCGATCTTGTCTTTTATGGAGAGGGGCAATTTGGTGAGCTGGTTTAGCGACCTCTTGATTTTTTCGATCTCTTCCTCGCCGATCGGCGCAGCCGGTGCCCCTAATTTCAGGTAATCCAATAGCCGATTGATCTCCTCTTCCATGGATCGGGCTTGGGTAAAAAGATCGGAGACGTCGATATCAAGCTTCAGGATTTTTCCCAGCGCCTCCAAAACGCTGGCCGAGGCTTTAGGGTTTTCGATTTGTATCGTGTAAAGCGGGATATCCGCAAGTAAACAAAGGCCGTCAATCCCGGCTTTTTTCGCATTCCCCAGGAATAAACCGTTCATACCGCTAATTTGCCCTTCTTTAAGCAAGCTGAAATTAAAACTCTTCAAATGCTCGATCAGCGGCTTAGAAGTAGCAGTAAACCAGACTGCCGGAGGCTGCGTATGGTCAATTGCCTGCGGCATCGCGGCAAAGCCAACGATAGTCTTTACTTTGAAACTCTTTGCCAAGGAAATGATTTTACTGCTGTAGGCCTCCGCCTTTGCCAGGTCCGGCTGGGCATTGCTGATAAAAATAATTAAATCGTTAGTTTCGGATTTTCCGCCCTGGTTTTTAAGAGTGGTCGCGCGTTTCGCCGCTGGGTTCTTCCAATAATAAAATTTACTCTGAGGAAGTTCCGGGGTCGAAAGCAGGCCGTCCTGAATAAAGCTGCCGGTAAGGTAAAAAAATTCTTCCGATGGGATATACGCAAATTCCAGTGCGCCTAATTTTTCCACGAGATAAGAAGCAGCCTTAAAAGAAACTTCCCCCATCCCCGGCCAGGCAACAACCAGAATCGGATTTTTTAAACGCGGTCTCTTTGTGATCTTGATCCCTTCCATATGTCTTGCCCCCTCCAAAGTTGAAAATTAAAATTGGTAATTCTCCAAAAACCCTTGCAGGATCTGAGCCCCCTTATAGAGGTTTGCGATTTCCACGTATTCATTCGCGCTATGCGCGCACCCTGCCGAGCCAAACCCGGTTGCCACTGCCGGGATATTTTTTTCCTTAAAAAACGTAATCACCGTAGCCCCTTCCGAGCCTTTTATTTTTGGCCGTACCCTGCAATCTGTAACAGCCTTTTTTAACTGCCTTACCAAAGCGTGGCCCTCGGGGATCTCATACGGCTGTTGTATCCCTTCGATTTCGATTTTAAATCTTTTCGCGTACTTCTTTATGATCTGCTTTAACTCCGCTAATAACTTTCCTGCCCGCATTCCAGGCAAGAACCTGAAATCCAGCTCAATCTCGCACCAGTCGGCAACTACGTTCACCTTATCTCCTCCTTTAATCGTTCCGGTATTTACCGTCGGAGGCCTTAAGTATTTATTTTTCTTAAACACGGACTTCTTTGTTTTTAATTCCTTTAAAATATTTGCCGCTATATCAATCGCATTTATTCCGCGCCACGGGTAAGCGCCGTGGCTGCGCTTTCCGCTAATCTTAATTTTTAGATGCATCAATCCTTTTTGAGTGACAATAATATCGAACTCATCGGCGTCTAAAATCAATGCTACATCCGGCTTTAATACCCCTTTCTTTAAGAGAGGAATCAGCCCCAGGCCCGGACCTGATTCTTCATCGGCAGTAGCGGCAAAGATTAAGTCATAACCTAAAACTTTTTTCTCTTCTGCCAGGCTCCTGATTACTTCCAGGCTAACCGCAAGGTTACATTTACAATCCGTAGCTCCCAGGCCATAGATTTTTCCCCGATGAATCCGCGCGGCAAAAGGCGGGAATTTCCAATTATTGCCTGCTGGCACGGTATCCAGGTGCGGAGTAATTAACAGGGAGCGCTTTGACTGCTTACCTTTTATTCGCGCAATGATATTCGGCCTGTTTTTCGCAAAACTATAAATGCGGCTGCGCACCCCGCAATCAGCGAGGTATTTTTTCACGAACCGCACAATTTTAACTTCATTGCCAGCCGGGTTTTCGGAATTAATCCGGATCAAATCCTGGGCCAGCTTAATCAGCCGGTTTTTATTAATCATTTTTTATTTAGAAGCTATAGTTTATACTTCCTGCGAAGGCATCGCTGTCAAACGCCTGGCCTTCCAGGTTAAGCCAAAATTTTTTACCTAAGGGAATATTGATCCCGTAAATAAAGCCGATGTCTTTGGTAAAATCCGACATGCGGCGCTTCTTCTCTCCGTTTACAGTGTGGATATAATCCACTCTTGACCAGCGTGTCCCCAGGTATGGGCTAAATTCCTTAATATCATAAGAAACCAACAAAGAGGTCTGCCAGTCGTCAAGGATCGCCTGATTCTTGATAGTGCCTAATTCTACGCTTTTTGGATGCACGCTAATATGCTGGAAACCAAAAACCATCCTCCAATTATTTTTATCGAGGAATTTTAGCCGCAAACCATACCCCCCGGCAAAACTCGAAGGGTACACCACTTCGTCGCTGGTATAAGGATGCTGCTTGATGTTGCCTCCGCCAGCCTTTAGATCGATAGAAAACCAGTCAAAAATTCCGTAGGACATCCCGTAAAACTGCTGCTGGTTCCTCATCGTGCCATGGCTATCTTCCAGGTATCTTTTAAACAGGCTATAGGATTCGAAATTAGCGAAAAATTTATTCCGCTTCGGCAGCTTCGTTCCGTAACAAGGAGCAGCTAAAGAAAACTCCGAAACACAAAATATTAAGCTCAAAATAAAAACCAAAATCCGCAACTTTACCCTAAAGGGCATTCTTCGCAACGCGGCCTCCTTTTTGAACAAAAATCTTTAGCTAACCTTACTAAAAGCGCGTGGTATTCATTGAATAATTCCGGTTGGTTTTTTAAATTACGCATAAACAGGTTTTGCACTTCGCCGTAAGTAGCATCTGCCTTAATAAGCTTATGCCGCAAGAGGATGCGCTTAGTATAAGCATCGACTACAAAAACCGGCTTATTTAACGCATACAAAAGGATCGAATCCGCGGTTTCCGGGCCTATGCCTTTTACCATAAGCAGGGCATTACGTAAATCATAAGTATCGCCTGCGGACATCTTTTTCGCATTGCCCTGGTGCCGGGAAAAGAAAAATTCTAAAAAAATCTTCAGCCTTCGCGCTTTCAGATGATAAAAACCGCTTGGCTTGATTAATGCCGCAAGCTCCGGCTCTTTTAATGCCTGCAGCTTTTTTGCGCTTAAGGCTTTTTTCTTTTTCAGGTTGGCAATTGCCTTTTCCACATTCTGCCAGCTGGTGTTTTGCGTAAGGATCGCGCCGACCATTACTTCAAAAGGGCTTTTAGCCGGCCACCAGTGTTGCGGCCCGAAATAGCGGTAGAGCTTTTTATAAAAAGAGCTTAAAATTTTTTGCATTGCTTAAGCTTCCAACGGATTATAATTATAGTAGGCAAAAATCGTATAGGCAGTGCCGGAAACACACCCCGTAGAATTACCCTTGGGCGTCATCCATCCGTGCCCGGTATCGACAAAACTCTGCGTGGCAAAAGGCAAACAGCTCTGCCCGGATGAATGGGCGCTGGAGATCGTCATTTTTTCCAGAGTTGCCAGATTATCATCTGCTTTCATTTCATAAAGATGGCCCTTGGCCTTAAGCCCTTTTTTATAATAGTATTCCGACATAATTTTATAGGCGACGACCATCTGCGCGGTCCACTCCGAAGAAATCACTCCTCCTCGCGCTAAATTTTGCTCCGGGGCAAAATCAAAACCTCTTAATTTAACGCTGTAGCCTTCGGGCCGGCAAAAGACTACTTCAGCGCTGCAAAATTCTTGCGCTAACTCAATAATCCTCTCCGGGTTAATCCCTAATTCTTCCAGTTTTTCCGGGCCAATGGCGGCAATAGACCAGGCATAGGTATCGGTGGCGATAATGGCACCGGATTTTTCTTTTTTGATCGCTGCATCGGATTGTTCATACACATGTTTTAACAACCATTTCAATACGCTGTCTGCTGCCGTACGGTATTCCTGCTTGCCGGTAATTTTATAGAGCATATTGAAAAACGCGTAAGCATCAAGATTATGGTCCGCGGCGAACCATTCGATATTCCTGCCTCCACGGATGCCTCCGTCGCTATCCTGGAGGCCGATCACTGCGCGGGCAATCTCTTCAGCTAATCCCAAATAAGTTTTATCCTGGCTTTTTTTGGTATATTGCAATATACCAATCCCCAGCCAAAGATTTGACCCGCTTTGCACGGATAATTCTGCCGGAGAGCCGCTTTCCGCATAGTAAGCGTTCATAAACATGCCGTTCACTCTTTTGGCCTTTTGCGCAAAAAAATCCAGGATCATTTGCGCCCTTTCGAAATCCGCAAAATTAGTATAGGCCTGGAGCGCCAAAGATTGATCGTAAATAAACGCCCAATTCTTAATATTGCTTTCGCCTTCAAAACTGATCACCAGCCCCGTAGAGCCATCCTGGCGTTTCTTGAGCCACTGGTACATCTTTTCCAGGTTGGCTTTTTCCAGCTGCGCCTTTTTCTTATCCAGGTGCAACAATTCCTCTGCAACACCGTTCTCTTTTTTCTGCACTGCGATTAATTCTGCCTGCAACCTTTCTTTATCGGCGGATAATTTGTCGACGAGGGAAAAAATTTCCGCTTTTCTTTGTTCGAATTTTTTCTTATCCGCTGTTTTAGGAACTCCTAAATATTTCTTCTCCTCTTCCAACAAGACTTGCAGCCTGGAATCGGAATTCTGGATTTCCAGTTCCAACTGCGCGCGCTGGCGTGCCAACTCCTTTACTTTTTGCTTGGCAATGCTCGATTCCTGGACAATACCTACCAATTGATGCACCAAAGCGCGGTTACCTTTAATCAATTTTATATTCAACCAGGTCCCCATGACAAAAACCGATGCCAGGAACGCAATTAAACCCAGGGAAACAGGAAGAAAAAGTTTTTTTGCCCTGGCGTAGCGTATGAAGAGCATGTTTTTCTTTTCATCCATCTCTTCGAAATGCACACCTACCAGGAATTTCTCTATGCCCTGCGAGGGTTCCTCCATCCAGGCAATCCTGCCTACTGCGGGAATCTCTTTATCCAGAAAAGGAAGTTCGATTTTTAAAGATAAATCCGCGCGCTGCTGGCGTAATACGACCACCCACTCCGCGCAAAGGTTATTTATTTCCAGGCATAACCCATCTTGGCTGACGTTGCGCGTAAACCCTTGCAGCCAGTCGGAAAGAAAAATATCCCAACGGTCCCTGCCGACTAAGGCAAATTGTACGGGAAATACCGTATCGAGCCTGATGTATTTTCTGCGGTCCGCAAAGACAGATTGTTTTTTACGCCAGATCATTTGATTTTTTCTAAAATTGCCCTTTGTTTGATTTTTTTCGCTAAATTTTCGAAGAAAGCCTTAAAATCCTGGTAATCCGCTTCTTTTACGTATTCCTGTTTTAAAGCGACTCTTTGGCTGACTAAAAGTTTATTCCCTTGCCGGCTGTAGGCGATATTAAACCTTATCCAGGGGCTATCTTCATTGATCGTTTCCGGTATATATTTTATAGCAAAATTGCCCGGAATTGCAATCTCGAAATCCGATTCTTTGGTTTCCGGAGAACCGAAGTCGATCGGGTATTTACGTTTATCCCTGGCAACCAAAGAAGTGTCTAAACTGGCCAGTGCAGGCAAAATTCTTAAGGGCCCCGCGACGATCAAGTATTCCGGCCCGTTAAAAGAATAGTCCAATTCTACGGGAGTATTCAAGTCATCCAGGTTCTTAATCTGATAATCGCCGAGTTTTGCTCCGATGGAAATATCCTGGATTTTTTCTTTTAGCGCCTCGGCAATAAGCTCCGGCGGAGTATAAAGCAGCCAGTACCGTTGCGCCTGGTCGTAAATACCAAATGTCGAATTCGTCTTTTGCGCAAAAATGCTCTCATCGGGCTTCACCGAAATTTTCAGGCTCTGCTTTACCAGGTTATGCTCTGCAGCAAACATGGGGGTAGGCTCTATAGAATACCCTTCCGGCTTAAAAATAAGCACCTTGCGGTTCTGGTCTCCTTGGGGCAGGTCCCCAAAAGAACAGGTCTGGGCTGTTGAATCCATAAATACGGTTTTTCCGCCCAAAGCAATCGCTGCGATAGCATGATTAAATAACATCGAAGGAAAATCATCGTTCAAGTTATAATATTCCTTGGTCGAAATCAAGAGCGGCCATGCCGAGAACCCGGCTTCCCTTAACATAGTTACCAAAAGAATGGCTTTATCTTTACAATCGCCGTATTTATTTTTAAAAGTATCTACGGCGAAATGCGGCTCATATCCGGCCTGGCCATATTCTACGGCCACATAACGGATCTCCTGGCAGCAAAAATTATAGATCTGCCTGATTTTTCCTTCGGGGTCTTTTTGGTTCTTAATCAATTCCCGGACCTTGGATTTGATAGCGTCATCCGCCCGGATTTTATCTTTTGCCAGCCCCCACCACCAATCGAAAATTTCCTGCCAACTGCCAAAAGTCGAAAGCATTATCGTAGGATTGATTTCCACTTCCGGAGGCATATTTGCTTCCGGCAGGATTTGCGGGATTTTTTTAAATTGCCAATGGTAAACTACCCTGTTGCTTTCTTCGCTTACCTTGGGGCTTAAATCTGCGCCAAAATCATTGAATTTTTCGTTGAGGATCTTTCTTTGCAGCTTCAAAGTTTTTGGCAATTCCAAGTTAAAATCCGCAAGTAATATCGGGTCGGCCGTTTGCACGGGAAAACCTAAGACAATATCTTTTTTATTAATCAGCTGGTTACGGATGATTTTTACCTTATACTCGATCACTGCGCCTTCGGTTACTTCCGGAAAAGAAATAATATAAACGTGGGCATTACTGTAAAGCGGGAAATTCAGGTATTTGGAAACATCGCGGATATGCCGGGAGCCGACCTCAACCACAGTCCCGTCCGGCTTAATAGTGCGGGCATAATCCAATTCTATCCTTTCGAAGGTGGAATCATAGTCGATCTGGCTTTCGGCGTAGTTTTGTTTGCCTCTTTCATTAAGGATCTTGACCAAATAATGCAGCTCCGAAATTTCTTTTGCGTCCTGCGTAACCTTGATTTTTTCATCGGAGAGCAGGATAATCCCTCCTGCCTGAGGGTATTCTTTCTCCGAAGGCGCTTGTTCTATGATGCGGCTGACTTCAGGGCTGACTTCTTTGATATTCGCCAAACTCGATTGCATTTCGATAGAATCAACGCGCCCCTGTGCCAATAGCTTAAATTTTCCCGCAGCGATTTTTTGATAAGCCTTTAATGCCGTATCAAATAAGTTGAGTTTTTCCGCAGTCAAGCCATAGTAGTAGCTGCTTTCATCATCGAGAAAGCCGTCTTTACTAAAAAGGTCGAGCGCTTCGCTAAAATTCGACGCGTAATAATAGGCGATTGCCAGGTATTTTTTTGCTGCCTCAGACTGCGAATGTTTTAATTCCAGGATCGCGTTGTTATAATCACCGTGCGCAAAATACAATTTCCCTAACTCGAAATAGATTCGGTCCAAGTCTTTTCCTTGGGCGATTAAACTCTTATAGGCAGAAATTGCCTGCTGGTAATACTGCTGGGAGATCTTGGTATATTCTTGCGCTTGACTATCGTCTTTAATTTGCTTACAACCCAAAAATAACAAACTCAAAGACAAAAATAAAACTAACTTTAACTTAACGGTATCGATAATACGCATTGCAAGCTCCTTCTCGAGAAACCATACAAGGCCCGACCGGCTGCTCCGGCCGACAGGCGTTTTTGAATAACGGGCAATCTAACGGAGAAGCTAATCCTCTTAAGATATCGCTGCATTTACACTTCGTAAGGCGTAAAGCGTTTGGCGTAATGCGCCTGATCTTAAAAATTTTTTGCGCGTCAAAGTCCGTAAATTCTTTAGCCAAATTTAACCCGCTATCGGGGATTCTTCCCAATGAACGCCAAATGCTGTCGCTTTGCACAAAGGCTTTACGCATGATTTTCTGCGCTTGAATGTTCCCCTGGGCGGTCACCACACGCCGGTATTGATTTTCTACCCGGGGTTTATTTTCAACTATTTGGCGTAACAATAGATACAATCCTTCTAAAATATCCAAAGGCTCAAAACCGGCAATACAGCAGGCGGCCTTAAATTTTTTTGGGATGAAGGCATATGGCCTTGTGCCGATAATCGCACTTACATGCCCCGGGCAAAGAAAACCATTAAGTTTAAGCCTTTTATCCTTAAGCAGATATTCCATAGCAGGAGGAATAAGCTTTAAGGAGGAAAGGAAAAAAAGGTTCTTTATTTTTTCTTTTCGCGCCTGCAAAATCGTAGCGGCAATTGTCGGAGCAGTAGTTTCAAAGCCTACTGCCAAAAAAATTATCCTTTTCCCGGGGTTCTTTTTTGCCAGGTTGATAGTTTCCAGTGGCGAATAAACTATTTCTACCCGGGCAGAATTTGCCCGTTCCTGCTCCAGGCTGGATTTACTTCCGGGGATACGCAACATATCGCCGAAAGTAGCAATAATAGCTTGTTTTTCCCTGGCCAGAAAAATCGCATTATCAATGTATTCTACCGGGCTAACGCAGACCGGGCATCCCGGCCCGGAAATAAGCCTTAGGCCTTTCGGCAGCAATTTATCCAAACCGAACCTGCAGAAGTTCTGAGTATGCGTACCGCAGACCTCCATAAGATTTATTCGGCCTGCGGGCATAATCCGCCGGATTTGGGCTGCTATTCTCTTTGCCAATCTTAAATTACGGAATTCATCAACGTATTTCATCTATCAGCCTTAAAGTCTCTTTCGCTTTTTGCGGATCAATTTTCTGGATCGCAAAACCTGCGTGTACCAAACAATAGTCGCCTACTTTTGCCTGAGGGAGCATAGAAATATTTATTCTACGGGTAAGCCTTCCGGTCTCTACCTCGGCAAATTCGCCCTTAATCTGTTTTATTTTCATGGGGATAGCCAAACACATCTTATTCCCTCGAATGGGCAGCTACTGCCACCTGGCCTAAGGATATGGAAACGTCGCTGCTCGATAAGCTCTGGTGGGTTATTGCTTTGAACTTAAGCTTACATAATAACTCCAAAGTTAAGCCAAGTAAAAGCTTATTTTGAAAAACACCCCCGGAGAGGGCTACCTGATCAATCTCGCTTTCTTTGCGTAATTTTAGGCAGGTTTTTGCGATCATTTGCGCTATTGTGCAGTGAAACCGGAAGGCAATTTCATCTTTTGGTTTACGCTTCTCTAAATCTTCCAGGATTTGCCTGAAAATAGCTGTGGGGTCAATGATATATTGCCCTTGTTTTTTTTGAATCGTAAATTTATACTCTGCTGCCTTACCGGCATAGCAAGAAGCGGCCCTTTCTAGTTCAATCGGCAATTCTGCTTCTTCTGCGACCTGATATTTTTTTAAAATCAGGCATCCTGCCGCATCAAAAAGCCTGCCCATGCTGCTTGCTGAGGGCGTATTTAGCCTTTGCTGCATGAGTTTTCTTAAGATACGGCATTGTTTTTGGTACTGTGCAGGCAAAACTGCGCAATTATCCCAAGCACAGACTAACCTCCAGGGCTCTAAAACAGCTTTTTCTCCCCCTAATAGCGGGATCTCTTTCAAATGCGCCTTTCTCTGATAATTCCCGTAATTACAAATCAGGAATTCCGAGCCCCAGATCGAATTATCGCTGCCTAACCCCGTACCATCAAAAGCTACCCCGATAATTTTACGGTTAGTTAAGCCATTTTCCGCCATACAAGCGGCAATATGTGCGTGATGGTGCTGCACCGCAAAAAAACTATAACTCCCGCGGCCCAGGCTTAAGGCGAATTTACTGGATTGATAATCCGGATGCAAATCATAAGCAATAATTTTTGGTTTCTGGCGCAAAAAATACCTTGCCTCTTTTTCAAAAACTGTCAAATCATCCGGGTCGCTTAAATCATTGTGCGCTGTAGCAAGAAAAGCGGCCCTGCCCCGGGCAAAACAAAGGGTATTTTTAGTTTGCGCCCCAAAACCAAGCACTGCTTTATCCGCTGCAAATGGCAGAGGTATTTTTTTTAGTTTCATTTTCGTAATAAAAGCTGGTATCTGTTCAGAAACCTTCTGCTTACCCGGCCGGCTTTGCCTCCGGAAATTGATTTCGCCCCCAAACGCGTCAAAGGCATAACCCCCATCAGAGAATTAGTCAAAAACGCTTCATTGCAAGCTGCTAAATCTTCCAGGGTAAAATTACCTTCGTATATATTTAGCCCGTCTTTCTTGGCAAAATCAAAAATTAATCTACGGATTACTCCGGGCAGGCAACCGTTAGCTAAGGCAGGCGTAAAAAGCTCACCACTTAAGCGAAAGAAAATATTGCTCCTCGCACCTTCGCAGATATTGCCGCGCTGATTCAGGATAATCGCCTCATCAAAGCCTTTCTTCCTTGCTTCCTGCAAACTTAAATTATAAAGTGCACGATTGGTGGACTTGATGCGCGCAGACAAACAACGTTCATCCTGGCGTAAAGATGAAGTTATCGCGGAAAAGCCTTTTTGGTATCTTTGCGCTGAAAATGGCTGATACGCTGTTGCAGAAACAAAAATCTCTGCTCCGGAAGGGGCTGCCTCGAGGACTACTCGCACCCGGGCATCGTTTAAACAGTTTAGCTTAACTGTGGCATAAATTTCATTCTCTAACTGCCTGCGGCTGACAGGCAGTTTTAAATTGATTAACTTAGCCGATAGCCTCAAGCGTTCCAGGTGCCAATCTAAATGCACAATTTTCCCCCGCAAGCAACGCATAGTTTCGAATAGCCCGCTAATCTTCTTAATCTCCATAAATCGCCTCTAATATGCCTTTAGCCTTCACCAGGGTTTCTTGATACCCCTCTAAAGGCTTAGAATCCGCAACGATGCCTCCGCCGGCCCAGAAATAAAGATTATTTCCTCTTTTTAAAATTGTCCTGATCAGAATATTAAAATCCATCCTGCCGCAAAAACTCAAATAGCCTAAGACGCCCGTATAAGCCAAGCGCTTATTAGGCTCCAGTTCTTTGATTATCTCCATGGCGCGGATTTTCGGGCATCCGGTGATAGAGCCGCCAGGAAAACAAGCGCGTAAAAGATCGAACCTGTCGCAATCGCGAAAAAGCCTGCCTTCAATAGTAGCGGTAGTCTGGTAGACCGTACGGTAAGCTTCTAACTGCCTTAATTTACTTACCTTGATCGAATTATAATCGCATACCCTTCCTAAGTCATTTCTTTCCAAATCCACGATCATAGTCAATTCTGCTTTATCCTTAGCGCTCTTTAAAAGTTCCAGCTTCAAGGCTCTATCTTTTTTGGCGTCTAAATGGCGCGGCCGCGTGCCTTTCATGGGAACCGTACTTACTTTCCCCTGGGACAATTTCAGGAAGCGCTCCGGAGAAGAACTTAAAATCTGATGGTCCCCGGCATCGAAATACGCGGCAAAAGGCGCAGGGCTTGATTTTCTTAAACGTAAATAAATTTCTGCTGCCGATAGGTTTGTCCGGGCAAAGAAACGCTGGGAAAGGTTAACCTGATAAATGTCCCCTTGCCGGATATATTCTTTCGCCTTTTTTACCGCAGCCAGGTAATCGGCCTTCCTGAAATTAGATTCCAATTGGCTAGCTTGAGGCGCTTGTTTTTTATTCTCTCGCGTAACATTTGTTGCAAAGATTATTTTTTCCGCTTTATCTAAATTCGATTCTGCCAAAATTTTGGCTAAAGAAGCGTTCTTTTCCGGAAAACCCGTACAGCAAATTAAAATCCTGCGCGTAAAATTATCTAAGGCAATTACCGTATTATAAAAATTAAAAATGCCTCCCGAATCATACCCCATATAGCCCACTGCGCCACCGATAAAAGGCGGAGCTCCGGGATGCGCCTCTAATGAATATTCCCGGCTTGCTTTAGCCAATTCCCGGAAAGGGTCATGGCTTCTTTTTAATCTTATCTTAAGGAACGGCTCAAATCCCAGGAAAGAATACCTTGCGCTCTCGCGATTGGCCAACCCGGAATCCAAAAAAAACAAATCAGGATAACCGCAGAGCCGCTTAAAAATAGCTGCAGGGTCGAATTTTGGCTTATACGATTTCCAAATGAAGTATGCCATCTATTCTGAAAGAACGTTCCTCATTGCGTAAAGAACAGTAACCGATAACATAGCTGACTCCTCTTTCCTGCTTGATTTCCCTAGGAGTTACCTGCCTTTCCGTAACCTGGGCATTTACCGAAGAAAGGTATTTAATCTTTAATTTCATTTCCCGGGCAATTGCTTCCTCGATTTCAGCGATTCTCTGGGCATTTAAGTCCTGCAGGAATTGCGGGTTAAGCGAAAAAAGGCGGGAAAAATTCCTAAAATCGCTTACCCCCTGGGAAATCAACTTTTCTTTTAAGTGTTTAAAAACCAACCAGGTAATCTCTACGTCGGAAAGCGCCCGGTGCTGCTGTTGCTGCTTGATTCCTAAATGCTGCACCACAAACCAAAGCGCATAGCGCTCTAATTTAGGTAAGAGCCTTCTCGCCATTTTTAAAATATCCAGGACAATGATCTCTTTAGGAAATTCACTTTTAATAATCCTGGCTTCATTTTGCATGAATTCCAGGTCAAAAGAGGCATTGTAGGAACAAATACAGCTGCCTGCGATAAATTTCAAGAATTCCGGCATTACCTCTGTAATCTTCGGCGCATCCCGAAGCATTTCTTTACTGATTTTATTTACCGCGAAGGCCCCAGGAGAAACTTCTCTTTCCGGATTAACCAAGGAGGAAAAAACAGCCAGCTTTTCTTCTCCCTTAAACCTGATTGCCGCGATCTCTACCACCCGGTCTCCTGCCCGCGGCTCTAATCCGGTAGTTTCCGTATCAAAAATAGTGAATTCTACTTCTTCAATTAGCCTGTCCATTTTTTTTCACGATTAACGCGGGAATCAGCCTGAGCGGCTTGTAAGAAAATTTTACCTGCTCAAGATTTTTTAAACCGGAATCATCCATTACATTGATATATTTAAAATTTTTTGCCCGAACGCAGAATTCCTGAAAAATAAATTGCGCTATCCCCTTAAAAGAAAGGTCAGCCACTTCATAGAGGACGCAAAATGTTTGCCGGTTTAATTTATAGCCTACGGTAAAAGCACGCACCTTTCCTCTGACTTTCACTACCAACCCTTCACAGCCCAGTGAATCGAAATTACGCAACAAAACTTTTAAAGCACTAAAGCTATCTTCCAGCATTCCCTGATAAACATGATCGCAATTTAGTTTAGCGCGCTGCTTTGCCCAGGCGTGATATAAATTAAGGCATTCATTGCGATGAGAATTCTTGAGGCTATCGACTTGAAATTCATTATGCTTTAAAAAGTAGTTTTTGCTGGAACGCTTAGATTTAAATTTATTCCCTTTTAATTCTGCCAGGTCACTGCGCGCACAAAGGTAATCAGAGGATTTCTTTTCGATAGATAGCCCCAGAGAGCGGTAAAAATCCAAATCCTTCTCTTCTACGTTTTCGATGCGGGAAATTTCCTTGTTTTTGTTCAATCCATCCAGTGTTTTAAAAATCTCCTGGACCAAACCGGGGGTTAATTTTTTTGTGAGCGGCCCCAGGTATAAAAATATACCGAAATTGTCCTTAAAAAAAATGCAGAGGCTCTCTTGAACTAAAGCCCAATATATCCGGAACAACCCTTTCCAGATATAAATATCGGCAAAAGAATAAACAGCAAGCTCGTGGCTGGATAGTTTTAAAAAACGCTCGACAAGTGACTTATTCCGGAGTGTCAGCCTATTTAGTTTCATCCTCAATATTTAATTCAATAATTTCGGAAACTTCTTCGTAAGCAACAAGGAGCTGGGGATTTTCGTGTAAAATCTTTTTTTGCTCCGGAGAGTCAAGGAAAGCGGCCAGGTATTCGCTGTAATCTTTGAATTCTTTACTCTTTAAATTTTCTTTGACGTAAGGGCAATTCAAATCTACGGTCAAGAGCACTTTTTTATTGCGTAAATTGATTAAAAACGGATACAGCTGGCATTCAAACGGCCGGCAGGAATAGATACGGCATTGGTTTTGCCTATTTAAAAACGGGCAGATAAAACCTTCCCCCTCGGGGTTAGCAACAGGATTGATCCTTTTATTCAAAGAAATCGTGCAGGCAGGCAAATTTTCTTTCTCTAAAAGCGCCTGTACTTCCTCGTCCAAAAGGCAGGGCGCCCAGACGGAATTCTCCTCCCGAAACCTGCAGCAGCCTTGGCATTTTAAACAAATTTCCTGAGGGACAAATTGCTCTATCATTTTACGACGCTTCCTAATTTAACCTCTTTTTGCGGGCTAACTACCACAATCCCGTTTTCATCGGAAGCAGCCAGGATCATCCCCTGGCTTTCCACTCCCCGTAAGATCGCCGGCTCTAAATTATCTACGACTACCACTAATTTCCCGACTAAGTCTTCTTTTTGATAATAGGCCCTGATGCCTGCCACAACCTGTTTCTGCCTATCGCCTAAGTCCAAAGTCAAAAGATAAAGCTTATCCGCATTCGGATGATCCAGGACTTCCTTGATTTTGGCGACCCTTAATTCCAATTTTCGAAAATCTTCGATTGTAATCATTAAAGTCCTCCCTATTTTTCTTTTTTTAACTAAAGCTGAACGGAATTTATTTATGCGGGGAGCCGTCAATCATTTCTGCGCGGGCATGAGCAACCTCGCAGAAATATTCTACCGGGGTATCCATCTTCCCAGTTTCTAAATGCGCATGGGCAGGGCACCAGATACAAAGATTAACCAATGAACACTTGCGGCACTTATCCAAAAATGCTTTATTATCCGAACGCAGGTCCCTGACCTGCAGCACGAATTTTTCCCAAATCTGGCTTAAATCTCCTGTTTTTAAATCGCAGATGCACTGCGGATGCCATAATGAAGAACAAAGGCGGAAGTACCCTTCGTAACTGACCGTGAAACTACCGTTACCGGTTCCACAATGAAAAAGATGATTGCAATTAAAATGCTCGAATTCCGGGTTGATCAATTCATTGCAGCCCTTCCTTAAAGCCCCGTAGCGTTCATCGTCCGCTTTTTCTATCGCTACGATTTCTTTCGGAGAAAGCCGTTCGGATTTAATCTCTTCGTTGCGCTTTGGATTTGCATCGAAGCGCAAATGCAAAAACGGATCGAAGCGAAAATAATCTTTCGTCCTCTCCCGGCAAAATTCGGAAATTAAAGGCAGCTCATGCACATTGGAGCGGATTGCCATTGCCTTATAGCGCACCTTAATCCCGTTATCTAGGAGCATCTTCAAGCCCCGCATAAAAGCCTTAAAAGAGCCCTTTTTATTGCTTACCTTTTCATATGTTGCTTCGGTAACGCCGTATACCGTTACTTCGATATCCCGGGGAGGGTATTTTTTAAAAAGATCGATGTGTTTCTGCGTAATCAGCGTGGCATTGGTAAAAACCGAAATAAACAACCCCTTCTTCTTAAGGTACATATAGATTTCAAAAAAATCTTCCCGCAAAAGCGGTTCTCCTCCGGTAAGCAAACACCAGAGTGCGCCCAAGGAAACTGCCTGGTCGACGATTGCCTTGATCTGCTCTAAAGGGATTTCTTTTTTCTTCGCCTCTAAATCGTTTTGAGGCAGGTTAATGTAGCAGTGCCGGCAATCGTTGTTGCAGCGGGCGGTCAGTTCCAAATCAAATGAAATGACATTGCGCTGGTTGCGCATTTTTTCCCAGACCGGGAATTCAGGCAATGACATGCTGGAAACAAACATTTCGTTGTTTTGCGGTTTTTCTTCTTCCATCATAGTATAGGTTTAAGGACCTTTCTGATTTTAATGGGGATCCTTCTCCAGCACCAGACCAAAGTAGGAAGGATTCTTTCCCGGCTTAAAAAAACAATCAAGGTCTGTTCTTTACCTAGCCCTAAGCGCACGGCTTTGCCGTTACGCTCGATTTTCGAAACAAACCCCAGCATATTTTTTTTAGGGATAAAACCATCAGGATAAAAAAGGCTGTCCCCCTTAATCAGGTAATGTTCCGGAAAATCTTTGATCACCCTGTGGATAATCAACTTTTCCGCGCAAGGATGAATAAAAGCAACTGCTTTTCCAAAAACCGATTTTGCGCTGGACAAGGGTGAAATCGTCACAATATCCCCGTCACGGATAAAAGGCGACATGCTAAAACCTTTTACCTGAAAACGGAAAAACGCCCTTTTTTCCAATGTTGCCAGCATCAACTCAGATAGCGCCTTGCCGGAAAGAAATAACTCTTCATCGCTGACAACACAAAATTCTGACCTATTTTCCAATTTCAACGAGCATATTCCTTTTCATTAACTCCTGGGTAAACCCAAGAATATCCTGTTCTATGTCGCTTGTACCGCTTTCAAAATCGCTGCTTAAATCTTTGGCAATTACTTTTAATGTTTTTTTACCATCCATCCTGTCCCAGATCGCCCTCCCGGTTTCATTCAGGGTAAATATTTCATCCTCCAGGTCGCCGATTCCGCTGGTGATAGGGATAATGATAAATTCTCCTTGTACCTGCCGCGCTACCACATCTTCACTGGGTTTATAAACTTTTTCGATGCTCACCTTTTTCTCCATACCACCCTCCTATATTTTCCTCGCACACAAATTATCGATTCTTTCTTTCCAATTCTCCACTTCCCAAGCCCGTTCGTCCTCTCCCACTAACCCTAAAAACCTTGCCTGGGCATGGGCAATTTGGCAAAGATAGTCGCTCGGCGTATCCAGCGTGCCGTATTCCGACCAGGATTTTGCCGGGCACTGCTCACAAAGCCCTTTTAAAAAACAACGGGCGCAACGATCCAAATAATCCTTATTTTTCGCCCTGATTTGCCGGACCTTAGGGAAAAAATTAGTCACTGCGTCTTCCAATGTCCCTTTAGATAGGTCATAGGTAGTTTGCGGATGCCGCAACATCATACAGGGCTGGAAAAAACCGTAAGCATCTACGCACCCGCTGCAATTGCCGGAGCCGCAGGAAAAAAGGTTATCTGCGGATGCGCGCATAAATTTAGAGCAGAATTCCTGCATGCCTTTGATATATTCGTCTTTTTTCCGGGTCAAAACTCCCAAGCCCTCTTCTGCAGAAAGCCTTAATTTTTTAATCTGCTCGCTCTTGGCATCCCGCCTGCAGCGTAAATCAAAAAACATCGAATATGACGGCGGACGGTTATCCATCCAGGGGATCTTTTTTGACCAGGCTTCGAATTCTTCGATTTCATTCTTATTCTCATTGAGCAAAGCGCCTTTTACCACAAAAGGGACTTTGTTTTCCCATAAAAGATTGATCCCGCGAAAAGCAGCCGCATAAGACCCTTTTACCTGGGTCACTGCTTCATAGGATTTTTCTTTCATTCCATAAACAGTCACTTCCATTTTTTCCATAGGAGGAATATGTTTAAATAATTCTATCCATTTTGGGGTAATCAGCGTGGCGTTGGTAAAAATCATCACCTTTAGCCCCAGCCTACGGGCAAAAATGTAAAGCTCTTTGAAATCTTCCCTTAAAAACGGCTCTCCGCCGGTAAACCTGACGGTCATGCACCCTAAATCCGCGGCTTCCTTAAGGATCTCTTCGATCCTTTGCGTCGAAAGCTCTCTTTTTTTGGCCGCAGGGTCATCCTTGGATAAATTAATACAGCAATGGACGCAATTATTATTACAGCGTTCCGTCAACTCGATATCCAACCAGCCTAAAACCGGGCCGCTGCCTTTACTAAATTGCGGAGCACTTGCATTTACTATTGAAACGTAAGATTCGTTCTTCATAATTTTTTTAAAATCCCCACGATTTCTTTATCTTTATTAAACCTCTGAATATAACAGGGGACATTTTCTACGATATCATCAACCAGGACCAAAGTTTTATCCCACCAATCCGTAGTGACAAAAGGCTTGATCAGGCAGCTTAAAACCCTCTTTGTCGCCTCATTTTTATCCTTAAGAGGGATCAGCCTGTTTTCCTTGGCCTTTTCCAGAAAAAGCAAAGCCGTAAGCGGAACGGATTTCCCGGAAACCGTGGGGCAGTCCCCGTGGCTCCAGGTACCGTATGCCTTGAAATCATTTTTGCATTTACGCACGATAATCCGGTCATCACAAAGTATCTGCGCGTCGTCTTTCAAAATATTCGCCATGGTAGTTTTTCCGGCTTCGGAGTGGCCGACAAAAAGCAAACCCTTGCCGTTAAGGTCGACTCCGCAAGCATGCAAATAACAGCCTTGCCTGTCCGCCAAAATGCGCGCAATCAAAATCTGATCCGTAGGAAAGAGAGTCAAAGAATGCAAATCCCCTTTACGGAAATATTCGTCTTCGGTATTGTAGATCCTGGCGCTGGTATGGTCATGATTAAAAACAGCAACCCGGTGCAAACTTTTATCTTCTGCCTGGGGCGAGATGCCTAAATATATCCAGGAAGAATTATTTTTATAAACTGCCCAGGGAGGCTTGCGGTAAAATTCCTTGCCCAATTCTTTTTCTTTTAATTCCGGAAGCGAAAAATGGTGCCTGATGCTGACGATATCCTTGCCGGGCTTGTCAGTAGCAAATAAGTTGAATTTAGGATGAAAGGTCTTTCCATCCATCGGAACATCTGCCTCTACCTGAATGGTAATATCTGCGATATTAAAATAGCGTCGGTGGGTCATTATCCAATCCTCCTTGAATTTTTCATTCTCCCTGGCCGCATCACAAAGATAATCTATTTTTGCGTCGTATCTGCCATGTTCCAGGTAACTGTATACCGGGCAGATCCGGCAATTCTGCCGCTGCGCGCAGGACCCGCAGTTCTCTTCATATTCTTTGGTAACTTTAATTTTTTTTCCTAACGAAGGAATAAAATTTTCCCATCCTTCCTCGAAGGTGCCCTTGCGCAGGTCATAGCGCATCTTTGGATCCTTTAAAAAGCAGCAGAATGTCATTCCTCCGTAAGGATCGACATGAAAATCCCTGCGCATCGCTACACAAGAACCAAAAAGATATTCTTCCTTGCTGTCATGGCAATAGCGGTGGCCAGCTTCGCGGTGCATCTGGTCTTCATATGATAAATCCGGCTTGTCTAGCTCAATGACTTCTTTGGCAGGTAAGCGTTGGCGGATAATTTCCTCATTTATTTTTTTGTCTGCGCAAGCGGAAAGATACAACCATGCAGCTCCCACACGGTAATGCTTGCTTAGAGATTCGGCTAATTTAACCATCTCCTGAAATTGATGGTAATTATCGCGCATAGGGATCAACTGCACGATAAAACCGGCGCCTGCTTCTTTAAGATAGCGAAACCCACGCATGGTCTGCTCGAATGAACCGGGGTTACGCGTAATGCGATCGTGCACTTCGGCGGTAGCTCCGTAAATCGCCACCATTTTCGCGCCTTTTTTCTTTAAAAGCTTGGCGATTTTAGGCGTAATTAACGCACCATTGGTATTAATAGAATAAGAATTCGCATTACTGGTAATATATTCGAAAATTTCCGTAAAATCCTTGCGCAACATCGGTTCCCCGCCGGAAATCGACCACCTGCGGCAACCCATTTTCTTGGCATCGGAAACCAGTTTCTTGATTTCTGCTAAGCTAAGCTCATTTTTCGCTTCTTTGGCATCGGGACCCACCCGTAACCAGCAATGCCGGCAATTATTATTGCAGCGATAGGTTAGATCCAAACTTCCTTCGAGCGGAAGGCGCGGAAGGATAAATTGTTGTTTTACCTCAGAATATTCAATAGACATGCTTGTTGGGTACCTCTAGAGCTCAAAAGATGGGCCTGTTTATTTCAAAAGGCGCTTAACTGCTATATTATACAATAGATTAAGATATTTTAAAGGGTTTTTTCCGGCAAATCAATTACTTACCAGGAAAAACGCCCTTATATTCCTTTATGAGTTTGCCATCTGGTCACACCAATTGCCGCCGCAATATCTTTCATTGAAAAAATGATAACATCCATAGTCTTTACCGTCAGGGCCCGATAGAGGATATACATACTTGCAGGATCGCAGTATATTCTCCTGCCTATGGCTTTCTCTGGCCAGAATAACAATCTTTGGCCTTAACCATTTTTTCTTTCTCTGAAACATCTATACCTCCCTTGTGTTTACCATTTAAAGATTTAGTTGTCTTTTATAGCGCCTTAATCGGTCTGATTTTGAAAAAATTCCCGGTAATCCTGGCTGGCTGACAAAAGTTCTCTGTGGGTGCCGGTTTCCATCTGGCTGTCCTTTTTAAGAAAATAAATCCTATCTGCATCTTTTACCGAAAAAAGGCGGTGAGAAATAATCAGCGTGGTTAATCCTGCTCGCTGTTCTTTAAGATTATTGAATATCTTCTCTTCGGTCTGAGAATCTACGGAAGAGGTGGCTTCATCTAAAATTAAAAGCCTGGGTTTCCTGAGAATTGCCCTTGCCAAAGCTACCCTTTGTTTAAACCCCTGAGAGAGCCGAAAGGCATCTTCCCCAATCAGGGAATCAAATCTGTCCGGCAATTGGCTGACAAAATTGTCAATACAGGTGATCCGCGCCGCATCTTCGATTTCCGCTTGAGAAACCCCCTTTAAACCATAGCAGATATTCTCTTTTATCGAAGCATCGAATAAAAACGGCTGCTGAGTGGCAATAGCGATATTTTCTCTTAAGTCCCTGATTTTAATCAGTTTTAAATCCTGCTGGTCTAAAATAACCTCCCCTTTCCAGGGATCATACAGCCGTAGGATCAAATTAAAAAGCGTGGTCTTTCCGCATCCCGAAGGGCCGACAATCCCTGCCCAGGAAAAAGCCGGGATATGAAAATTTAACCCCTTAAAAACAGGGGCGTTTTCTTGATACCCGAACCAGACGTCTTGAAAAATAATTTCTCCGCGCACATTTTTTACGCTTTTTGCCTGAGGCAGGTCACGTACTTTTGGCCGTGCATGTAAAACCTCGAATAACTTTTCCAGAGAAACCGATTCCTGTACAAAATTCCGTAACCTAAACCCCATCGATTCCAATAAGCCGCCTAGTTGCGTCAGGTAGATCATTACTGCTGTGTAGCTACCCAAGGTAAGGCCGCCCTTGATAATCAGCCATCCGCCGTAGAGGGTGATTACTCCGAAAATTGCCTTGGAGAGAAAGCTGGAAGTGATGGAGCTAACCAGCCCCCAGCGAAAACTTTTTATCCTCCAGCGTATATTTTTGATCAGAGAATCAAGGTACCTGTGCCTTTTAAAATTCTCCAGGCCCAGTGCTTTAATAATCAGGATTTTGGAGAATGCCTCATTCAGTTCTTTATAAAGATAGGCGCTGAACCTCCAGATCTCTTCATAAATCGGCCGTAGTTTATTTTGGATGTAAAAACTCTGGATAAGAAAAAGCGGGCTTAAAATTACCAACAGGACGGTCATGCGCAGGTTTAACCAGAGGCAGATTCCCAGGATCATGACCATCTTAACGATATCGCACAAGATCTGCGGGCATTGTTCAAGCAAAAAATTAGCCACAATTTCCGTATCAGACAGCCTGAAGAGGTTTTCTCCGATAGATTTACTGTAGAAAAAAGAGATGTCCTGGGAAAAGAATTTTCTGATCAGCTTATGGGATAAATTTAGGCGCAATTTTACGGAGATGCGGTTTTTCACGATATCGCTTGCCAGCGTGAATAGAGTACTAAAAACAAATACTACGGCGCCCCAAAACGAGAGGCTTAAAAATTTTCCCAGGTCCTTTCCCAGGAATGCCTTATCGATAAAAAGCTTAGAAAAATAAGGGCCGATAAGAAAAAACAGAGAGGAAAGAAAAGAAAGAAAGAAAAGCACCAGGATTTGCCTTTTATAAAGCAGGACAAACCCCATTAAATTCCTGATTTTCGTTTTTGTTTCCGCTTTCATTTTAGCAATTGGCTATATATACCTTCTAAAGATTCTACTATATTATCCCAGTTATAGCCAGCGGCAATTCTTTTTGCTTCCAGGCCTTTTTGCTTTACCACTTCCGGATGGTTAATCAGATATTCAAGCTTATTTCTTAAGTCCCGGGCATTGCCTTTCTGAAAATAAACCCCTGCGTCTTTTAAAACTTCTTTGAACTCCGGGATATTGCTTACCAACAAGCATTTAGCGAATGAAGCAGCTTCCAACATCGAGAAAGAAAGCCCTTCAATCTCAGAAGGAAAAACCGCCAGATACGCCTGGCTATAAAAAAAATCTAGCGCCCTACTGTCAACTTGCCCTACAAAAACCGTATTTTCTCCTGCTATGCTTTTCAAATATTCTAAATATTTTTTCGCGAATGCAGCATCCCCGGCAATCACCAGCTGAAAATCACTCTTTAGCGCCTTAAAAGCCGTAATCAGGCAATCTATGCCTTTCTCTTCGGTGATCCTGCCGGAAAACAGAATGAATTTGGCATTTTTCCATCCGGCGTACTGCGGCCCAATCTCCGGAGTAGCTTCCTTTAAATTAATGCCGTTAGGAATATAGGTTGCTCTGCCGGCAAACATTTTTTCCATATTTTTCGAAACCACGATCGTTTTGTCGGCAAAATAGAGCGCGGGGAACTGGCAAGCCCAAAGAAAAATTTTTGCGAACCACGGCCATTTTTTTCTTTTCCAATCTAAAGCATGGATCGTTACTACCGTTTTTTTTCCAAATATCCTGGGTAGAAAAGAAAAAACCGACGGCCCCAGGCAATGATAGTGCACTATATCTACCTTACGAAACAATACATCGGCAGTGGCAAAAAATGAGGCGATAAAAGTAGCAAGGTATTTATTCTTTAACGTCGGAGTTTCGATTACGTTCACCCGGGGAAAAAGCTCTTTTTTTCTGAAAACACGCTGCAAATTCTCTGCATGGCCATAGACAATAAATTCCGCATTCTTTAAAGAAAGCCTTTTTACTGTCTCTTCAATATTCCTCTCTACCCCGCTGTAACAAGCAGGAATCCCCCGGGAACCGATAATAGCAATTCTCATTTATTTTTTACGCTCATCTCTCCGGCGCCTGCTGTCACGCTTAAAATCGCCAGGAAGATCCAGAACAAATAAAAGGTTGTCTGCCATAATAAGCCGTCAAACGCAGCCATATTAATCAGCAGGCCCAAAAAGCCCAAAAATAAAGCGCTCTGGCGGTTTTTCCATGCCTTTTTAAAAACAACACCTAAAAGAAGCATTAATCCCAAAAAGCCCAACAAGCCTGTTTCTGCTAAATGCATAAGATAAATGCTGTCCGGCACTCTTACTTCCGGATTAAGCCGATAACGCGTAAAATTTGCGGCAAATTCCCGGTAATGATTTAATCCGATTCCCACAAGAGGATGGTTTTTTAAAACATCCCAGGTAATTAAATAATTCTTTGCCCTGTGGCTAAATCTGACATAATAAAACAGCCTGACTATCCCGAAGCGTTTGGAAAAACCTGGCCCAAAAATCGAGAATGCGCTCAGAATAGAAAAAAACAAACAACCCAGCCAAAGATAAGAAATCCATTTCTTTTTGCCTACTTGCCAGAGCCAGAAAGAGCAGATCAGTAAACCAGCAAACCATGTCCCGCGGGAAAAGCTTAAGATAATCCCCGCTACAATCAGGCAAAAACAAGCTAGGTTAAAGAGTTTAAGCCTGTAAGTTGGGGCGTTACGGTAAAAATAATTCGCCAGGGGCGCACAACCGATCAAGTATGCTCCCACAATATTCGGATGCACCAAAGTTGACATTACTCTCTTGCCGATGAAGCGTAGATAATACGGATTATCCAACAAATACAGATAAACAGGATTGGCTTTAAAAAACATTTCTAGAATGCCTAAAAGCGAAACGATCCCTGCGCAAACTACCAAACAATAGAGTATTTCCTGATAGTCCTTTGATTTGGCTACCTGCCGGAAGATAAAAAATACCGAAGCGGCACTAAGGCAGAAATCCTTATAAAAAACAAAGGCCTGATTTGAAGATAACGCTCCCGGCAAAAGCAAAAGGAAATATGCGCCCAGAACCGCTGCCGAAGGATTTAAAAAATATTCCCGGAAATTAAAACGCTGTTCGATTAAAGAAAGCAGAAAAAGCATGCCTAATCCGAGATTAAGCTGTAGTTTATACTGCGCCTGGAACGGATCCGGCACAAAAGAGATCCAACAGATAAAGAAAATTAAAGACAGCTTGATTATCCGGCGTAAACCTCCTCTTAACATCTGCTACTCCTTCATCCCTGTTGTCAAAGCAGCCAGCAAGCCGCAGTAAATCCAGAACATATATAAAGGCACTACCCACAATAAAGCATCAAAATAAACCATCGCAAACAGGATAATCAAAAACCCGGAACTTAACGCCAAAACAAGGCCGGAATCGCTGCGCTTAGCCCGGATATATTTTACGGCATCCCGCATTAAGATATAAATAAAAAAAACAAAGGAAAGGAAAACGATTACTCCCCCTTCAGCCAAGATCGTCAAGTACATATTATCGGCGATTTTGGCATAATCACGCTTAATTTCAGGGTTATAAAAACCATAATATGAGCGGAATTGCGCCAGCCCTACTCCGGCAAAAGGATGGTCCTTAGCCATTTGTAGCGCAATTTTCCAGTTATTTGCGCGCGAATTGGAGTCAACTAACATGCCGATACTAAACCTGAAAAATACAGCGCCCACCCGCGATGTGGGATTGAATTTCGTAATCAGCGTAGAGAATAAAACCAAGGTCACAAAAATCAGGATAATATGGCGCCACATTTTTCTATTTTTGAAAAAGGCATAGAATAAAGATGCTGCCAAAACAGCGAGAAACACTCCCCGGGTAAAAGTAACAAAAACCCCGGCGCCGATCGTAATCGTCATTATCCCGGCAATTAAACGCTGCTTCTTCCTTCTTTCCGCAATAAATGCCTCGAAGAAAAGCGGCAAGAGCGCCCCAAGAAAAACCCCCAAGACCTGCGGCACTGACTGAGTAGCCATTGCGCGGCGCTGAAAGAGAAAAAACAGGTAAAAAGCATTGTAAATTAGTTTTTCGAAAATCAGATTCCGGTCAAGAATGAATTCGACCACGGCAAACCCGGCCACAATCAAGGCAAAAACACCAAATAATGCCAAGAATGCTTTTTTGTTTTTCGATAGGGGGAATTCATTTTTAAATAAGAAGTACAAAATGGGGCCGGGTAAAACGAATTTGACAAAACAGGATGCGGCGGCGGGCCTATCTTTTACCCAAATCAGATTAAAAGAAAGAATTGCCAAAAATAAGACCACTAAGAAGTCTTTTGTTCCGAAACTGGCGATTCTTCCGGCAAAGACAGAAACAGCCAACCCGATCAACAGCATAATAAGTATAGGCGTACTGCAGCTTGAATAAAGCGCTTCCGGTAAAAACGATAGCCAAAAAGCCAAGAACAGGCAAATCACCGAGAAGGCCCCCGACGAATATCCCTGCAACTTATGCCTTGCCGACAAAGAACCTGGAAAAATGCCTTTCATAAAATGAAACCCTCCATAGGTAGAGAAGAAAATCCAGCGGATTATCAAAAAGCAATAAACGCAGTACCGCCCCTTTCCATCTTCTAAAAAAGAAAAAGTTCTGCCGGTTCAAGATTGCGCCTAATAAAAACTTCTTTACCGGGCAAACTTTAAATTTTGACGCGGTTAAATCCGGGATTTTTACCCTGAGTAATTCCTGGCAAAGATAAAGCACAAAATACACAGAATTAAAAAAGTGGTTTTTGCGCGCATTATCCCGGATATAATCCCAGTCCAATATTTGCCCATGTTTTTTCAATAATTCTGCGATATCTACCAACGAATTTAAAGTAATATCCCGGATATGCCTGCGCAGATGCAAGGTTAAGTAAAGAAAATTATCCTCTTTTGAAAGGCTATAAATTTCACGGCCTGCCGCAATAAGTGGCTCCGCCCTCTCCCAGGCCATAGGCAGCCTCAAAACATATGGCCTGCTAGGCAGGAGCTTCCAATGCACATCGATATAAATATACTGCTCCTTAAAAACTTTTTTGGAAAACATCAATTCATATTCGCCTTCCTGCACGCAATGCTTTACTGTTTCCTCGTTTGCTCGATATCCCGATTGAAGGAAAATTTCTTTTAAAGGCAAAAGCTCATGCCTGGCAATAAACAAGTCTACATCAACCATGATTCTTAAAGCATGGTCCTTGTATAAAGCATAGACCAGCGCCAAGCCTTTAAGCAGGATAATCTTAATTTTCTTATCCGATGCTAATTCCAGAATGCGAAAAATTTCTTTTTCCAGGACTAAATTTCGTTGCAGGTTTGCCAGGTAGATTTGCTTCAAAGAAACCATTGTCCCCGAGGGAATATGGTTTGACTGGCTAAATTTTTCGAGATTTACATACAATAAGGGGCTGAGTTTCTCTTTTTCGGCGATCTGTTTTATTTTTTCCCAGTCTAATGGCAGGGCTAATAAGGCGTTTAATTCTTTTTGCGCGGATTCTTCGAGGCTAAGCGAGGCACAGAGCAGGATTAATTTTTGTTCATCAGGAATTTTTGGCATAATTTGCGCGATTATCTTACGACCATCCGTGCCAAATAATAAGCCAGGGCAGAAATCAATGCGGAACAGGGAATGGTCAAAATCCAGGCCCAGACAATCCGTCCGGCAACCCCCCAGCGCACAGCGCTTAAGCGCCGCAAAGAACCAATCCCCATAATCGAACCGGTAATAGTATGCGTGGTGCTTACCGGAATACCAAAAGCTGAAGAGATAAACAGTACAATGGCAGCTCCGGATTCAGCGCAAAAGCCATCTACGGGTTTTAATTTTGCAACTTTTTGCCCCATAGTTTTCACAATCCGCCAGCCGCCAAACATCGTCCCCAAAGCAATTGCCCCCTGGCAGGCGATGACCACCCAGAGAGGTATATAAAATTTCCCGCCTAAAATGCCTGCGCTAAAGAGCAGGCTGGCAATAATCCCCATAGTTTTCTGCGCATCATTGCCGCCGTGCCCCATACTGTAGAAAGCAGCTGATATTAATTGCCCTTTCCTAAAAACGTGGTCTACTTTTAAAGGGGCGCTTTTACGAAAAAGGCGATAGACGATAATCCCTAGGCTTAAACCTAAAATCAAACCGGCTATCGGAGAGACAAAAATAAAAATTACGGTCTTAAGGATGCCGCTCCAAACTAAAGATCCCGGCCCGGCTTTAACCAATGCCGCGCCAATCATCCCGCCGATCAGCGCATGCGAGGAACTGGTAGGCAAGCCAAAGTACCAAGTGATAATATTCCACCCACAGGCACCGGCCAATGCCCCAAAAATTACCGACTGGTTTATGATATTGATATCGATGATCCCTTTACCGATGGTATTGGCAACGTGAAGGCCGAAGAAAAGGAAGGCGACAAAATTAAAAAATGCTGCCCAGATGACAGCGTAGCGTGGGGAGAGGACGCGCGTAGAAACTACTGTGGCAATGGAATTTGCCGAATCGTGAAAACCGTTTAAAAAATCAAAAAGTAATGCCAGAACAATCAAAAAAACTATTGCCAGTGTCATACATTATGCCTGTTTTACCATGATCGAGCCAACTACATGCGCCACATCTTCGCAAATATCCAGCACGGTTTCCGCATCCTGATAAATTTCTTTCCATTTGATTACTGCAATCGGGTCTTTCTCTGATTCAAAAAGCTCGGCAAGTACCCGGTCCCTCTTACTGTCTCCGACATTCTCCAGGCGGTTGATTTCAACGCAGGCTTCCTTGATAATCTGAGAGTTCTTCATATTCCTTAAACCCTTCACTGCACAAGCTACTGATTTAGCCGACTCTTCGATCATCCCGGAAAAATCAACCAGGTTCTTATTCACTCCGGAGAGCTTATATACCACTAACCTGCTGGCAATGGTATTGATCATATCGATCACGTCATCAAGCTCTTTTGCCAAAGCATGGATATCTTCCCGGTCAAATGGGGTAATAAAGGTCTTATTCAATTGTTCGATAATATCGTGCATTGCCTCATCACCCTGGTGTTCGATGGCCTGAATCTTCTCCAACGCGGCTTCATCCATCTTGCCTTTAGAAACGACCTCCTTAAAATAGCTGGCGGCGTTTACCGCGTAACCAACCTGTTTTTCGAAAAGGTCAAAAAAATTGAATTCTTTAGGTAAAAAATTCCCGAACATAAGCTTCCCTCCCTATTATTCGCTGCCTTAATTTTCTATTATACCCCCCCTTTGAAAAATGTAAATAACTTTGCGCTTAAAAATGGTATAATACTTCAGGAAAAAAAGGGGTAATAATGAATTTCTCGCGGATATTTTTTGCTCTGGTGATTATTTTTTTTCTTGCCGGAAGGGCTCCGGCAGAAACACCTGTATACAGCTATAAAATCGTTAATGCCTACCCGCATGATCAGGAGGCGTTTACTGAAGGGCTCGTATTTGAAAACGGCACGCTTTATGAAAGCACCGGCATTAAAGGGCATTCTACCTTACGCCAAGTTAACTTAGAAAGCGGCAAAGTACTTTCTTTATACAAACTGCCGGATGCCTATTTTGCCGAGGGCATTGCCATTAATGCCGGAAAAATCATACAACTAACCTACCAGTCGCACCTGGGTTTTGTCTACGATAAGAAAACTTTTCGCTTATTGGGGAAATTTAGCTATCCCACTCAAGGGTGGGGGCTTACCTTTGACGGTAAAAATCTGATTATGAGCGACGGAAGCGCTAAGTTATATTTCTTGGACCCGAAAAATTATAAACTTTTGCGCACAATCGAAGTATACGACGAAAATGGGCCGGTGCGGGGCTTAAATGAATTGGAATACATTAAAGGGGAGATCTTCGCCAATATTTATCCTACGCAGCGCATCGTAAAAATTAATCCGCAAAACGCGCAGGTCAGCGCATGGATCAATCTGGAGGGAATCTTAAAAGACGAGCCCGCGGCTGTTGCAGGATGTTCTTTAAACGGCATTGCTTATGACGCTTTAAAAAACCGGATTTTTGTCACAGGAAAATACTTTCCGAGGGTTTTTGAGATTGAGGTAGTAGAGGAATGATGAGTGGGCACTTCGCTCGCTACGGCCCTAATCGGGCCGTTTAACGCTCGCTCTAGTGCCGCTTAAATTTTCCTTGTCGGAAAATTTAAGCGGGGCTGACGGGATTCGGACCCGCGACCTTCTCCGTGACAGGGAGACGCCCTAAACCAGACTAGGCCACAGCCCCACAAATAAGGAAACTAATTATACCCGAAACTCTTCCTTTTGCAACTCAATTTTCTAAGTGGGCGATAGAGGACTTGAACCCCTGACCTTCTGAATGTAAGTCAGACGCTCTAACCAGCTGAGCTAATCGCCCGAAATATCCCATATTATAAAACAGGAACGAATGGACGGCAATACCTATTCTATTGATTCGGAAGAGTGGTTGTCTCGTTCTTTTTGCGTGTTACTTTGAATTTTGCCTGCTGCTCGGCAGTCAGCACAGCCATGATTTCATCGTGGGCTTTTATCCGCAGTTCTTTTGCCTTATTCCTGGCATTTTGCATCAGAACCCTTAAATCTTGCGAGCCCTTACCGAGAATTTGCTTAACTTTTGCCTGCTGCTCGGCAGTCAAGTTTAATTCTTTGGTTAATTCGTCTACCCGGGATTGAATTTTGCCGACTTTCTCATTTGCTTGTGCCGGTACCGATCCGGTTTGGGAAAACAAATAGTTCGCGCCAAACACCAGAGAGAACATTAAGAACAAAAACCAGGTGCGCATAGAAAACATCCTCTCTCTCCCTCTTTAAAATAATTCTTTAACCGCTTGTAGCGGGTCTTTAGCTGCTAAAATCGGCCGGCCAATCACTAAAAAATCGCTTCCTGCCGCAATTGCCTCTTTGGCCGTAGCTGTCCTTTTCTGGTCATTACTCACAGCTTCTTTGGGCCTAATTCCCGGGGTCACTGCTAAAAATTGCTGCTTAATTTCTTTTTTTAAAAATTCTACTTCCCGGGCAGAACACACTACACCGTCGAGCCCGCTCTCCACTCCTAACCTGGCAAGAGTTAAAACATCGCTGGAAGTAGTTTCCTTGCTGGTTAATACCGTAACCCCCACCAACAGCGGGCGCTTTATTTTTAAAAGTGAAGCTTCTTCTTCAGCAGCAGTAATTGCTGCTTTAATCATTTCTTCATCTCCCAGGATATGCATGGTGAGCATTTTGACTTTCAGCCGCACTGCCTGGCGCACTGCCTGGGCAACGGTATTGGGGATATCGAAAAATTTCAGGTCCAGAAAAACTTCCCCGCCTTTTTTCTCAATATATTCAAGTACCTGCGGGCCGCAGCCCGTAAAAAGGTGGATCCCTACTTTAAAAATCTTGATTTGCGGATAAAGCAAATCCACAAAATATTTTGCCCGTTCGAAATTATCCACATCCAATGCTAAAATTACCTTTTCGGAACTTTTCATGCCTTTAGCGCCCCCACGATATCTTCAAGATGAGAAACACGGTTCTCTTTTAGGTATGAACGGATGCCTTCGATAATTGTATTACTTATTTTTGGATCGATAAAATTTGCCGTTCCCACTGCCACCGCGCTTGCTCCAGCAAGGAAAAATTCTAAAGCGCTGGAAGCATCAATTATACCACCCATTCCGATAATCGGAATCTTTATTTTTTGAAAGGCCTCCCAGACCATCCTAACTGCTATTGGCCGGATTGCCGGCCCGCTTAAACCGGCAGTTATACTCGCAATCTTTGGCTTCCTGGCCTTAACATCGATGCTCATACCCAAAAGGGTATTGATCAAACTTACTGCATCGCTTCCTGCGTTTTGCGCTGCCAAGGCAATCTGCGTAATATCGGTAACATTGGGGGAAAGTTTAGTAATCAGCGTTTTAGTGCTCACCTTACGCACTGCCTTAACCACCTGAAAAGTTGCTTCGGGGTCCTGAGAAATTAATGACTTCTGCGTTTTAACATTCGGGCAGGAAATATTCAATTCGATTGCCGCCACATCGCGGATTTTTTCCAACTCATTAGCCAAAACGACAAATTCTTGCGGGTCATTTTCCGAAGCTATGCTTACAATAATAGGGGCTTTTGCCCGGCGCAAAACCGGCAATTTTTCTTTGATAAATTTATTTATCCCAGGATTTTCCAGGCCGATAGAGTTCAACATCCCGGCAGGGGTTTCACAGGTGCGCGGCAGCGTATTTCCCGGCCGCCCCTTTAAAGTAATTGTCTTAGAAACTACCGCCCCCAGCTTATGCAGGCCTACCAGGCCGCTAAATTCTTCCGCATAGCCGAATGTCCCGGAAGCTACCATCACCGGATTTTTCAATTTCAACTTTCCGATTTTCACGCTAAGATCAGGATTTTTCATCGCTTTTAAAAACTCGGCTCTATGCAGAGTACTTTATATTTCTTAAAATCCTTTAAGCCCCCTTGAATAAAACTAAGGTTAGTCAGGTATTTCATTTTGCACCAGCTCAAGAATTTAGAACGCGGCTCCATAGTAATGTTCCATTTGATATATTGATAAGAAAAATAAACCAGCAGGAGAAATGCGGCGGCGCTAAAAATTTTTAGCCAAAGCGCCGGAAAAAATAAGCTTAAGCCCAGCCCGGCAAGAAAAAGTAAAAGAAAAAAATGCAGCAGATGAAAGTTGCCGATATAAACAAACCCCCGCACCGGTAACTTAAGCGTAAAAGAAGGGCTCCCTTTTAAAAATTGCAGGATGATTTCCAGGCCGCTTTTCTGCACATATTTATCGATCAAAGGCAAGTGGGCTTGCCCGTAAGTAACCCAGACTTTACGTAAAGCCTTTAAATCCGCACGGTGCATATGGTCAACCTTGGCTTTAGGCGCAAAATAAAATTTCCACCCCTTGGAGCGGTGCTGATAACTTAAATCCATATCTTCGCCTGTGGGCCGTTCCCAGAATTTCGCTCCAACCCCTTTCATCGCGCTTCTGCGGTAAGCAACATTACAAGTGCCAAAAAAGAAGGCGCGGTGGCCTCCGATATCCGTTGGCTTTGGCTGTTGGGGAAAAGCCGGATAATAACCTTCGGGGATAAAGCCATAGCGCGGAGCCACCATATTAAAACGAAAATGCTGGCACCAGGCTTCGACCTCATTGTCCGGATCAACCTTCAAAGTATAAACCTCGCCGCCGACTGCCGCGATTTTTTCATCCCTTTGAAAATGCTTGAGCATTTCGCTGATCCAGTTTTTTGCCGGTGCACAATCCGCGTCGGTAAAAAAGAGAAAATCGCCTTTTACTACTTCCAACGCCTTATTCCGGGCATAGCCAGGAGAAGGGCAATTGGGAATTTCCACTAATTTAATAAAGGGGTATTTCTTTTGCCAGTCCTTAATGATAGCGACAGTCTTATCCGTAGACCCTCCGTCGGCGATTACCCATTCCCAGGAATCATGCGGGCAGTCTACATCCAGCAGGTATTCAAAAGTTTTAACAATAGTGCGCTCGAAGTTTTTCACCGGGATGATAATGGAAACAAAACTATTTACCATATTACCTCCTCCGCTTGAAAAACCGGTCCGTCCTTACAAACCCGTTTAAAACCTTTGCTTGTTTCTACTGCGCAGCCTAAACATGCCCCAATGCCACAAGCCATGTGCTCTTCCAAAGAAACTTGCGCGGGAATACCGAACTCCTTTGATAATTTGGCGATTTCCTTAAGCATTGGGCGCGGGCCGCAGGCAAAAATATTCGGGCGTAATGCGAAATGAGTTGTGCGTAAAACCTGCTTCAACAAATCAGAAACATAACCTTTTGCACCTTTACTCCCGTCGTCAGTAGATACCCGCACTTCAAAGCCGGATTTTTTGAACTCCGTTTCGCAAAGTATCTGAGTTTTTGTTTTTGCTCCGATTAAAGCGATTTTTTGAATTTTGGATTTAGGATCTACGCTTTTCTTTAGTTTTTCGGCAAGAAAAACCAGGGGCGCTACACCCATACCCCCTGCCACTAAAATTATTTCCCCTCTTTTCTGGAGATTAAAACCGTTTCCCAAAGGCCCGATAACATCTAAATAATCTCCGGAATTTTTTTGCGCCAGCATTTCCGTGGCCTTGCCTACTACCTGAAAAAGCACCTCAAAATTATTCTTCTCTATCCTGTGGACCCCCAGGGGCCGGCGCAATAACGGCACAACCGAATCCTGGACCCTTATTTGCACAAATTGACCCGGAGCGCTATTGGCGGCAATCTTTTTCGAAGCAATTTTCAGAAGAAAAAAATTGCTGGCTAATTTCTGCTTGCTTAAAATGCGCGTTTTCTCCTGGTAAATAGTTTTTCCCATTTTTTACTTAAGATAAAACCAGACCTTTAAAGCTATTATAAATATAGAGGTATAAAGAAAAGAAGACAACTCTTTTTTTATCCATCCGGATTTAATCATGCAATATTGTTCCGGTGAAGTAGATAATAGCGTGCCCAGAGCGGGGAAGAATTTCGGTACCTTCCGGCAATACCAATCGAAGCGCTCCGAAAACCTTTCTGCGAGAACTTTTTCTTCTCGGTTGATTTGCGGGATATAAATCGCCAGATATACGGCAAGAAATACTGGAATCACCCACCAGCGAAAAAGGGCGGTAATTACGCCCAGGCCAATACATAACGTTCCTAAGTACATGGGGTTTCGCGTCAGCAAATATGGGCCGGTAGTCACCAAGGTATTTCCATCCGGATTTTCCTGAGCCTTAAAACCGCGGGCAGCAATCCTCAGTGCATAGCCAAAAATAATCAGGGCAATTGCGCATAAGGTAATCAAGAGATCTAAGAGTTTTGGCCTATCCCAGGCGAAAATAAACCGCCAAAAAAATGCCAGGATAAAGACAGAGATAAATATGAGGAAGCCTTGGATACCTATGCGTGTCTTCATTTTATTTTTGGCACTTGGCGCAGAAATATGTCCCTCTGCCTCCTAATGCCACCCTTTTAATTGGAGATTTACAAATTAAACAAGGTTTACCTTCCCGGCCGTAAACCTTATGGAATTTTACATACCCACCTTGCTTTCCGGATAACTGCACGTATTGGTCAACGGAAGATCCTCCGTGTTCGATTGCCTCGTGCAGGGTTTGCCTGATCTCTTGGAATAACAGTGTTTTTTCTTTATCGGATAAACTGGAAGCTGCCCTGGCAGGATTAATCCGGGCACGAAAAAGCGCTTCCGCAGCATAAAGATTCCCGATTCCGGAAATAAAGGTCTGATCCATAATTAACGGCTTGATTTTGGTCTTTTTATTCTTAAGCATGGCAATAAACTCTTCTTTACTAATAGCAAATGGCTCCGGGCCTAGCCTCTGAATGAATTTCAAATCATGCCAATCATCGATCAAGCGCAACTCCGCAAATAAGCGCTGGTCGCGAAAATCCAGGAATTTTCCGTCTGATAATTTAAAAATTACCCTTCCGTCTTTTCCGTTTCCCGGATAAATCAGCTGGCCGGTCATTTTCAAATGAATTGCCAAAGTTTTGCCTGAAGATAGTTCCAGGACCAGCAATTTGCCTTTTCTTAAGATATGCTTAATCGCAGTGTTTTTTAGGCCGCGGATAAATTCCTGCGGTTTGGGCTGGCGGATTACCTTGGGATTATTAACAACCACTTCGGTAATTTTTTTCCCGAGGATATTTGCTTCTAATTCCCGCTTGATTGTTTCTACTTCTGGCAGTTCAGGCATGATTTTTAATCACTTTTACCCAGACCTCGCGGTTACGCGGGCCGTCACTTTCGCAAAAATAGAGCCCCTGCCAAGTGCCAAGGGCCAGTTTTCCATTTTCTACAAGAACGGTTAAGCTCGGGCCAAAGAGCGAAGACTTGATATGGCTATCAGAATTTCCTTCTGCATGCGCATATCCGGCACTTACCGGTATCAGCTTATTCAAGGCATTAATGATGTCTTGTTTTACCGCAGGATCGGCATTTTCATTAATTGTTAACCCCGCAGTAGTATGCGGGCAAAAAATAATACAAATCCCGTCGTGAATTTTATTTTTCGTAACGGCTCTACTGACCTCTGCGGTAATATCAAGAAGGTCTATTCTTTTTGAAGTGCTAAGCTTTATGCTTTCCACTTTTTTTTGATTTTGGGCTTTTAATTCTTGATTTCATCTTATGGTATTCCTGCAGGGACTTTACTCCCAACTCCTTTTTTACCAGGGCTTCGATCCCTCCGACAGTAGCTTGAGCCCCTGAAATCGTGGTAGTGTAAGGAATATTATACAAAATTACCTGCGAACGTATCTTGACTTCATCCTGGCGCGGGATCCTTCCCGAAGGAGTATTAATTACTAATTGGATTTTTCCGTCCTTCATCAAATCCAGGATATTGGGCCTGCCTTCATTAATTTTTGGCAACACCTTGACATCAATACCGTTTTTCTCCATCGCTGCAGCAGTGCCTTGAGTGGCAAAAAGACGGAAACCTAAATCTACAAGCTTTTTGGCGATAAAAACAATTGCCCGCTTATCTTTATCCCGCACAGAAATAAATACATTGCCGCGCTTTGGCAGGTTCTGCCCAGCGGCAATCTCGGCTTTAATGAAAGCACGGCCAAAATCCGCGTCAATACCCATTACTTCGCCGGTAGATTTCATCTCCGGGCCTAAAATCACATCTACACCCGGGAAGCGGTTAAAGGGAAACACAGATTCTTTTACCGCAGTATGCTTCGGGATAATCTCTTCTGTAAACTTAAGGTCTTTAAGTTTTTTGCCTAACATTACCTTTGTTGCCAATTTGGCCAAGGGCACACCGATTACCTTGGAAACAAAGGGCACGGTCCGGGAAGCCCGGGGATTAACTTCCAGCACATAAACTTTATCATCCTTAATTGCGTATTGCACATTCATTAATCCTACGGTGTTCAATTCTTTAGCCATCTTTAAAGTCGCTTCGCGGACTTTTTTCAGCAGATCCTGGGATAAGGTAAAAGTGGGCAGGCTCATTGCCGAATCCCCGGAATGAATCCCTGCTTCTTCGATATGCTCCATAATCCCGCCGATGATAAAAGTTTCTCCGTCGCCGATTAAATCCACATCCACTTCGATAGCGTCTTCCAGAAACTTATCGATTAATACCGGGTGCTCTCCGGAAACTTCTGCTGCTTCTTTAATGAAGCGCTCGAGGGTATTCTCTTCATAAACGATCTCCATGGCCCTGCCGCCTAAGACATAAGAAGGCCGCACTAAAACCGGGTAGCCGATTTTTTTCGCCACCTCTTTTGCTTCGTTAAAATTAAAAGCTGTGCCATTCTCCGGCTGCAGCAAGCCTAACTTGTCCAGCATGTGTTTAAACCGCTTGCGGTCTTCGGCAATATCGATACTATCGGCGCTCGTACCCAAGAGATTGACTCCGCATTTTCGTAAAGAAACTGCCAGGTTAATCGGGGTTTGCCCGCCGAACTGCACAATCACGCCCATGGGCTTTTCTACTTCGATAATATGCATAATGTCTTCCAGGGTAAGCGGCTCGAAATACAAGCGGTCCGAAGTATCATAATCCGTTGAAACTGTCTCCGGGTTGCAATTCACCATTATGCTGTCAACCCCTTCTTCCTTTAATGCGTAAGCAGCATGGCAGCAACAGTAATCAAATTCGATCCCCTGGCCGATACGGTTCGGGCCTCCGCCTAAGATCACTACTTTTTTATTTTTGCTCGGGCGTGCCTCATCAGTAGTTTCATAGGTAGAATAATAATATGGCTGCTTGGCATGGAATTCTCCGGCACAGGTATCCACCAGTTTATATCCGGGTTTAAGATTATTTTTTTTGCGAAACTCTGCCACTTTTTCCTCCTTACTATTCAGCAAATACGCCAATTGCCAGTCGGAAAACCCGTCGGCTTTTGCTTTCTGCATCAAAGCTATCGGGACTTTGACCTCTTCGTTGTGCGTACGGTACTTTTTAAGCTCTTCTTCTGTTTCGATCAATTGCTGCATATTATCCAAGAACCAACGGTCAATATGCGAGAGTTCGTAAATTTCATCTAAAGGGATCCCGAGTTTTAAAGCATAGCGCAGATAAAACAACCTTTCGTCATTAGGCGTGCGCAGCTTGTCGCGCACGGTTTTTAATAGCCCGTTCTCCGGCTTCTGCAACATTTCATCGGAAATTTTGTCTTTTCCGTCTGCGCCAAAGCCAAATCGGGAAATTTCCGTAGAGCGGATGCCCTTTTGCAGCGCCTCTTTAAAATTCCTGCCGATTGACATTGCCTCTCCGACTGCTTTCATAGAAGTATTCAAGACGCGCTCGGCATGCGGGAACTTTTCAAAAGTAAAGCGGCAAATTTTAAAAACGCAATAATCTACTGTGGGCTCGAAGAAAGAGGTGGTTTTTCCGGTAATCTGGTTCATTACTTCCGGAAGAGTCAACCCCACGGCTAATTTAGTTGCCACGCGGGCAATCGGAAAACCTGTCGCTTTCGAAGCCAGGGCCGAAGAACGGCTCAGGCGCGGGTTTACTTCGATAATTACGATACGGCCATCTTGCGGATTTTGTCCGAATTGGATATTCGCTCCTCCTCCGGTAATTCCTACGCGGCGGATGATTCTTTTGGATAAATTCACGAAATTATTATACTCTTCGGTAGTAAGCGTCTGCGCAGGGGCAACGACAATACTGTCTCCGGTATGTACGCCCATCGGGTCCACATTTTCCATGGAAGTAATCATGATCACATTGTCCGCGCAATCGCGCATCACCTCGAACTCGATTTCCTTCCAACCCAAAACCGATTGCTCAATTAATACCTGATGCACAGGGCTGGTTTCTAAGCCCTTTGAAAGGAATTTTTCCAGCTCTTCTTTATTATAAGCAATAGCCCCGCCGCTGCCGCCTAAGCAATATGCCGGGCGTAAAATCAGAGGAAATCCGATTCCTAAACCGATCTTCATCCCTTCTTCAAGATTGGTAGCAATCCCGCTCTTTGGCACGTCAACGCCGATCTCCTGCATCGCCTTTTTAAAAAGCTCGCGGTCCTCCGCACAAGAGATCGCTTCTACTGAAGCGCCGATAGACTCCACCCCATATTTTTTTAAGACTCCTTGTTTCATCAAGAAAAAAGCCAGGTTCAAACCGGTCTGCCCGCCGAGCGTAGGCAGGATCGCATCCGGCCGCTCTTTGGCAATAATGCGGGTAACCATTTCCACGTTCAGCGGCTCTATATAGGTAACATCAGCCAATCCCGGGTCAGTCATAATCGTCGCCGGATTGGAATTTACCAAAATCGTAAAATAGCCTTCTTCTTTTAAGGCTTTGCAAGCCTGTGAACCGGAATAATCGAATTCGCACGCCTGGCCGATGACAATCGGGCCGGAGCCGATCATTAAAACCTTCTTTATATCGCGACGCCTGGGCATAATAGCCTCCTAGCATAGAGATGCACACCGGCCTATCAGATAAGGCCGGGTGTCATAGCATCTTCAAGAATCTTTTGAATAAATTATTTACCTCGGAAAAACCGGGGCAAACCGGATTATATTGGCTGCCTAAAATTTTTAATTTTTTACTCTCAATTTCTTCGACTGTGCGGTCATTTAAGTTAAACGCGGTGATCTTCAAGTGTTTGATTTTACGTAAGGAATCTGTTTCTACCGTGTATCCGTGGTTCTGCACGGTAATTTCACCTTTGAAAGAAGCCGGGTTATGTGTCGGGTAATTGACTCCGCGGTGGCCGATTTTTAAGCGTACAACTTTTGCGCCTAAGGCCTTGGCTAAAACCTGATGCCCCGTAACAATACCTAATATAGGTAAGCGCCCGAGCAAAGGCCGGATATTTTCTGCCACTTCTTTTAATCCGGGGTCTTCTTCCGGGCCATTAGAAATAATTAACCCGTCATTCTTTTGCTGCAATACCTCCGCTGCAGACGTATTATAAGGCAGAATAGAAATTGCTAAACCTAAATTCTCCAGCTGCTTAATAATCCCCTGAGTTATTCCTAAATCCAGGATTGCGATTCTCTTTTTAGCTTCTTTCTTTCCTAAATGCAATGGCTTGCTTAAGGAAATTGCCGTCAATCTGCTGGCAGCTGTATCTTTTTTAAAATTATCCAGCTTGGCCAAGAGTTCTTTGGGGTCTTGCGTTTTAGTAGAAATTATCCCCGGCATTTCTCCTTTTTGCCTTAAGTGCACTGCTAAAGTGCGCGTATCCACCGCGCTAGCTCCCAATACATCCTGCTCTTTAAGGAAATCGCCTAAACTTTGCTTTGCCTGCCAATTAGAATATATTCTTGACTCTTCTTTCATCACTAAGCCGGCTACCCAGGCTTTCTTGGATTCCATGAACTTAGGCGCTACTCCGTAATTTCCGATTAAGGGATAGGTCAATACTAAAATCTTCCCGGCATTAGCAGGATCGGTAATCATCTCCTGATAACCAACTACTGCCGTATTCAAAATTACCTCTCCGATTACCTCGCCTTCTCCCAACGCTTGCGCAGGAAAAACTTTTCCGTCAGCCAGCATCAACGCTGCTTTCATATTTGCTCCTTGTGTAGAGACACACACCGAGCTTTCCTATAAGCTCGGGTGTCTTGTAGAATTAATTTTACCTTTCTCACTGCTTCCTCAACGGTCTTGACTTTAATTACGCCCTCAATTTCCCAAGAATTTAGGCTAACCACCGGAATTCCAAACTGCAGACAATAGGCAATTTCCGAAAGCGTACCTGCTGATCCGGGTAAAGCTATCACCACATCCCCAGACTTTACCACCAAGACATTCCTGGCTAACCCAATTCCTGTAGGAATTACTAGATCAACAAATTGATTAGCATCATCTTTATTATAACTCGGTATAATGCCTATAGTTAGACCGCCACCGGCTTTAAAACCTTGACAAACCGCCTTCATTGTACCACTTAATCCACCTGAAATAAGAATATCAACCACTTTAGCCAGTTTTTTGCCTAAAGTATGGGATAATTGCTCCACTTCTTTATTGCATTCCCTACCACCGATAACGCTGACAACTGGTTTTCGCATAATTTTAGATAAGTGCGCCTGGCGGGAATCGAACCTGCACACCCAGCTTCGGAGGCTGGTGCCCTATCCATTGGGCCACAGGCGCATAGTAAATGCGCACTTACACAATTCCACATAAGTGTAAGGTGCGCGCATAGTAAATGCGCACTTACACAATTTTCTCACAAGAGAACACCGGCCAATCCGATATGGCCGGGTACCACATAAGTGTAAGGTGCGCTCATTAAAACAAGCTTAATTGTTTTTCGCCTTCACTAGACTTTTCTTCATCGCCAAAAATAGATATAATACCATAGTCGCCGTCATAACCTGCATTGATTTTTACCTTCCCCTGGCGCACACGCATCACTCCTTCAACCACACGCGGGGAAAGCCCTTTTAATAGGTCGTCTTTCGAAGCCCTGAGCAGGATCTCGAACTCTGTTCCGAATTTCGCTACTGCGCTACGGTATTCTTTTTCTACGGCCTGGGAGGTTTTACCCATGCCTTTTGCATCCGCAATAATTTCATCCAGGGGGATCAAGTTCTTAAATGGAATGGCATTGCTGGGCTTGTATCCTTCCGGCCGGTCGGCTAACTGGTCAACCCGGTTCATCACTCCCACCGTGACCGGCTTGCCGCACTTTGGGCATCTGCCTTTATTGGCTTTGGTTTCTTCCGGAGAAAATCTCACTCCGCAAAGCCGGTGGCCGTCATAATGGTATTTACCTTCTTCCGGAAAAAATTCGACAGTGTAAAGGAATTTATCCTTATCTTTATTCTTCAGGGTTTCTCTGATAGTTTTGTAATTTAGATCGCAATTAAAAACATTGGCTTCGCGGCCGATCTTCGAAGGCGAATGCGAATCGCTATTGGAAACTAAGGTAAACTTATCCAAAGCGCTTAAGCGCCAATTCATTGCCGGATCGGAAGAGAGCCCGGTCTCCAGGGCAAAAATTTTTGCCGTCTGCTCTTCAAAGCAATCCTCGATCCGGTCAAAGCCGGACATCGAGCCAAATAAAGAAAACCAGGGCGTCCAGATATGGCCGGGAATTAACATGCAATTCTCGTCAACTTCAAAGACTGTTCTTGCTACATCCGCGGCATCCATGCCGAGGATAGGCCTGCCGTCCGAAGCAAGGTTCCCGCTACGGCTTAAGATTTCATTGATCTTATCTACGGTCTTAAACGACGGAGCAATTACCATATTGTGCACCCGGTAAGTCCTGCCTTTTTTCGAATAAATACTGCTGATCTCCGAAGTAAGAATAAAATAGATATCCTGGTATTTATAAAGCCCGTTGCCCAAATCTTCTAAATGGTGTTTTAACTCTTCCAGCCAGAGATGGTGCGTAAAATCTCCAGTGCCCATCAAAGTAATCCCTTTTAATTTTGCCCATTCTGCCAGGTGTTTCACATCCATATCACGGGAAGTGGCGCGCGAGTACTTAGAATGAATATGGAAATCCGCAATAAATTCCATTTTTAACCTCTCTGGTAAGCGATTTTTCCGGCGTAAATCGTATATTCCACTACGCCTTTTAATTGCTTGCCTAGAAATGCGCAATTACGCGATTTGGAAAATAGCCCCGACCTGTCTACAATCCATTCCTTGTCCGCAGAAACTACAACTAAATCAGCATCATTGCCCGCCTGCAAGCTGCCTTTTGCAATCCCTAAGATTTTTGCCGGGTTAAAAGAAATTTTGCGCACTAATTCCGGCCAATCCAATATTTTTTTCTCGGACAATTCGCTGATCGCTGCCGCTAATTCTGTCTCTAAGCCGACCACCCCGAATTCTGCGCGCTCGAATTCAATTGCTTTTTCATTTTCCGTGTGCGGAGCATGGTCCGAAGCAATTGCATCGATTGTCCCGTTAGCCAAGCCCTGCCTTAACGCTGCTATATCATCCTTTCCTCTTAAAGGCGGGTTCATTTTCATGTTTGAGTCATACCCTAAAACCGCACTTTCATCCAATGTAAAGTGATGCGGAGTAACTTCGCAGGTTACCTTTATGCCTTTCTTCTTTGCTTTGGCAATTATTTCCACCGACTCCGCGCAACTAACATGTGCAATATGAAGCCTGGCCCCGGCCTGCTCTGCCAGGGCAATATCGCGCTCTACTCTTTTGTATTCCGATTCCCGAGAAATCCCTCTTAATCCCATGCGTGTAGCAGTTAGGCCGGCATTTACTACTCCGTTGGCACAAAGTTTTTTATCCTCGCAATGCGCAATCACCAGAAGATTCTCTTTAGCCGCTTGTTTTAACGCTTCGAGCATTAACGCCTCTGATTCCACGCTCGAGCCGTCATCAGAAATAGCAATTGCGCCGGATGATTTTAACTGCGCAATATCGGTCAACTCTCTTCCTAACCGCCCCCGGGTAATGCTCCCGGCAATTACCACATTTGCCTGGGCGGTTTCTTCGATTATGCTTTTTAAGAGGCGATAGTTTTGTTGCGAATCTATCGCCGGCAGCGTATTAGGCATCGCCAACAAGCTGGTTACTCCGCCTTTTAAGGCAGCACGCGTGCCGCTGGCTACGGTTTCCTTGTCTTCTCTGCCCGGCTCGCGTAAATGTACGTGCATATCTACAATGCCGGGAATTACTATCTGCCCTTCGGCATCGATTTTTTTCGCGCCTTCCGCAGACAAGGCCTTGCCCACCTCGGTAATTTTGCCGTTCTCGATTAGAATATCCGCGATTGCGTCCAGCTTGTTTGCCGGGTCAATCACCCTGCCGCCCTTAATCAGAATCTTATTATTTTTGCTCATTACTATCGCTTTCGGTTTTTCCGCTTGCCTGGGCAACCAAAAATAATACAGCCATGCGCACGGCGATTCCGTTCGTCACTTGTTCCAAAATCACGGAATTGCCTCCGTCGGCAACTTCGCTGGAAATCTCGATGCCGCGGTTGATCGGCCCGGGATGCATGACAATAATGTCCTTTTTTGCCCGGTCAAGCCTTTCCTGCGTAATCCCGTAATCTTTAAAATATTCCAGCTGCTGAGGAAACGCGGTTTCTTCGTCGCGCTCGAATTGCATCCTTAAAACATTTACCGCATCCGCGTTCTCCAGCGCTTCTTCGATTTTTTCCGTAACCCGTACACCCATTCTTTCAATTGCCTCCGGGATCAACATCGGCGGAGCACAAACCGTTACTTTTGCCCCTAATTTATTTAATCCCCAGATATTGGAACGCGCTACCCTCGAATGTGCAATATCTCCTACAATAGCTACATTTAGCCCTTCAATCCTGCCTAATTTTTCTTTGAGCGTAAAAATATCCAATAATGCTTGTGTAGGATGTTCATGCCATCCGTCACCGGCATTCACAACGCTGATATCCAGGTTACGCGCAAGGATTGCTGCTGCGCCTGAATAATTATGCCGCATCACGATAATATCCGCTTTAAGCGACTGAATATTTTTTCCTGTGTCAATCAGAGTTTCGCCTTTCTTTACACTGGAGGTTTCGCTGGCAATATTAATTACGTCGGCAGAAAGCCTTTTTGCTGCAACCTCAAAAGATACCCTGGTACGCGTAGAAGGCTCATAAAATAAATTGACGACGGTTTTTCCGCGTAAAGCAGGGACCTTTTTGATCTCGCGGGTAGAAACTTCTTTGAATGATTCTGCGGTAGAAAGGATGAATTCGATTTCTTCCTTGCTTAATTCTTCCAGGGCTAAGAGGTCTTTACGTGTCCAGCTCATTTTTCGATGATCACCACTTCGTCTTTGCCGTCTGTTTCATTAAGATGTACTTCCACGGTTTCATTCTGGGCGGTAGGTATATTCTTACCGACAAAATCCGCGCGGATCGGCAGTTCCCTGTGCCCGCGGTCAACCAACACTGCCAATTGAATCGATTTTGGCCGGCCAAAGTCGATCAACGCGTCAAGAGCGGCGCGGATTGTCCTTCCGGTATATAACACATCATCCACCAGAACCACAGTTTTATCGTTAATATCAAAATCAATCTCGGTCTTGTGCACCACCGGGTTAGCTGCCACCAGAGTCAGGTCATCACGATACAAAGTTATATCCAATGTGCCTACGGAAATAGCCTCATTGTCTATGCGCTTAATACATTCTGCAAGGCGTTGCGCCAAAAAAACCCCGCGGTTACGTATTCCGATAAGGCAGAGATTTTTTGTGCCCTTATTCCTCTCTAAGATCTCATGGGCAATACGCATCAGGCTGCGGCTTAATGTATCTTTATCTAAGATTTTAGCTTTTTCTCGCATATTTTTGCTAATTATACACCCGGCGTTTATGTGGTACCCCGCGTTTATAAGGAATTACGCGGGTATGCTCTTCTGAGCAAATTGCGCGGGTGTGTTACTTCTGTAACAAAAAACCCAACTGCCTCAATTCTACAGTTGGGTCGAGTTATTTTCTTATTGTAAACCATTGCTTTTCTACCTTGCCGGCTTCTCAAGAGTCGGCTTAA
>JAQUMX010000002.1 GCA_028717885.1 Candidatus Omnitrophota bacterium
TGGATTTATCGCAGAAATCAATAGTAATTGCCAGCTATACCCATACGCAAAATGGTATTTATACTACGCTTGGCGGGCCGGCACTGGCGGTAAAAAAATATTTGCTGGAGCAAAAAATAAAAAGATTGGTATGCATTTGGCAGCCGCTGCCGATTTCTGATACGCTTTCTGCAATCGAGGAAACCTTTGAAAGGGGCGTTGCGCAGAAGAATAGGCGGTTTTTCTTTCTTAATTGGCCGTTTGGCCGGGGAAAAGAGATTTCCCTGATTTATTTTTTACTAAAATTCCGCGATATCTTTGCTACTTTTTATTTTATGCTTACTTACGGTAAACGTTTCGATGTTTTTATCGGTGTAGAGTCGCTTGATACGATCATCGGAATAGTTTTACGTAAAATCGGCCTGGTTAAAACCGTAATTTATTATAACCTCGATTATGGAGTAGTGAGGTTCAGGAATAAGTTCTTGAATTTTATTTTTCACGCCTGGGATAAATTTTCTTATACGCATGCCGATTATACCTGGAACCTGGCGCAGGATATCATTAATATCCGGGAGAAAAGGTACAATTTTCGGGGTAAATTCAAGCCGCCGGTGCTGGTGCCTATAGGGATAGATTTGTCTGCGGTCCATCCTTTAGAAAATACGCAGATCGAACGCAAAGTGATTTGTTACCTTGGGGTGTTGGCGAAAATCCAAGGGGTGGATTTGATTATCGAAGCCTTGCCGCAAATTATCAAGGCAGAGCCAAATGTCAAATTAGTTATACTTGGCTCCGGCCCATTGGAGGCGCAGCTTAAAGAAGAGGTAAAAAACAAAAATCTATTCCCTTATGTGCAGTTTTGCGGGGTGCTTAGCGACGAAGAAGTGAACCGAGTGCTTTGTAAGAGTGCTATAGGATTGGCTCCGTATTTTCCCGATCCGCGTTCGACAAAAATCGGGTCGGACCCGACAAAACCAAAATTATATTTAGCTTGCGGGTTACCCGTGGTAATTACTACCGTTCCGCCGATTGCTCAACAGATAAAGGAAGGTAATGCGGGGGTAGTGATAGATTACAAGAAAGAAGATCTTGCCCGGGCAGTAATCAAGCTTTTAAAAGAAGATGGTTTTTATTTTATATGCAGAGATAACGCTTTTAGATTGGGCAAAACTTTTGATTGGGTGAATATATTGAATAAGGCTTTTAGCCATGATTATTAATTTTTGATGAAAAAACACCTTTTCCCGGCATTGATTTTTATCATTTTAATATTTATTATGACCTTTCCTTTGGTGTTGAACATAAATAAGTCCATCCCGGGATTCTTTTCTACGGATGAGTCCTATGGTGCTTTATGGGATAGCTGGCGGATTAAATTTTCTTTTCTTAACCACCTTTCCTTTACGCATGTTTCCCTGATTGCCTATCCTTTCGGCGTCGATTATTACCAATCCGGGTTTATTTCTTATTTATGGGTGGGGATAATCTATTTATTGAGTATTTTAACCAATCCCGCAATAAGCTTTAATATCCAGGTGCTTTTGAATTTTTTCTTTAACGCATTCTTAACTTATCTTCTGGTCATTTATCTGACCAAGAATAAGCTGAGCGGAATATTCAGCGCGATCATTTTTGCCTTTTGCCCTTATCAATTCGCCAGGGTTTGGCAGCATTTAGGCTTATCTTACAACGAGCTGATTGTTCTTAGCCTTTTTGCTTTAATCCTTTTGCGGGAAAAAGTTGACCGTAAGAATTCAGTCATTTTCTTTATCAGTATCATTTTGTTATTGTCATTCGATTTTTCCATTCTCCTTTTCGGGATATTTACTTTAAGCGTGTTCGTGATTTATTCCTTGTTGTATCATTTCTTGCATAAAAAGATGGGACAGGGCCCTTTGCGTTTTATCAAGCGCGCCGGCTTAGTTACTTTGCTGGCGATTTGTATACTGTCGTTCCAATATTTGCCATTGTTTTTGAAGGTAATGAAATTTTCCGGGCATGGGCAAGTTTCTGCGCATAACCTTTATAATCGCCCGTTCGCAGACCTCTTTGAAGAATCAGCCAGGCCGTTAAGCTATCTTTTACCGGCAGTAGCGCATCCACTTTTCGGCGGTTTTACCGAGCATTTTTTGGGCTCGCAGCTTTACGGAATTAGTTTGACAGAGCATGCGCTTTATTTAGGGTGGGTAGCTTTGATTTTTGCATTTTTTGCGCTTAAAAAACGTCGTTCCAGGCCGGGGGAAAACGCGGAAGGGTTTTTTATCGGGTTTTTCTTCTTTTTGGCAATTATCGCCTGGTTTTTTTCGCAGCCGCCATGGTGGAAAATCGGGAGCCTTAGAATTTATATGCCCAGTTTTTTCATCTATAAGATCCTGCCGATGTACAGGGCATATTGCCGTTTTGGTATCGTAGTGGAGCTGGCTGTGGCTGTATTGGCAGGTTTTGGCTTGAAATTTATTCTGGAGAATAAAACTGCCGCGAAAAGAATTTTTCTCACAGTAGTGTTTTCTGTTCTGGTACTTTTTGAATTTTGGAACTATCCGCCGTTTAAAGTGATCGATGTTTCGCGCGCTCCGGCAGTTTATTACTGGCTTAAAGATACGCCGAGCGATACTGTGGTTGCGGAATACCCGCTTTATTTGAATTCCCCGAATGAAATGTACAGGTTTTATCAGATTTTTCATCAGAAAAGAATTATTAACTTTATTGTTCCCGGTACGCAGGCAAATAAGGCAGCGCAGGCTATTACTAAGCTGTCCGATTTAAAGACGGCAAAAATTTTGAAACAAATGGGGGTGAAGTATTGTTTGGTGCATGAAGATAATTACCTCGATACCGAATTCATTGGGGACAAGAAAGAACTGGAAGCAATCGGAAAAAATCCCGGGTTAAGATTCATACGAAGTTTTTCTGAGGAGAAATGCCCGGGTAATGAGGCAGTTTGTACGCAAGCATCCGGTAAAATAGATGTTTATGAAGTAATTGCTGAAAGGAAGGCAGATGAAGAAGGAAAATAAAAGTAAGCCAGGGTTAATAAAAAATTTGCTTTTTATGGGAATCGTGTTTGGTTTCATAGCGGTCTTTCTGGAATGCGTAGGCAGGATTGTTTTAGCTTTTTATCCGGAAAGCTATTTTATTACCAAATTTGAAGCCACAAACAGGTTTCAGTCCGATTATACTTACGGATGGGATTGGCGGCCGGGGTTCAAGGCCAGCGATGATAAATTCGGCAGGGTGACCTCATTTAGTGTTAGCGAACAGGGGTTTAAGGACCGGGACTTCAGCCTGCAGAAGCCTGCGAATACAATCAGGATTGCCTGCGTAGGAGACTCGATTACCGAAGGTGTGGGGGTGGCTAATGCCGATACGTACCCCAAGCTATTAGAAAAATACCTTAATTCCATGGGCAGCCAGAAGAAATTTGAAGTAATTAATGCCGGCGTATCGGATTATTCCCTGCCGCAGGAATATTTTTATATCAAACATAAAATCGTCAATTTCCATCCCGATATCGTAATTCTCGGATATTATTTGAATGATGGCAGGAATTTTGCCCGGCCGAAAAATTTTTATGGCGGCGGCGTCTTGAAGTTTCTTTTAGAAAGAAGTGCTTTTGTAAAATGGCTGAACCTTTATGTAACCAAAGTAGCGATCAAGGTCCAGTATAAGCAGTGGGAGAAAGGGCGCGAAAGATGGATGGAGGTTTACAGGGATGCTAACTGGAAAAACGATACCCAGGCCTTAAAGAACCTGATGCAAGCTGCGGACCGGGATTGGGGTTCTGCGTGGATAGCGTCAGGCCAAACGATTACCCGGGCCTATATTCAGGATTTACACAGCCTCGCTCGTGCGCGTAATTTCAAATTGGTGGTTTTATGTTTTCCTCTGACAGTGCAGCTTTATGCGCAAAAACCGGGGGATATAGATTTATATTATCCGCAGAAATTCATGCAAGGGCTTTGCAAAGAGTATAAAATTCCTTACTTAGACCTTGTGGGATCTTTGAAAAAACATCAGAATGAAAAGATTTATTATGACCATTGCCATTTTGCAGAGCGCGGTATGGAAATCGTTGCCGAAGATATCCAGAATTTTTTAATTGCAAACCATTTAATCTAGACGGGTAAATTTATGTATTCTCAAATCAAACAATGCCGGATATGCGGTAATCGTGAATTAGTGCCGATCCTTAATTTAGGGGCCCAGGCGTTAACCGGCGTATTCCCTAAGAAAAAGGATGAACCGGTTTCCAGGGCTCCGCTTGAGCTGGTAAAATGCATGGGTGGCAATGAGGAGGCTTGCGGCCTGGTGCAATTAAGGCATTCGTGCAATTTAAACGAGCTTTACGCCGATAACTATGGTTATCGTTCAGGATTGAATAAATCCATGGTCGAGCATTTACAACGTAAGGTAAAAAAAATCGAGGGGCTGGTTACTCTAGCTCCAGGCGATTTGATCGTCGACATCGGCAGTAATGATTCTACTCTTTTACGCAGCTACTCAGACAATAAGCTTTTACTCGTAGGTATCGACCCTACGGGGGCAAAATTTAAGGAATTCTATCCGCCTTATATCAGCTTAATTCCTTCGTTTTTCTCGGCAGAAGCAGTTAAGAAGGCTTATCCCGGAAAGAAGGCTAAAATAATCACATCTATCGCTATGTTCTATGACCTGGAATCTCCTTTGGGTTTTATGCTTGAGATAAATGAAGTCTTAGGCGATGAGGGGATCTGGGTTTTTGAGCAGTCCTATTTACCGAGCATGCTTTCTGCCAATGCCTATGATACGGTTTGCCATGAGCATCTGGAGTATTATGCCTTGAAACAGATTTTTTGGCTGACGCAGAAGGCGGGTTTGAAAATAATCGAGGTAGAAAAGAATGATGTGAATGGCGGAAGTTTTTCCGTGGCTGTAGCAAAGAAGGGTTCTGCCAAATGGCAGGAGAGCGCTGAGGCAAGAAAGATCTTGAAAGAAGAGGAAAAAAACGGCTTAGACAGCCTTAAGCCTTTTGAGGAATTTTCCCAAAGGGTTTTCCGGCACAGAGAAGAACTTTTGGAGAATATCGAAAAAATCAATCGTCAGGGAAAAAAGCTTTTTGGCTACGGGGCTTCTACTAAAGGAAATGTTATTTTACAATTCTGTAGCCTTACGGAAAAAGAAATTCCCTGTATTGCAGAGGTGAATAAAGATAAATTTGGCTGCTACACTCCGGGAACGCTGATTCCGATTATTTCCGAAGCCGAAGCAAAGAAAATGCAGCCGGATTTTTTTCTGGTTTTACCCTGGCATTTCCGGGAGAATATCATTTCCCGGGAACGGGATTATTTGCAAGGGGGAGGAAAATTATTTTTCCCTTTACCGCAAATAAAAATCGTTTGAGAAAAATCTTTCCTTATATTTCAGGAAAGAAGATGATATAATTAAAAACTATGGTAAATATTCTTGGGATTTCCTGTTTTTATCATGATAGCGCTGCCTGCCTGGTGCGCGATGGAGAGATTATTGGTGCTGCGCAGGAAGAAAGGTTTACCCGTAAAAAACACGATTTTAATTTTCCGGCAAAAGCAATTGAATGGTGTTTGAGGGAGGGTAATATTAATGCCCAGAGCCTGGATTTTATAGTTTTTTACGATAAGCCTTTGGTTAAGTTCGAAAGGATTTTGGAAACTTCCCTGGCGTATGCCCCTACCGGTATTCGCCAGTTTATCCAGGCAACCCCCTTATGGTTAAAGCAAAAGCTCTGGATTCCGGATTTAATCCGAAAAGAATTAGGGGTGGATAAAGAGGTGCTTTTTGCCCAGCATCATGAGTCGCATGCTGCCAGCGCATTTTTCCCTTCGCCTTTTCAGGAAGCGGCAATTTTAACTATGGATGGCGTAGGCGAATGGGAAACCGCAAGCTTAGGCGTGGGCAAAGGCAATAAACTCGAACTAGAATATTATTTACGTTTTCCGCATTCCTTAGGTTTATTATATTCCACTTTTACCTATTATACGGGGTTTAAGGTCAATTCCGGCGAGTATAAGTTGATGGGCCTGGCTCCTTATGGCAAGCCAAAGTATGCCGATTTAATCTTAAAAGAATTGATTGATTTAAAAGAAGACGGGTCCTTTAAGATGAATATGCGCTATTTCGGGTATTGTAACGGATTACGCATGACAAACTGGAATTTTGAGCGTTTATTTGGCGGCCCGGCGCGTAAGGCGGAGAGTAAAATCACCCAAAAGGATATGGATATTGCTGCTTCCATCCAAAAGGTTGCAGAGGAAATCATGCTCAAGATGGCGCGGCATACGCATAAAGTTACCGGGCAAGATAAGCTTTGCCTGGCCGGAGGTGTTGCTTTAAATTGCGTAGGAAACGGGAAAATCTTAAGAGATGGCCCATTTAAAGAAATCTGGATCCAGCCGGCTAGCGGGGATGCGGGCGGTGCGTTGGGAGCAGCGCTTTTGATTTGGTATAAATATCTGGGCAAGGAACGCCGTATGAATAATAAAAAGGATTTGCAGAAAGCTTCGTTATTGGGGCCTGATTATAGTGATAGCTATATCGAGGAGTTTTTGCAAAAGGAAAATATTCTATATAGAAAATTACCTGCTTTGGAGCTGGTGGGCCAGGTTTCCGATCTGATTGCACAGCAGAATGTGATTGGCTGGTTTCAGGGGCGCATGGAGTTTGGGCCCAGGGCACTGGGGAGCCGGAGTATTATTGGTGATTCCAGGAATCAGGAGATGCAGTCCAAGATGAACCTGAAAATTAAGTACAGGGAATCTTTCCGGCCATTTGCGCCTACGGTATTGAGGGAAGAAGCAAGTGAATGGTTCGAATTAAATCAGGATAGCCCTTATATGTTGTTGGTCGCTCCGGTAAATAAGGGAAAAATTATCCCGGAGTCGTTAAAAGAAGAGCCGCGCGGCTTCGAACAGTTGAAGGTGAAACGCTCCTTGATTCCCGCGGTAACACACGTAGATTATTCTGCGCGCGTGCAGACAATTACGCGAGAAGATAATCCGTTATACTATGATTTGATCAATGCTTTTTTTAAAAAAACCGGCTGCCCTGTGATCATCAATACTTCTTTTAATGTAAGAGGCGAACCCCTGGTGTGTACTCCGCAAGATGCTTTTAGGTGTTTCATGCGTACGGAAATGGATTATTTAGTAATGGGTAGTTTCTTACTTAATAAAAAAGAACAGAAGCCTCTTGCCAATGATATCAAATGGCAGCAGGTTTTTGAATTGGACTAGAGTATGGATAAGCTTAATTTTGATAAAAAGTCATTAAAAAATTTCGGGCTGACTATGGGGGTTGCCTTTGTTTTGATTACTGCCCTAGTTTTTTGGAAGCACCGTCTTAGCCCATTGCCTTTTGGATTAATCGCCGCAGTATTTTTATTCCTTGGCTTTTTTTTGCCTGCGTTTCTAAAACCTGTTTATATTGCTTGGATGAAACTGGCCTTTATTTTAGGATGGATCAATACAAGGCTGATCCTGATCCTGCTTTTTTACCTGGTATTCTTCCCGGTTTCGCTTATTTTGCGTATATCCGGCAAGGACCCATTGGAGTTAAAGATCGAAGAGAATAAGGATACCTATTGGAAGAAGAGGGAACAGCCTTTAAGCGGCAAAGAACATTTTAAAAGGCAATTCTAAATCTTAAGGAGGTAGTAGGAATGGGTAAGCTCAGTATTTTAAAAGAATTTTGGGATTTTTTGAAAGAAAGAAAAAAATGGTGGCTGGCGCCGATTATCATCATGCTGCTTTTGCTGGGCACTTTGATCTTTTTTACCCAATCTTCGGCAGTAGCACCGTTCATCTATACCTTATTTTAAGGAGTAAAGCATGAAAAAGATCTGGTTGATTATAGCAATATTACTGGTATTGATCGTGATTGCTAGGTACCGGGATAATAATGATCCGGCATTGATCATCTCGGGCTTACTTTGTAACGGCGAGATAAGGGGTAATGCGGCATTGGACTATCGAATAAACCTTTTTAGCGTTTTTCCTGCGGGAGAAGCGGAGTTTAGGGATAAGAAAGAAGAGATTTTCGAAAACAAGAAGGTTTATCATCTGTCTGCAGATGCCGGTACCGGAAAATTCGTTTCCAGGTTTTTCAAGGCGCGGGTGGTTTTAGATTCTTATGTTGACCCGCAGAGCAATAATCCGCTTTTCTTTAGCCAGAAGGTCTTCGTTCCCGGCAAGCCGGACATTAACAAGGAGATTAGGTATGACCAGAAACAGAAAATCATGCTGATTTCCGGTTCCAGCCGCGAGATCCTTGCCGATACGCAAGACCCGTTGTCGGCTATGTTCAATATCAGGACAATGGATTTTAGTAAAATAAAAGAATTCGAAATGAACATTAATACGAACCAGAAGAATTACTTGTTAAGCGCAAGGGTTTGCCCTAAAGAAATTACGGTAGCGGGGAAGAAGTACCAGCTTTTCATTATTGACGGGGAAATCAAGCGCCGGAATAAGAATCCTTACCACAAAACAAAACTCAAAATAACTTTATTAAAACAAAAGGAAAATATCCCGCTTTCGGTAAAAGTTTTTTCCAGTGGCATGTTGATAAATGCCAAGCTGGTTGAGGTAAGATGATTTTGTTATTTTTAATGAATTTTATGGTCTTAGCCGCAGCCTGGCTTCTGGTTTTTAAAATTTTGCGGTTGGGCGGGCTGGTTGATAGCCTTTTGGCAGTATTTGTATTTTATTTTTCTCAGATAGTATTGTCTGAATTGATATTGGGAAGGTACGCGAAACTTTCGCTAACTTACCTTTGTTTGTTGAACCTGGCAATCCTGATTGCGGTAATTTTTATTACCGCTAAAAAGAGTTTTCCAGGCAATGCCCGGCAAAAATTACCGTTTTTAAACCAGCTGATAGAAAATAAGCTGGTATTTTTTTTGTTTTGCATTACATTTGCCTTTGGCCTGGTAAAAATAATCATTAACCTGGTAAACCCGCCCTTTGGATGGGATTCTTTAAATTACCATTTTACCTTTCCCGTGGAATGGCTTAAAAATGCTAATCTGGATACGCCGATAACTATTGCCGATGACCCTAGCCCAAGTTACTATCCAATTAACGGCAGCCTTTATTATCTCTGGCTGATGGCGCCTTTAAAGAATGTTTTTTTTGCCGATATCGGCCAATTGCCGTTTTTCTTTGCGGCTTGCCTTTCGGTCTTCGCAATCTCGCGTAGGATGCGGCTTGATTACAAAAATGCTTTTTATAGCGCTATCCTGTTTTTTTTGATCCCGAACTTTTTCAAGCAATTGTCTTATGCTTATGTTGATGTAATGGTAGCCGCGCTTTTTTTAATCTGCCTGAATTTTTTATTGGCATTGCATGAGCGTTTTGATTGGCGCAATGCTTTGATTTTTTCCCTTTCTTTCGGGCTCTTCATCGGAATAAAAACTACTGCCTTGGTTTTTGGGACGCTGTTGGCAGTCCCTTTTTTAGGGGTAGCGTTAAGCAAAAGAAAAATCGGACTTTTAGTGTTATTTCTTGGTTTGGTTGTGTTATTGGGCGGGTATAGTTATATCAGGAATTTTATTCAGGCCGGCAACCCGCTATATCCTTTCAACCTGGTTATTTTTGGAAAAAATATCTTTCAGGGGGTAATGGATAACCGGGTTTATGCAGCGCATTTTACGCTTAAGGATTACTCGATCGCAAAATTATTGTTCCATGAAGGGGTAGGCGGGCAGGGAGTGGTTTTTATTTTTCCTGCAGCCATACTGGCAGCGGGGCTTGCGATAAGCGAAATCCGCAAATCCAGAGTTTTTATGGCTTATTTTTTCCTCTTGCCTTTGTTTTTTTATTTTTCTTACCGCTATCTTATACCATTGGCAAATTCACGTTACCTGTATGCTTTATTCGGGCTGGGAATGGCAATAGCATTTTATTTGCTGCAGAAAGTTAGGTTTCCTAGAGTAGCGCTTAATATATTGGTTGTAATTACCGCAATCTCCAGCGCCTTCCAGCTGGCAAAACGCCAGGAATTGACTTTAAGCCTGATTTTAGTTTTAGTATCTTTGATTGTATTTCCGTTTATCCTGAGGATATTTAAAGCAATGCGCCGGGCAGGTTTGGCAAGATGGAGTATTATTTTTTGCCTTGGCATTGTTTTTCTCTGCCTGTTTTTTATGGAAAAAAAATATCAGCGTAATGAATTTTCCGGTTACGTAAAAATGCAGAAATATTCCGGCTTTTGGCCTGATGCTACCAGCGCTTGGAATTGGCTGAATAATAACACTCCCGGAGCGAATATTGCATATACCGGCAGGCCCGTTGCATTTCCTCTCTACGGAAGCAATTTCAAGAATAACGTTTTTTACGCTTCGATAAATTGCACAGACCCGGCGCAATTGCATTATTTTCCGGGCAGCCACTATTCGTGGGGGTATGATTTCGACAGCCTGCACAATAACTTGGAAGAGGAAAATAATTACCGCGGAAAAAAAGATTATTCTTGCTGGCTGAATAACCTTTCGCGGCGCAAAACCAATTATCTTTTTGTTTATTCCTTGCATCAGACCAAAGAAATTATTTTTCCGATTGAAGATTCCTGGGCAAAGGCAAACCCAAAAAACTTTTTTCCGGTATTTACCAATCAGACTATTCATGTCTATAGGGTTCAGATATGAAGATTTCTATTATCGTCCCTGCATATAACGAAGAGGAAAATATTGCCGAAGTAATCCGCAGGGTGGAAGAGACGGTAAACCTAGAGCATGAATTGGTGGTGGTGAATGACCATTCTCGAGATAAAACAGCCCAGATAATTTCCGCTTTAAAGCAAAAATATCCGAACCTTAGGCCTGCGGAAAATAAACTAGACGCAGGTTTTGCCAATGCCATAAAGTCCGGTTTTTCCCAGGCGCAGGGGGAAGTAGTAGTGCCGGTGATGGGAGACCTTTGTGATGAGCTTTCTACGATTAAAGAAATGCTTAAAAAAATCGAAGAAGGCTTTGATGTTGTTTGCGGCTGCCGCTATATTAAAGGGGGTGCCAGGATTGGCGGATCAAGGCTTAAAGGGTTTTTATCCGCTTCTGCCGGATGGTCGCTTTATTATCTTTTAGGCGTGCCTACGCATGATATTGCCAATGCCTTTAAGATGTACCGTAAAAACGTTATCGATAACATAAAAATCGAGGCAAAAGGATTCGAGATTTCTATGGAGATACCCTTAAAAGCTTTTTACCAGGGTTTTAAAATTGCAGAAGTCCCCACTACCTGGAGAGAGCGGGAAAAGGGAAAATCAAGTTTCAAAATTTTTAAGCTGATCCCGGTTTATCTGGGGCTCTATTTTTGGGCAATACGCAGAAGAATAATGAGAACAGCGAGGAGTTAAGAATGCCTTTACTTTCTGTAATTGTTCCGGTTTATAATGAAGCAAATACCATAAAAACGATCCTGGAAAAGATCGAAGGAATCGCCCTTGATAAAGAAATTATCGTGGTGGACGACGGCTCTATTGATGATTCGCGTAATATCTTGCGGCAACTAAAATATGACAACCTGAAGGTTATTCATCATAGCTCTAACCGCGGCAAAGGCAGCGCCGTTGCCACCGGCTTATCCCAGGCAAGCGGCGAGTTCGTGATTATTCAGGATGCGGACCTGGAATATGACCCGCAGGATTACTTGCGGCTTCTTGAGAAAATAAAAGAAAATAGTGCGGATATTATTTTAGGCGCCAGGTTTACCAAAGGCTACCATGGCTTACTGGTGCCGAGGATCGGCAACCGCTTGGTTACCGGATTGATGAACCTGCTGTTCTTACAAAACTTGAATGACTGTTTAACCTGCTATAAGCTTTTTCGCGGGCAAACGGTTTCGGGGTTACATCTGACTGCCAGAGGATTCGACATAGAAATCGAAATCATTGCCAAGGCAATTAAGAAGCATTTAAGGATCGATGAGGTGCCGATATCGTATCTTCCGCGTTCTTACAAAGAAGGGAAAAAAATCCGCTGGAAGGACGGGATCTGGGCAATGCTTTCCATTATTAAATACCGTTTCAGCTAAAAGGAGAGGAAGTTTGATGAAGAAAGCGCTCAAGGCTATAATTTCCTGGTTGATTATCTTGATTCCTTTTGCCATGGCAATATCTCCGGCACCGGTAAATGTGTTTATGGGGATGTTGATTTTTTTCTTTTTAGTCAAAAGAATTGCGGCAAAAGAGAATATTTTTCCTTCTACGCCCATCAATTTACCGCTTTACCTTTTCTTTTTTGTTACCTGCATTTCGCTTTTTAATTCCGTTGACCTAAAAGACAGTTGGCGCGGCGGAGTATTAAGGTTGCTGCAATACGTTTTCGTATTTTTTGCGGTTGCGGCAGAAGCGAAAGACAAAGCACTGATTAAAAAGGTTTGTTTTTCCGTTTTTTTCGGGGTAATGCTTGCTTCAATCGATGCGATTTGGCAAGTGATTACCGGGCACGATTTTATCCGCGGGTATGAGCCGATATTGAATATCGGGTTGCTGCGCGCAACAGCAGCATTCAAAGAATCGAATATGTTGGGGATTTATTTAAGCGCCCTGGCGCCGTTACTATTCGGGATTACCTTTTATTTTTTTACCAGGGGCAAAAAAGCTTTTTTTGGAGTAATCAGCCTATTAGTTTTGATTGCAACGGCGCTCACCTTTTCCCGCCCGACATTGCTGGCAGTTTATGTGGTTTTTCTGTTTTTTACCTGGGTAAAGAAACAAAAGATTATTTTTGCCTCGTTAATCTTATTAATCCTGATTTCTCCGTTTATCGCCCCCAAGCAGGTAAAGAACTGGGCAAAAGAAGTCAATTACAACCCTTTAAGGTTTATGTGCAATGACGACCGGATTGCCGTGTACCGGAATAGTTTTCATATGATCAAGGCGCATCCGATAATCGGGGTAGGGGCGAATGCTTTTATGAAAAGTTACAAAAAATACAAGGAATTTCCGGAATACCGCAATGTAGTTACGCTTGATGAAATGAAGGCGCATAACCTTTACTTGCATTTAGCAGGAGAGGTCGGCCTCGTTGGATTAGGCATTTTTTTCTGGTTATTATACAAGCTATTCGCTTTCGCAAGAAAGGCCTATAAAAAAACAACGGACCATTTTCTTAAAACCATCATTCTTTCGCTATTTGCCTGTTTAATTGCTTTCTTGGTAAATGGCTTGACTGAAAGTAGTTTAAGTTATTCGCGGGTAGCTATACTTTTTTGGTATCTATCCGGATTATTATGCGCGGCAGCAAGCTTAAGCAATGCAGATAGATCAAAGCAAAGTTAAAAATATTCTGGTAGTGCGGAATGACCGGTTCGGGGAATTCCTGCTGAATATCCCGGCTTTTAGGGCATTAAGGGAAAGTTTTTCTTCTGCGCGCATAATTGCAGCTGTGGATCCTGCGGTAAAAGAATTAGCTCTCAGTGTGCCTTATCTTGATGAAACGTTTCCCTGGGAAGGCAAGAAGCATTCCTTGAGTGAAAAATTACGATTAGCCGGGCAGCTTAAGGCTAAGAAAATAGATATTGCTATTATGCTTAATCCCTCGCAGGAGTTTAATCTGGTTTGTTTTTTGGCCGGAATTCCTGTCAGGGCAGGTTATAACCGTAAATGGGGATTTTTGCTGAATAGAAAAATCCCTGATAAAAAAGCTTTAGGGTTAAAGCATGAAGTAGAGTATAATCTGGAGTTGGCGCAGGCTATCGGCGCAAAAACCGCGGATAAATCCATTAAGCTGAACATTGCGCAGAGCCTTGCGCAAGAACTGGTTTTGGCGGCGCGGCTGGATGAGCAAAAAGATTTTGTGGTTTTGCATCCTTGGAGCAGTGATCCGGTCAAGCTTTGGCCCAGGGAAAAATTTTCTGAATTAGCGGAACTTTTAGCCGAAGAGCTGAAGTTAAAAGTGGTGGTTGTCGGCGCGGTTAAAAATCCGGCATTTCCGGCAATATCGGGCAGCACTTTGATTGACCTAACCGGAAAAACCACTTTAACGCAATTGGCCTTAATTTTAAAGCGCGCAAAATTACTGGTTTCCGCTGATAGCGGCCCAGTGCATCTGGCTTGCGCAGTAGGTTGCCCGGTAATTGCGCTTTTCCGCAATGACCTGCCGGGAAAAACCGCCAAAAGATGGGGGCCCCGGGGAGAAAAAACAAAAATTATCGAAAGTAATAATTTGGCACAGATTAGCGCTCAAGAGGTCTTTTTAACGGTAAAGGAGATTTTAAAAAGATGAATTACGCGATTATTTTAGCCGGAGGTAGCGGCAGCCGCTTTTGGCCGTTAAGCAGAAAGCAACAGCCAAAACAGTTTTTGAATCTCTTTTCTGATCAGCCGATGATTGACAAAACAATCAGCAGGATCAGCCGCTTAATCGATAAAAAAAATATCTATATTGCTACAAACAAAATCTATGCCAGGAAAATCGGCGCTTGCCTGGCTAAAATGAAGATTCCGCGCAGTAATGCCTTTTTTGAGCCGCAGGCACGCAACACCTTTGCGCCTATTGCGGTCCTTACTAAAAAAATATATGATGCGGATAAAGACGCGGTAGTGCTGGTATTGCCTTCCGACCACTATATAAAAGATGAAGATAGGTGCATTCAGGCTTACAAAAAAGCGGTCTTTGCCGCGCAAAAAGGCTATATCGTGACTATCGGTATAATTCCCGCCCATCCGGAAACCGGGTATGGCTATATTAAGGTTAGATCCAAAGGCCAAAGGGTTGCCGGCACACAAGCTTATATGGTGGAAAAATTCCTGGAGAAGCCTAAAATCGAATTGGCGAGGAAGTTTACCCGGCGTAAGAATTATTACTGGAATGCCGGGATGTTTATTTTTAAGGCGCAAACCTTGTTGGAAGAAATCAAAAGGTTATTGCCCGCCGATTATAAGCTTTTATTAAAAATTAAATCTGCGGAAAATATAAGCGGGGCCTGGAAAAAGTTTTTAGCTACTTCCATAGATTATGCAATTATGGAAAGGACAAAACGCAGCGCTTTGATCCCCGCGGGTTTTTCCTGGTCGGATTTGGGCAGTTGGCTGGCATTGGCAGACCTTTTGCCCGGGGACAAAGTAGGAAATATCTCGCGCGGAAATTGCATCGATATCGGAAGCAGTAATATCCTTGCCTGGTCAGATAAGAAGCTGCTAACTACTTTAGGCTTAAAAGATTTGATTGTTGTTTCTACGAATGATGCAGTATTGGTTTGCGCCAAGGACCAGAGCCAGGATGTCAAAAAACTCGTGGAAACTCTAAAAAAGAGGAAACTCTCTAAACTGCTTTGAAAAAAATCCTTATTATTAACCCGTTTGGGATCGGAGATTGTTTATTTACCCTTCCGGTAATCAAGAACCTGCAAAATCATTATCCGGGAAGTTTTATCGGCTTCTGGTGTAACGAAAGAGTAAAAGATATCTTGAAAAGTGCCCCGGGAATTGATAAAATCTTTGCTTTATCGCGAGGGGACATTAAAAAGGCGTATCGCCGGTCAAAAATAGAGGGAATAAAAAAATCTCTCGGTTTGTTTCTGGCGATAAAAAAAGAGCGGTTCGACCTGGCAGTTGATTTTTCCCTGGACCACCGTTACGGATTAGTAGGTTTACTTTGTGGTATCCGGGAACGTATCGGTTTCGATTATAAAGGCCGGGGCCGGTTCCTGACAAAAAAAATTCAAATTACCGGATACACCGGTAAGCATGCAATAGAATATTATCTTGATCTTTTGAAATTAATCGGCATAGAGCCAAAACAGGCAGATTTGGAGCTTAAGGTTGACCCGCAGGCAAGGGCAAAAATAAAAACAATCCTGGAGCAGAATGCGGTAAACGAAAGAACGCTCTTGATTGCTTTTGCTCCCGGAGCAGGTGCCAGCTGGGGTGAGCAGGCAAACTTAAAGCATTGGCCGGTACAAAATTATGCCCGCTTGGCAGATTCTTTGATTGAGCGCCTGAATGCAAAAATCATGCTCTTGGGCGATGCTACAGAAGGGCAAATTGCCCAAGCTATTACCAGCGCAATGCGTCATAAAGCAGTTGACCTGGTTGGTATGACTTCTCTATCGGAATTTGCCGCTGCCATTGATTGTGCACAAGCCTTGGTCACCAATGACGGCGGGCCGTTGCATATCGCGGTTGCATTAGGCAAAAAGACTTTATCCTTTTTTGGGCCGGTTGACCCTAAAGTTTACGGCCCGTTTTCCCGGGATAAGGCTAAACATATTGTTTTAAGAAGCAGCCTGGAATGTAGCCCTTGTTACAAAAATTTTAGCCTCACACCTTGCGAAAAAAAACGCGAGTGCCTGGTAAAAATCAATGTGCCGGAAGCATTGGAAGCGGCGATTAAATTATTATCTTAAAGAACGGAGTTTAGGCTTGTGGAAAGAATACCGATTTTGGATTTAAAAAGGCAGATTGCGCCCATACGCCAGGAATTAGACGCAGCAATAAAAAAGATTATTGACCAGGCTAATTTTGTTCTTGGAAAAGAAATCGCAGATTTCGAAAACAGCGCCATCGATTATACAAAAGCGAAATTTGCCTGCGCAGTTTCTAACGGTACCGACGCTATTCGTTTGTCTTTACTGGCTGTGGGGGTAGAGCCGGGGGATAAAGTATTGTGTCCGGCTTTTACTTATTATGCTACAGCCGCGGCAATTGCCTCTATCGGCGCAGTGCCGGTTTTAACAGAAATTGACCCTAATACCTATAATATCCTGCCCGAAGAAATCGCTAGAATAGCCAAGAAAAAAAAGATTAAAGCAGCTGTGCCGGTGCACCTTTACGGGCAATGCGCAGATATGGATAATATTCTTCAGGCTGCCAAGAAATACAATATCAAGGTGGTCGAGGACACGGCCCAGGCATTTGGCGCCAGTTACAAAGGCAGAAAAGCCGGCACAATCGGAGATTGCGGGGCAATAAGTTTCTTTCCCGGAAAAAACCTGGGAGGATTCGGCGATAGCGGGATGGTACTTAGCAATAGTAAAAAGTATGACGATACCTTGCGTTTGTTAAGAAACCAGGGGAATAAAGAAAAATATAACCATGTAATTATAGGGTATAACCACCGTATGGATACGCTGCAAGCTGCTATATTGAACGTTAAATTGAAATACCTTGATTCCTGGAACCGCAGAAGGCAGGAAACCGCCGCATACTATAATCAAGCTTTGAAAGGCTTGAATCTGGCCTTACCTTTTGTCCCGGATTATAACGAGCATATCTACCATCAATATGTGTTCAGGGTGAAAAACGGCAGGGACAAATTAATGCAGTACCTGATTGATAAAGGAATCGATGCCAGGGTTTATTATCCGCAACCCATATATTTACAAAAACCCTTCCGGTATTTAGGTTACCGTAAGGGCGATTTTGCGCAATCAGAAAAAGCCGCGAGGCAAGTTTTGGCAATCCCTGTTTACCCGGATTTAACCCGGGAAGAAAAAGAATATATCGTAGCTGCAATCAAGGAGTTCTTTCGATGCTGAATTTATCGGTAGTGGTTTTGACTAAAAACGAAGAGCGTAACATTAAGGATTGCCTGGAATCCGTAGCCGGATGGGCGAATGAGATTATCGTCGTAGATGACGAAAGCACAGACCGTACGGTTGATATTGCCAGCCAGTATACGCAAAGGATCATTAACCGTAAAATGGAGAATGAAGGCAGGCAAAGGAATTTCGCTTATGCGCAGGCAAAAAATTTATGGGTTTTAAGCCTGGATGCCGATGAGCGGGTAAGCGATGAATTGCAGGATGAAATCAGGGAAGTTTTAAGCAAACATCATATAGATTGCAACGGTTTTACAATTCCGCGCCGTAATTTCATCGGAAATTACTGGGTTAAATACGGCGGCTGGTATCCTAGTCCGCAATTAAGGCTCTTTCGCAAGGATAAATTCCGCTACGAAGAAGTGAGCGTCCACCCGCGCGCTTTTATGGACGATCCCTGCGGCCATTTAAAATGCGATATTATCCACTATTCGTATAAAAATATCGAAGATTTCCTGAATAAACTGAATAACCAGACTACTCGAGAAGCGCAAAAGTGGTACGGCCAAAATAAGCCGATGCGCTTGGGCAGGTTTTGGTACAGGGCAGTCGACCGTTTTGTCAGGTCCTACTTTGTACGTAAAGGCTATAAGGACGGCTTTTACGGGTTTCTCATTGCTTACTTTGCCGCACTTTATCAATTTTTAAGTTATCTAAAATACCGGGAGATCGTTCGACACAGAAAGGAGAATCAATGAGAGTTTTGGTAACAGGCGGGGCAGGAATGGTAGGCAGCCACGCCGCAGAATTTTTTGCTTCAAGTAACCCTAAGAACAAGGTGATTGTTTTGGACAACCTGATGCGTTCTGAAATTTTTGGATATGAGAAGGCTTCGGTAGAATTTAATTGGAATTACCTGAAAAAATTTAAAAATATTGAACGCATAAAAGGCGATGTGCGTAATGACAAAGATTTGTCAAAAGCAGTGGGCCGCGGGGTAGATGTTTTGATCCATACCGCTGGCCAGCCAGGGGTACCTTCCAGCGTACGTATGCCGAAAGAGGATTTCAGTATCAATGCCTTTGGTACGCTTAATGCCCTGGAAGCGGTGCGCAAAAAATCCAAAGATACGATAGTAGTCTATTGTTCTACCAATAAAGTTTACGGAGAAAATGTCGATAAGATCCCTTTGGATGAGCAGGAAAAAAGGTATACTTTTAAAGGGGTCAAGGGCGTTACCGAGTCAATGCTTACGGATTTGACCGGCCACACGCCATACGGAGTTTCCAAGCTGGTCGGTGATTTGTATGTTCAGGAATACAGTTATATCTATAAAATGAAAACCGCGGTTTTTCGCATGTCCTGTACTTATGGAACCCGGCAGTTTGGTTTTGAGGACCAAGGCTGGGTAGCGTGGTTTATTATCGCGGCATTGTTTAACCGGCCGATTACGATTTATGGAAACGGCAAGCAAGTGCGCGATATGCTTTATGCGGATGATTTAGTCGATGCCTTTAACCGTTTTATCAATAGCGACCTTGAAAGGGGGCTTTTTAATATCGGTGGCGGGCCCGAAAACACTATTTCTCTTTTGGAGTTCCTGGAGGAATTAAAGGTCCTAACCGGTAAATGCCCAAAGGTGAAATTTTCGGATTGGCGTCCGTCTGATCAGAAGGTCTATATTACCGATACTACGAAACTTCAGAATACGCTTGGCTGGAAGATTAAAACACCGGTCAGGGAAGGGATGAAGAAATTAAGCATCTGGATAAAGGAGAACGAGGGTTTTTTTGTATGAAAGCGGTATTCCTGGACCGCGATGGCGTGATTAACCGCTATCCCGGAGACAAAAAATACGTTACTAACGTAAACGCCTTTAAGTTCCTCCCAGGAGTAAAGAAGGCAATTGCCCAATTAACCAAGAGAGGATATGGGATTTTTGTCATTTCTAACCAGGCAGGCGTAGGGAGAAAGATTTATTCCCGTAGTACTCTGGCGGCAATTACCGAAAAAATGCTGCAAGGGATAAGAAACGCAGGAGGGGACCTTGCCGGCGTATATTATTGCACGCACCGTAAAGAAGAAAATTGTTCCTGCCGTAAGCCAAAAACAGGCTTGATTCACCGGGTTATTTCGGAATTTCCGGTAGACCTAAAAGAAGCGTATTTTGTAGGCGACACTATTCGTGATGTCCTTACTGCCAAAGCAGCCGGATGCAAGTCTATCCTCGTATTTTCCGGGAAAGAAAAATTGAGCAATAAAAAGAGCTGGGAAGCTGCGCCGGATTTTTTTTGCCGTGACCTTTCTTTGGCCGCAAAACTGATCTTGAGAGGAAAATAGAATCCCTATGAAGGTAATTATCGTGCATGCTTCCTGCGGTGCAGGGCATACCAAGGCTGCGCAGGCGATACAAAAGTTTCTCTCCAAGCACGATCAGGAAATAGATTGTCAACTGGTTGATGTGTTGGAATATTCCCGCGGGCTGTTCAGGTATTCCTATATTCGCGGCTACGCCTTCCTGGTTTTACATGCGCCTTTTTTGTGGTTTCTTTGTTTTTCCGTGACTCAAGCCTATTTTCTGCGCTGGTTTACCCGGCCGATAGCCATTTTCTTAAACCGGATGGAAACCAGGAAGTTTTGCGATTACCTGATCAAAGAAAACCCGGATTTTATCATCTCAACGCATTTTTTACCCTCGGAGATCGCAGCCTCCCTAAAGAAATCAAAGAAAATCAAGTCGCAATTACTTACCGTAATTACTGATTTTGGAGTGCATCCTTTTTGGATCTCGCATCCTACCGATTGCTATATTGTCAGCTCCGCTTTTACAAAAAGGCAGTTATTACAGCAAGGCATAATAGAGGCGCATATCCGGGATATCGGTATTCCCGTAGACGAAAAGTTCTATGCGGCTTATGAGCGCGAGGGCCTAGCCCGGAACCTTGGCCTTAATAGCGATAAGTTTACCGTATTGATCATGACCGGTTCATTCGGGACCGGGCCACTGGAGGAGATTGCCAGTGCATTATCGCCTTTGGCACAGGTGATCGTGGTTTGCGCCAGGAACGAAAAACTTTTCCGCAGGCTAAGAGAAAAGGCCTATAAGAACGTAAAGGTATTCGGGTTTGTCGATAATATCCATGAGTTAATGGCGGTTTCCGACTGTATGATTACTAAGCCCGGGGGCCTAAGCATTTCCGAAGCTTTGGCAATGGAATTGATCCCGGTATTTATTTCTGCTATTCCCGGGCAGGAAGTGGAAAATATCGAAGCATTGCGGGAAAGCGGAATAGGTATGTATTTGAAAGAAACCCGGGAAATAAAGGAATTAATTTCAGATTTGAAGGATCACCCCGAGGTATTTAGCCGTTTAAAAGAAGACTTAAAAGAAATCCGTAAACCGAATACATTAGAGGAAATTTATAATGTTATATGCAAAAGTCGTCCTGGGGCTGGCAGTTGAAGGCCCATTCGATTATCTTGTACCGGAAGAATTTAAGGGTACGATTGCACCCGGAAAAAGAGTCCGCGTTAATTTCGCCCACCAAAGAAAAATTGGGTTTTGCGTTGCCGTAACTTCCAAAAGTAAAATCAAATACCATAAGCCAATATTGGAAGTGCTTGATGAGTTGCCGATTTTGGGTAGTAGCATGCTTTTGCTTACCCAGCGGATGGCAGATTATTATTGCTGTTTTTGGGGCGAAGCAATTGAAACTGCCCTGCCGGAAGGGATTCGAAATGGAAGAAAACTAAAACTCTGTGATTATAGCAGGCAAGGCCGCATTGAACAAAAAGCGCAAACGGTTTTGTTGCATGATTTGGACTCTACGCAAAGATGGGAGTTTTACTGTGGAAAGATCAAGAAAATCCTTGAAATTAAGCGCAAGGTAATCGTGATTGTGCCTGATGTACCCGCACTTTTACGTGCAAAGAAAAAAATCGAAGCGGTTTTAAAAGCCGATATTTGCCTTTTATACCGGCATGCCAGAGGAGAAAATGAACTTTGGGAGAAAATCTTTTCTGCAAAAGTAGATATTGTCATCGGCACCCGTTCGGCAATTTTTGCTCCTCTGCCCGATTTGGGCTTGATTATTATTGACGCAGAAGAAGACCATGTTTATAAGCAGGATCAGGTGCCGCATTATCATGCCAGGGAAATCGGCCTCATGCGTTCGGAAATTGAAAATGTTGACCTGGTTTTAGGCTCAGCCACGCCTTCTTTGGAAGCCTTTTTTCTGGCGAAAAATGGAGCAATCGGATACCTGCCTTTGGCCAGGAAATCAAATTTTCCGGAAATCAGGTTTGTAGATACCGCTAACCTTTCTTTTGCCGAAAGAAAAAAAGGCGGCAATATCAGCCGTTTACTGGAAGATGCGGTTTTTTCGGTTTTAACGGAAAAAGGCAAATCCTTGCTTTTTATGAACCGTAAAGGATATTCTGGAGCGGCAGCTTGTATGCAATGTAACGCGCTGCTAAAATGCCCGCGCTGCAGCATAAACTTGGTATATCATTTTCACGAGAATACGCTAAAGTGCCATTACTGTAATTTTAAAATGGATGCCCCTAAAATCTGCCCGGTTTGTAATTCCGGTTATATCAAGTTTTCTGGAGCCGGAACAGAAAAAATCGAGAATGAGCTTTTGCGAATTTTCCCTCAGGCAAAAATTACGCTCCTGGAAAGCGACCGGCAAGCCAACTTAAAGGACTATGATATTTTTGTTGCTACCAGTGCCGTATTAAAACAGGAAGGCCTGCAATTTGATCTCGTCGGCGCCTTGGCTGTGGACAATGCATTGAATTTTCCGCAGTTACGTTCGGCAGAAAATGCTTTCCGGCTGGTTTGGGGGCTGGCAAACCTGACGGAGGGCAAACTCATCATCCAGACCGCATTTGTTACGCATCCGGTTTTTCAGTCTCTTTGGAAGAAAGACCAGTTATTTTTTTATAATCATGAACTAGAGCAGAGGAAACAGTTAAAATTCCCTCCTTTTGGGCATTTTGTATTGATAAAATTACGTGGAAAGAATGAAGAAAAGGTAAAAGCATCTGCAGGGGCCTTAAGCGAACAATTGATAGCTGCCTTGCCAAAGAAAAATTACAAGTTTCTTTCTTCGAATCCTGCGGTTCCGAATAAATTACGGGGGAATTTCTACTGGGAAATCATCGGGGTGAGTTGCGAACCGCAAAAATTATCCCCCGGCCTAAAAAAAGAACTAAAAAAATTCGCGCATTCGGGTATAATAATAACAGTAGACGTTGACCCAATCTAAACCAGAATATAAAAAAAGGGGTAAAGTTATTCGTTTGTCGGTTACGTAGCTCGAAACGTTTATCGTCAACTGTTAACCGTGCCGTTTAACCTTAACCGAATTCCGTAACGAGCTACGTAACCATTCAACGATTGACCATTATATGAATATTGTATTTTTTGGTAGTTCTCACTTTGCAGCCCCGTCGCTAGAAGCCTTAATCCGCGAGAAATACAATGTTACTTTGGTTGTGACCCAGCCGGACAAAAAGAGCGGAAGAGGGATGCATCCTTCCCATACCGTCATTAAGTCAGTGGCGCAGGGCTCATCAATCGGAATTTATCAGCCGGAAAACATCAACAGCAAAGAAGCGGCAAGCGTCCTAAAAAAACAAAATGCCGATCTTTTTGTGGTGATTGCCTATGGGCAAATCTTAACGCAGGCTGTATTGGATATCCCGAAGATTTTTGCCATTAACCTACACGCTTCACTGCTGCCGGAATACCGCGGAGCAGCCCCGATAAACCGGGCAATCATCAACGGAGTTAAGACTACGGGAATCACGGTAATTAAAATGAACAGGAAGATGGATGCCGGAGAGGTCTTTCTTAAAAAAGAAACCGAGATTTCGCAAACCGATACTGTTATAGATTTGGAAAGCAGGTTGTCTGAAATGGCTGCACAGGCATTAATTGAGGCTTTAAGATTAATCAAGGACAAGAATTACAAACTTGTCCCGCAAGACGATAAAGAAGCCAGCTTTGCCCCGAAATTGCATAAATCAGACGGAGAAATTCACTGGGAAGAGCCGGCAGAAACAATCTACAATTCGTTTCGCGGCACTTTGAATTGGCCGGGTTCCTTTACTTATTATCGCGGTAAACTGCTTAGGGTTTGCAAGCTCAGCGTCTATCCTCAGGAGCTGGAAAAAGAAAAATTATCGGCTGGTACGGTCACACATATTTTCAAGGATAGTATCGTTGTGGCGTGCGGAAAAGGAGCTTTACTGATCGAGGAGCTGCAGCTGGAAGGAAAAAGAAAAATGCCGGTGCAGGAATTTCTTTCCGGGCATAAAATTTCACTAGGGGAAGTGCTAGGAAAAAAATAATTGCATAAATTATTTAGTATGATATAATTAACAAGCTTTAAAAGAGATTAGAAAATATTGCCTTTCTAAATTAATTTAAAATGCCAGAATTAAGAAAAGATCCAGTTATCGGAAGATGGGTGATTATTGCTACTGAAAGGGCTAACCGTCCAGATCAGTTCGCGACCGTTTCCGAAGCCGGCCCCGCAGAAAAGACTTGCCCGTTTTGCGAAGGCAGCGAACCGCAAACCCCTCCTGAAATTTATTCTATCCGCCCGAAAAACACGCCTCGAAACAGCCCGGGATGGGAATTACGCGTAGTGCCAAGCATAGCCCCGTTTTTGCGTATCGAAGGAGAGTTGGAACGCAGAGGCAAAGGCATGTATGATTTAATGAACGGCATTGGCGCGCACGAGATCGTGATCGAAACTAACCAGCATATTGCAAATATGGCGGATTTAAGCGAGGAACAGATTACCAATGTTTTTAATTGCTATATCGACAGGATGAATGACCTGGAAAAAGACCTGCGTTTTAAATATGTGATGATTTTTAAGAACTATGGTTGGGTTGCCGGAGGCGGCAGGGTAAAACATTCGCGCAGCCAGTTGATTGCTACGCCAGTAAACCCTAAACGCGTAAAAGAGGAATTGGTGGGTGCCCGGCAATATTTTGATTATCATGAACGTTGTATTTTTTGTGATTTAATCAAGCAGGAGATTGCCTCGAAAGACCGTTTGATTTTGGATTCCGACGGGTTTATTGCAGTTGCGCCCTTTGCTGCGCGTTTTCCCTTTGAAACCTGGGTATTGCCTAAAAAACACTCCTGTGATTTTACCGCTCTTGATAATGACAGCAGAAAGAATCTGGCGCATTTAATGAAGGTTTTGCTATCGAAGTTAAAAAAGGGCTTAAACGACCCGCCGTATAATTACGTCTTGCATACTGCGCCTTTTAGAAGGCAAAAGCTCGGTTATTGGAAGTCTATTGATAGCGATTATCATTGGCATATCGAAATTATTCCGCGGTTAACCCGTGTAGCGGGTTTTGAGTGGGGCACGGGTTTTTATATTTGCCCGTTACCTCCGGAAAACGCGGCAAAATTCTTAAGAGAGGTCGAGGTTTAAATGTCGGAATTACGCAGGGACCCGATAGTCGGCAGGTGGGTAATCGTAGATACGGATCATCCGAACAAACCGGAAGATTTCGAATACGAACAGTATATCCCGAAAGGAGGGACTTGCCCTTTTTGCTACGGCAACGAGGCAATGACCCCTCCGGAAATCGATTGTTTCCGCGATTCTAATACCACGCCTAATACCCCTGGTTGGCAGGTAAGAGTGGTGCCGAATAAATTTCCTGCTTTGCAGATCGAGGGTGAATTGGATAGAAGAGGTGTCGGTATTTATGATATGTCCAATGGTGTCGGCGCGCATGAAGTATTGGTCGAAACGCCATATCATCACAAAGACCTCTCTGATCTAATGAATACGGAAGTAGAAAATATCCTGCAAATGTGGTGCCGCAGGGCGAACGACCTGACTAAGGATAAGCGTTTTAAATATATTATGCTTTTCAGGAACTACGGAAAGGCAGCAGGCGCTTCTCTGGAACATCCGCATACGCAGATGGTTGCCCTTCCGATGATCCCGAAGAATGTAGCGGAAGAAATCCACGGCGCGGAAAACTATTTCGATTACCGCGAACGCTGCATTTTTTGCGATATTATCCGGCAGGAAACACAGGAAAAGGAGAGGATTGTCTTCGAAAATAAATATTTTCTTTCTTTTTGCCCTTTTGTCTCGCGTTTTCCTTTTGAAATTTGGATTATCCCAAAGAAACATGCCGGGTATTTTTGCCATATGCCGGCTGAAGAGATTCCCGCACTAGCTTCGATTTTGATCGAAACTATTGCCAGGGTTAAAACTGTATTTGCGAATCTGTCTTACAATTTTATTTTGCACTCTTCTCCGGTTAACGGAGATAGCGGCCCGGAATATTATCATTGGCACATTGAATTCATGCCTAAGTTAATGCGCACCGCAGGATTTGAGTGGGGTAGTGGCTTTTATTTGGACCCCACCTCTCCGGAACTCGCTGCAAAATATTTAAAAAACCAAAAATAATAACCAAATAACACCCGGGCACTAATAGCGCCGCACCTTGGCATAAATGATTGCCAAGTGCGCCCCCTCTGGGGCGGTGTGCGTATCAATGCAAGGAGGTAGAGATATGGCAGTAAAGATTGGTATCAATGGCTTTGGCAGGATCGGCCGTTTGGTTTACCGCGCCGCCCTGGCAAAGAACAGCAAGGACCTGGAATTTGTAGCAGTAAATGATTTACCCGTCGGGACAAAGACCCTGGCGCATCTCTTGAAATACGATTCTAACTTCGGCGTTTTGAATGCAAGTATTGAAGCAAAGGAAGACGCGTTGGTGGTAAACGGAAAAACCTTGAAAGTCTTAAGCGCAAAATCTCCCGCTGAAATTCCCTGGAAGGATTATGGAGTTGAACTGGTAATCGAATCAAGCGGCGTTTTTACGGATAAAGAAAAATGCATCGGCCATATCCAAAATGGCGGGGCAAAAAAGATCATTATTTCTGCTCCGGCAAAAGGCCAGGACGCAACAATCGTTTTAGGGGTCAATGAAAAAACCTATGACCCAAAAAAGCATAACATTATCTCGAACGCATCCTGCACCACTAACTGCCTGGCTCCCCTGGCAAAGGTATTATTGGATAATTTCGGGATTAAGAGCGGATTAATGACTACGATCCACTCTTATACGAATGACCAGAGGATTTTGGACCTTCCGCACAAAGACTTAAGGCGCGCGCGTGCCGCAGCAGTCTCGATGATTCCGACCTCTACAGGCGCAGCCAAGGCAATCGGAGAGGTGCTTCCGGAATTAAAAGGAAAGTTAGATGGTTTGGCAATCCGTGTCCCTACGCCTGATGTTTCGTTAACCGATTTATCTTGCGTTGTGGAAAAAGATACCACTGCCGAAGCGATAAATGCCGCATTTAAGCAGGCTGCAGAAACTTCCTTGAAAGGGATATTGCAGTATTTAACCGAGCCATTAGTCTCCAAGGATTTCTACGGCTCGAATTATTCCTGCATTTTCGACGCGGAATTGACTAAAGTTATCGACGGAAAATTAGTCAAGGTAATGGGCTGGTACGATAATGAATGGGCCTATTCCTGCCGTGTAGTGGACCTGGCCGATTATATCGTCAAAAAAGGCCTCTAAAAGGTTTTAAAGTTGTGGTTAGAAGAGGGGTGAAGCGTATTTTCACCCCTCTTTTTTGTTGCGCAATTCCCTTGATTTTTGCCGGCAGTATGCTAAAATTTAAGTTCAAACCAATCAATTTTTCCCGTCTAAACACAAGGAGCTTTTAAAGATGAAAGGGATAATTTTAGCTGGAGGCAAAGCAACCAGGCTTTATCCGCTTACCAAAGGCGTATGTAAACAGATGCTGCCGGTTTATGATAAGCCGATGATTTATTATCCGCTTTCAGCGCTGATGTTCGGGGGTATACGCGATATCCTGATCATTTCAACTGCCCGCGACCTGCCGAGGTTTAAAGACCTGCTTGGCAATGGCGATAGCTTAGGGATTCGTTTAAGTTATGCCGCTCAGAAAGAGCCGAAAGGGATCGCCCAGAGCCTGATTATCGCAGAAAAATTCATTCATAACGATACGGTTTGCCTGATCCTGGGCGATAATATTTTCTACGGCAATAACCTGACGGAATTATTTAAAGAAGCCGCTAATGTAGATGATGGGGCGATAATTTTCGGCTATTATGTCAAAGACCCGCAGCGCTATGGCGTGATCGAATTCAATGAATGCTGCCAGGCACTTTCTTTGGAAGAGAAGCCTAAGAAACCAAAATCGAATTACGCGGTTTGCGGCATCTATTTTTACGACCAGCAAGCAGTAAAAATCGCCAAATCCTTGAAACCTTCTGCCAGGGGCGAGCTGGAAATTACCGACGTAAACAAGAAATACCTGAAGATGGGCAAGTTAAAAGTAAAGCTGCTTGGCCGCGGTTATGCCTGGCTTGATACAGGCACGCATGATGCTTTAATTGATGCCTCGATTTTTATCAAAACCGTGGAAGACAGGCAGGGTTTAAAGATCGGCTGTATCGAAGAAATTGCCTACCGAATGGGTTATATTGATAAGAAGAAACTCTTGAAATTGGCAGCGGGAACCAGCATCGATTATGCCAATTATTTGAAAAAGGTCGGAACCGATGAATGAGAAAATTTTAATTTTAGGAAAAGGCTTTTTAGCGAGCAGGCTGAAGGAAGAGCTTGACAGTGAAGTTTCCGGCGCAAGAATTTATTCATTTGCCGATGCTGATGCGGAAATCTCCAAATTTAACCCTACGGTGCTAATAAACTGCATCGGCCACATCGGCGGTAATGTCGACGCCTGTGAATTGGATAAGGACAAAGCCTTAATGGCAAACTCCTTTGTTCCGCTCATGCTGGCGGAAGTATGTATCAGGAGGAAAATCAGGTTTGTGCATATTAGTAGCGGTTGCATTTATCATTATGACTATAAGAAAAATGTCCCGCTCAAGGAAGAAGAGGCCCCGGATTTTTTCGAGCTTTTTTATAGCCGCACCAAGATTTATTCCGAGCAGCCGATCGATAATTTATCCAGGCAGTACCCGATACTGATTTTAAGGCTGCGTGTCCCGCTGGATAACCGGCCGCACCCGCGTAACCTGCTGACTAAACTAATCAGCTACGGAAAGATTATTGACCTGCCAAATTCCGTTACCTATATCCCGGATTTCCTTAAAGCCACCCGCCATTTACTGGAAATCAATGCTACGGGGATTTATAATGTGGTGAATAAGGAACCGTTGCGGTATAGGGATTTAATGGAGGCCTATAAACGTAAAGTTAAGGGTTTTCAATATGAAGAGATCGAGTTTAATAAGCTTAACCTGGTACGTACCAACCTGGTAATGTCGACGGAAAAATTAGAAAAAACCGGGTTTAAGGTGCGTACTATTAATGAGGTTTTGGAAGAATGCGTAGAGGGGTACCTAAAGTCCTAGTTACCGGCGGAGCCGGTTTTATCGGCAGCGCTTTTATGCGCCAGGCAATAAAGAGCGGCATGCGCGTGGTATTGTGCGATAAGCTCACTTATGCCGGTGACCTGGCAAGGTTAAAACAGGTAAAAGGCAAATATGTGTTTTACAAAGTAGATATCTGCGACCCCCGCGCTGTGGAAAAGCTCTTTAAAAAAGAAAAACCCGAATTTGTGGTAAATTTTGCTGCAGAAACCCATGTTGACCGCAGTATCGTCGACCCCAGCGCATTTTTGCGTACTAATTTTATCGGTACCCAGGTCTTGCTTGATGCCGCGCGTAAAACCGCAGTTAAAAAATTCATCCAAATTTCTACGGATGAGGTTTATGGCGATATCGAAAGAGGGAGTTTCAAAGAAAGTTCGCCTTTAAAGCCAAACAGCCCATATGCTGCTTCAAAAGCAGCGGCTGATTTGTTGATCCGTTCCTATATCAGGACCTATAAATTCCCTGCCGTGATTATCCGGCCATCTAACAATTACGGCCCTTGGCAATACCCGGAGAAGCTGGTTCCTTTGTCGATATTGAAGTTATTCCGTAACGAAAAAATCCCGGTTTATGCTACGGGAAAAAATGTCCGGGAATGGCTTTTCGTAGAGGATTGCGCTGCAGGTGTACTTAAGATACTCAAAAAAGGCTCTCCGGGAAAAATCTATAATCTTGGCGGAAGCTGTGAAAAGAAGAACATCGAAGTGGTGAAATCGCTTTTATCAGGCTTGCGTAAAGGCAATAATTCAATCGAATTTGTCAAAGACCGGCCAGGGCACGATATCCGCTATAGCCTGGATTCCTCATCTACGAGAACGGAAATCGGCTGGTCGCCCAATACCAGTTTTCAGAAGGGGATAAAGCTGACCACAAAGTGGTATTTTGAACACCAAAATTGGCTTTTTAGCAAATGGCAGGAGATCCGTAACCATAGGCAAAAACTAGAGCAAATTATGGCCTCGCAAAGCCTGTCTGTTCCATCCTCCAAACATTCGTAACTACCTGGAAAAACAATGATTTTCGCTTGACTTGTAAAGGTATTCTGTTATCATATGTTCAAGGTTTGAACAAATGAATAATTACAAAGAAGACATCCTGGATTCCGAGGAAACCCTTCAAATAATCCGCAAAATTGAGTGTAACCCAAAAGTCACTCAGCGCGGCCTTTCTAAAGAGCTGGAAATCAGCCTCGGTAAGATCAACTTCCTAGTTAACTCTCTCATAGACAAAGGTATAATCGAAGCAAAAAATTTCAAAAATTCCAAGAATAAATTAGGCTATTTGTATTTAGTTACCCCTGAAGGGATTAGAACAAAAATCCGGCTAATGCAGAAATTTATCATTTGGAAGACTCAGGAGTACGAAAAACTAAAAACAGAAATTGAGAAGCTGAGGTCGGAGATTACCGTTGGGGATTAAAAGCATGCTGAAGAAGCTCGCTAAGACACTTGTATGGACTGAGAAGAAGAGCCTGGTTATTTTAACCGCAGGCACTATCCTGCTTTCCTTGCTTGAAGTTTTTAGTATTGGAATTATCCTGCCTATCATGGGCCTGATTATTGCTCCGGAAAAAATTCATAGTAACAAGCTACTGATTCTTGTTAACAGGTGGATGGGGTCGCTGGATGACAGGTTTTTTCTTATATTGCTTATTCTCTCCGCGATTATTTTGTTTATTCTGAAATCAGCCTACTCTGTTTTTATCCTTAATCGGCAGCAAGCGATTGTTGGGAAAATTTATACCCGCCTGACTAACCAGGCATTGGTTGCTTACCTGAAGAAGCCATATGCTTTTCATCTGCTGAATAATTCCAGCGTTCTCTTTAAGAATGTGATTGTCGAAATTAGTGATTTTGTTTTAGGTTTTCTTTCTTCGCTGGTAGTTATCGGCTCGGAAATGATTGTTTTTCTGGGGATTGCCTTGTTGCTGTTTTTTACTTATCCAGCCGCTACCTTCGCGTTAGTAGGCTTGTTTGGCCTGGTCACTTTATTTACCAACCAGGTTTTTAAAAATAGGATTAAGGCATATGCTTCCAGGCGCCAGAGTTCAAGTGAGCAGATCTATAAATCAGCCTTGGAGGCATTGAATGGGATTAAGGAAATTCAGGTTTATGATACCTGGAATTTTTTTAGCCGGCGTTTTCAGAATTCCACAGAGCAATATGCTTCTAACTCGGTCAAATTTTATACCGTATCTGCTTTATCCCGTACAGCATTAGAAGTATTCCTTTTTGTTTCCGTTTTTACTTTTTTATTGATAAACATTATTTTAAAAGCAGATTACTCGCAGATGATTCCTGCAATGACGTTAATTGCCGTGGCCTCGATCCGCCTGATACCTTCGTTCAATAAAATCAGCATTAACATGAATACTTTGCATTATTATGCCAATAGCCTCGATATGGTTTATAGGATTGTGTTGGAGAGTAATGCTGTGGACGGCCATCAGAAACTTAAAGAACAGGCTCCTTTCGTGCCTCAGGGAGAAGACGATACCATAAGGTTAAGCAATATTAAATTTTGCTATGATAGCGCCAATACCCCGATCTTTGAAAAACTCGATTTTTCTGTTGCCATCGGCCGCACAACTGCGTTATTCGGCGCTACCGGTGCGGGCAAGTCCACACTTATAGATATTATTACGGGATTATTGATTCCGCAAGACGGGGTATTCTATTATAAGGGCAAGCTGATTAATGAAAATAATTTTAAAGAATATATAGCCAAGGTCGGTTATGTTCCGCAGCAGGTCTTCCTTTATGACGATACGCTTGAGGCGAATATTATCTTTGGTTCACAGGGAGGAAAACCCGACCGCCGTAAGCTGGAGAAAGTATTAAAAATCTCTCAGCTTGATTCTTTGGTAGAGGAGCTGCCGCTTGGATTAGAAACTTTGATTGGAGATAAAGGGGCCCGGCTATCCGGAGGGCAGCGGCAGAGGATCGGGATAGCGCGTGCTTTTTACAGAGATCCTGAAATAATTATTTTAGATGAAGCTACCGGTGCTTTAGATAGGCTTACAGAGAGCAAAATATTTAAGGCTATCTCTGAGATGCCTGATAAAAAGACGTTGATTATGATCACCCATCGGTTAAGTACTATCGAATACGCTGATTTAATCTTTGTGATGGAACGCGGGAAAATAATTGATCAGGGGGAATTTTTGGAACTATCAAGCCGTTCTCAGGCTTTTAAACGGATTATTGAAAAAAAACCGCTTGAGACGGCAAAGGAAATATAAAAAACCTAAAAACACAGGAGAAAAAATGCCAGTATTCATTATTGCAGAACTCGGGATTAATCATAATGGTGATATCAATATTGCCAAGAAGCTTATTGATGGGGCAGTTTTTTCCGGGGCCGACGCCGTAAAGTTTCAGAAGCGGACCATAGATAAAGTTTATTCTAAAGCAGAACTGGATAAAACCAGGGAAAGCCCTTGGGGTAATACTACGCGTGAACAAAAATTCGGGCTTGAATTTTCTGAAGATGAGTATGATGAGATTGACCAGTATTGCCGTGAAAAAAAAATTCAGTGGTTTGCTTCCGCTTGGGATATAGACAGCCAGGTTTTTCTTAGAAAATATAATTTAAAATATAACAAAGTTTCCTCGGCCATGCTTACGCACAGAGACCTTTTGGAAAAGGTCTCGGAAGAAAAAAAATATACTTTTATCTCTACGGGCATGAGCAACATGGAAGAAATAGAAAAGGCAATAAAAATATTTAAACAGAATAAATGCCCATTTGAATTGATGCATTGTAACAGTACTTATCCTATGCCTGACATTGAAGCAAACCTTAAACTCATCCCGTTTTTTAAAGAAAAATTTGGTTGTCAGGTTGGTTACAGCAGCCATGATGTCGGCTTAATTACGCCTTGTGCTGCGGTAGCTTTAGGAGCTACTTCAGTAGAAAAACATATTACCCTTGACCGGGCAATGTATGGTTCTGACCAGGCAGCTTCAGTAGAGATTATGGGTTTTTATCGATTGGTAAATTATATCAGGACAATTGAAAAAGCCCTCGGAGACGGATTAAAGAGGGTTACTGCACAGGAAGAAATCATAAAACAGAAGTTAAGAAAGGTAAATACGCTCTAACAATGAAGCCATTAGTATATTCATTGATTCCGGCGCGCGGAGGCTCAAAGGGGGTACCAGGAAAAAACTTGCGTTTGCTTGGGGGTTACCCTTTGATTGCTTATTCTATCGCAGCATCAAAACTTACCACAGGCATCCAGCGGACTATTGTTTCTACCGATTCACAGGAGATCGCTTTGATTGCCAAGGAGTATGGTGCAGAAGTGCCATTTTTGCGCCCGGCTGAATATGCCCGGGATACTTCGCCTGACTTGGAGTTTGTACTACATGCCTTAAACTGGATGAAAAAAGAAGAACGCCGGGTGCCGGATTACTTCGTGCACCTGCGCCCTACGACACCTTTCAGAGACCCGCAGGTGATCGTAAATGCAATCAATATGATCGTGCAGCATCCTGAGGCAACATCACTACGCTCAGCTCATCCGGCCGCAGAGTCCCCTTACAAATGGTTTATCCGGGAAGGCGGTTATTTTAAAAGTATTCTTTCGCAATCATCGAACGATGAAGCGAATAAGCCCAGGCAGTGTTTTCCGGAAGTTTACATCCCGGACGGATATGCGGATGTGCTTAAGGTCGCTTTTATCGACAAGCAGCAGGAACTTCTGGGGGAAAGGATGCTTGGTTTTATTTCTCCGGTTTGCCATGAGGTTGATCAACCGGAAGACTTGGATATCCTGGAATGGCAGTTAAAACAGAAAACAATGCCGGTATATGAATTTTTGAAGCAAAGTTTTCCTCAGAAAGGAAAAAATGTCGGGTAAAAGTTTTAATGTATCACCCTCAAGGGTTGTTTCGCAGAGAACTAAATTTAGAAGGATTATTACGAGTATTCCCGTCCCGCAAAGCTTAAGCACCTTGCGGCGCTTGGGCCGTTATGAAGCTAGGTCTATGCATGGGCAACTTCCGGTTCTTTGGCACAAAGCAAAAGATTTTCAGGTTTATGATAAATTCGGAAACTGCTGGATCGATTTTACTTCTACTATATTTGTCGCTAACACCGGCCATGCTAATCCGCGCGTGGTTTCTGCTTTAAAAAAACAGTTAGCGCAGGGATTGCTCCATACTTATACCTTTGCTAGTGAGATTCGGGCTAAATTCCTGGAAAAGTTAATTAAAAGCCTACCGTCGTTCTGCCAAAAGGCATTTTTGCTTTCTTCAGGTACCGAGGCAACAGAATGTGCGATAAAACTAATGCGCATGTACGGAATCGGAGTCAATCCGGAAAAAAAGGTAATTATTTCTTTCAAAGGCAATATGCACGGCCGGACTATGGGCGCTGAAATGTTAAGAGGCGATCCGGTTTTGTCGGATTGGATCGGTTATAAAGATCCTAATATGCAGGCGCTTAATTTTCCTTACCCTTGGCTGGCTGATAGCAGCCGGTATGATTGGGGTTTGAAATTCAAGAAGGATATGGACCTTCTGTTAAAGCATGGCTTAAAGCCTCAGAATATCTGCGGTTTTATCATAGAATCCTACCAGGGGTGGGGGGCGGTTTTTTATCCCAAAGATTATATTAAAGCCCTTTGTTCTTTTGCGAAAAAGAACCGTGCACTGGTTACTTTTGATGAAATACAGGGAGGATTCGGCAGGACGGGAAAACTTTTTGTTTTTCAACATTACGGAGTAACGCCGGATCTTATTTGTTTGGGAAAAGGTATTAGCGGGTCATTGCCTCTTTCGGCAGTAGTAGGCAGAAAAAAGATCATGGATTTGCCTCAAATTGGCTCCATGAGCAGTACGCATTCTGCCAATCCTTTGTGTTGTGCGGCGGGGCTGGCTAATCTAGAAGCACTGTCAGAAAATGATTTAGTCCGGCAGTCACAAAGAAAAGGCAAGCTGCTTTCTGAAAGATTGCTGCAGCTTAAAGATAAATACCCGGAGAGAGTATTCTGGGTTTCTGTTAGGGGTTTGTTGGCTGCGCTTATACTTAAAGACCCGAAAACCGGAAAGCCTGATGCGGATTTTGCCAACAAGGTATGCGAGAAGGCGATGCAGAAGGGTTTATTGTTAGTGCATACCGGCAGAGAATCGATTAAGATCGGCCCGCCTTTGACGATTCCCGATGCGGCTTTGCAGGAAGGCTTGGATGTATTAGAAGAATGTTTCGAAGAGGTTGAAAGGCAGGCAAGATAATGCAGGGTATCAGGCATACCGGAATCGTCGTTAGGGACTTAAAACGAGAAGTTTATTTTTATCAGCGATTGTTGGGTTTGAAAATTGCGCGGTCCAACGATGAGCAGCCGGATTATGTGAAGAAGATTTTGAATATACGCAATGGCAGACTAAAAACAATTAAACTGCAGGCTAAAGACGGTAACCTTATTGAACTTTTGTATTTTTCAGGATACCGTAGAAGCGGCCGTAGGCATGCACTTTATTTGCCAGGTTACACACATGTTTCTTTTACGGTAAAAGATATTGATAAGCAGTATGAAAGATTAAAAAAGGCAGGTATAAAATTTTTATCAAAACCACAGCTTGCTCCGCACGGGTATGCAAAATTAGCCTTCTGCTTTGATTACGAAGGTAACGCCATAGAATTAGTCGAGGAATTATCGAAATGAAAAACCGTGATTATCTTTCCGTGGTTTACGACAAAAAACGAACGCCTGTTTCGGATTATCCGCAGCAATTAGCAGGGTATTTATCGAAGAGGTTTAACTTGAAGAAAGGGATGCAGTTTTTAGAAATCGGCTCTGGCAGAGGAGATTTCGTAAAAGAGTTCCAGCACTATGGAATGGTTTGCTCTGCGGTAGACCGCCAGGCCGGATTAAATTACCCCGGAGTAAAATTTTTTCCTTGTGATATCTTGAAAGACAGGCTGCCGTTCGGCGATTCTACATTTGATGTGGTTTTTCATAAGTCTTTGGTTGAGCATTTATATGAACCGGATAACCTAATGAAAGAAACTTACCGTGTGTTGAAGAACTCAGGTAAGTTGATTATTTTGACTCCGGACTGGGAGAGTCAGATGAAGGTATTTTACGAAGATTTTACCCACTCTAGGCCTTACACGGTTTTGGCAATGAGCGACCTTCTGAAGGTATACAATTTTCGTGCGGTTACTGCGGAAAAATTCTATCAGCTTCCGCCATTCTGGAGGCACCGTTTTTTATTAATCTTTGCTAAAGTCCTCCAACTGTTTTTTCCGGTTAAGGCTGCCAGATGGCTTACGGAAAAAACGGGATGGAAATTTTTCCGTTTTTCAGTAGAGTTAATGATTCTTGGTTATGGAGAAAAAAATAGTGCAGACTAAAACCTTTGCCGGATTGGCTAATGTGAATGTCGAACTTACCTCGCGTTGTAATAAAGACTGCTGGATGTGCGGCCGCAGGGAGAGAGACAAGCTCTATAAGGACATGGCTTATGGCGACATGGATTTCGCGCTGGTGGAGAAAATTGCTTCGGAGCTTCCACCGGGAATTGTAATCCAGTTACACAATAACGGTGAGCCGTTATTATACCCAAAATTTAAAGAGGTGGTTACATTATTTAAAAAAAGAAACTTTATTACCAATATCGTGACTAACGGAGAGTTGTTGGTAGAGAAATCACAGGAAATTATCGGCATTCTTGATACACTGTCAATTTCTGTTTTTGAAAATGACCGGCGTGCGGATATGCAGTTGAAAATAATCAAGGAGTTTATTAAATTAAAAGGCGAAAACAGCCCTTTTACTACTTTAAGATTTGTTGGCAGGGTAGATGAAGCAAAATACGCCGATATCAGAATATTAAAAATTAAGAGGCTGTTACATTCTCCTAAGGGGAGCTTCGATTATAAAAGGAAAGATCCGACTATTCCTGAGATCGGGATTTGCCTGGATTTTTTGAACCACCTGGCCATTGACAGGAACGGCGATGTATCGGTCTGTGTGCGTTTTGATCCAAATCGGGAATTGGTGCTAGGCAACGTAAGGAATGAAAGTTTACTTGATCTTTGGAATTGCCGCAAAAGGCAAAACATGCTTGCTTTGCATGTTGCAGGGCAAAGAAATAAAATTCCTTTTTGTAGTAAGTGCCATTTTTGGGGGGTACCTACCGGCGAATAGAGATGAGAATATTGCTGATTGTTTATGATAATGATTCGCACCTGTCGAACTTTCCTTTTGGTATAGCCTATATTGCCGCGGCCTGCCGTAAAGCCGGGCATAAGGTGGAGATTTATAACCAGGATCTGTATCATTGGCCGGAAACCCATCTGCGGGATCTTCTAGACCGGGAAGATTTTGACCTGGTAGGGATTGGTGTAGTTGGCGGATATTACCAGTATAGAAAATTACTTAAAATCTCAGAAGCGATAAATCAGTCAAAGAAAAGGCCTTTTTATTTGATTGGCGGGCACGGCCCATCCCCGGAACCGGAATATTTCCTAAAAAAAACAAAGGCAGACGCGGTGGTTATCGGAGAAGGTGAGGAAACGGTAGTAGAGCTGTTGCGCGCCTTGGAAGAAAAGCAGAGTTTTGTTGATGTCGCAGGGATTGCTTTTTTGAATCATGGTAAGCTCATCCAGACCCCTCGGCGTAAATTGATCAGCGATATTGATAAAATCCCTTTTCCCGCGTGGGACCTTTTACCGATGGATTATTACGCGCTTTTTCGCGCGGTAAATATCCGCAATAACCAGCGTTATATGGCAGTTTTGTCCGGCAGGGGTTGCGTTTTTCAGTGTGCTTTTTGCTATCGTATGGATCCGGGGTTTAGGCCGCGTTCGGCAGAAAGTATTATTGAGGAAATAAACATCCTTAAAAGCAAATACCAGGTTTCTTATATTGAATTTCTTGATGAATTATTCATGAATTCGGTAGAACGGACAGTGGGGCTTTGCGAAAGTTTTATTAAGGCTAAACTGGACATTAATTGGGCCTGCAATGGGAGGCTGAATTTTGCCAGGAAGGATGTCTTAAAGCTGATGAAGGAATCTGGCTGTGTTTTTATTAATTACGGCATCGAATCATTGGATGAGCAAGCATTGCGCCTGATGAATAAAGCGCTGACCGTTAAACAGATTACCGAGGGGATAGAGAATACTTTGGATTGCGGTATTAGCCCGGGATTTAATATTATTTTCGGAAATCGAGGCGAAACCAAGGAGTCTCTTAAAAAGGGAGTTGATTTTTTACTTAAATACGATAATCACGCTCAGTTAAGGACAATTAGGCCGGTGACGCCTTATCCCGGTTCACCTCTTTATTATTACGCGATCGAAAAAGGGTTGCTTAAGGATTGCGCCGATTTCTATGAAAAAAAGCATCTGAACTCTGACCTGCTTTCGGTAAATTTTACCGATTTAAGCGACAAAGAATTCCATCGTGCGTTATTAGAGGCTAATGTGAAGTTGATCAATAAATATTTTGAGTCTAAAAAGAAATCCGTGGTCAGGCAAAGCGAAAATTTATATTTGAATAAGGACGCCGGCTTCCGGGGTTACCGGCAAACTTAGGGGTTGCAATGGCTAAAAGTATAAACTACGCGATAAATTTTGATTTTGAAGAGGTGAATTCTGCGGCTTTTCGTAACGCGCAACTGCATTTTCGCAAAAGGCACAGCGGAAAAACAGGTAAAATCATGGTGATCGTGCCTTATTATTTCAAGGACATGTTCTCTAACGCCGATTTGCTGGCAGTGATTTCGCCAGAAGTCCTTAAGCGTTACGGCCTTTCGCAATACCGTAGGATTTCCGAAGATATCGGTGACTGGAACAGGCGTTGGCCGGAAAGGATGAGAAACAGGTTATTAGAAATAACATTGGGGATGATTCCGGAAAGGCTGTCGCCGCTAAGAAGCGCGCTTTATTCAAGTATCTACTATAGTTACCGCGCGAGAAAATATTATGTTAACAGCGGGCTTGAGGCGTATTGCCTGAATTATCTTAAGCGCCAGCAATTCGATTTTAAGTATTTGAGGATTTCCGATTATTTTGACGCTTCGACATTTAGAGTCGGTGATTTCAAATTGATCTCGCAATGGGACAGGTATCATCTTTTGATTGATATCATGATCCGTGATGCTAATCTGTACTATTATCATAGCGCTGATTTACTACAGGATTTATCTCAATGCGCCGAAATTAATCAAGAGCAGGTTGGAAGGCTTAAGGAGTTTCTGGATTTTAAAGGAAAAAAAGTTATTTTACGTACCAGGAATTTTTTGAAGAAAGCACCGGTACATAACAGCAAGCCGGAAATTTTTTATAGTCTTGCTAAAGGCCTGGTAGAGAATGGTGTTTTTGTTTTAAACCTAGGGTGCCCGTTGCTTAAATTTCCGATTGATAGCCCTAATTATTTTGAGATCGACCATAATATGCCATTTGGGCTGGAGCTTGCTTTATGCCAGAATGCAGACGCTTGTTTAATGACGGCTGAGGCCGGGATATTCCATGCTTTTGCGGCAAGCGCGATTACCTTGATCCAATTTGAAGAAGAGGCGCCAAAAATCGTCTATGCAAAAGAACCGGTATGTTCGTGGTTTGATTCTCGCAAGAAAATCGGCTTGCGTGATATCGACATCAGGGGAAAGATCGAATCAAAGGAATACGCCTCAGCTGTTAGGTTAATCATTGGGCATCTGGGGAATTCCACCCATCCTGAATTTTTTAAGCCCGGTTTTGATAAACCACAGGTTATCCAGATCAAATAGGAATATAATGAAGATTTCTTCTTATGAATGGTTCTTGAACCGGGAAAAAGGCAGGGCTTGTTTAGTAGCGGGAGTAGCCCCAAGTATTACAGATTTTCCCTTTCAGAAATTTAAAGGAGTTTATCTTACTTGCGGCGACGGAGCGCTGCGTTTAAGGGACCTTTTTGATGCTAATTACTGGGTAGTGGCAAATGATGTTTTTCCTGTCCCCGGGGAGCATTCAGAGATTATCAACAAGTTTAAAAAGACGGTCTTTATTTTTTCTGATTCAGTGGCCTGTTCGCGAAAGAATGTCGATACCGAAATTTTTGACAAGGAACTGGAAGTGGATTGGTTTGCATTTGACCAGAGGCATTTTAACGGATCAGCCTGTAGGCAAGGAGGCGCAAGCTGCTGTAAACTGACTAAGCTTTATCCGCAAAGGTTAACCTTGCAAGAATATATGAAGAAACAGTTTAACCGTCAAGGGTGCTATTCCAGTGGCTCAACGGTAGCTGTGCATGCTCTGGCTTTCGCAATTTTACTTGGTTGTAATCCGATCTATCTGCAGGGGATTGAAATTCCTGTTTACGCCGATGAGTATAAGTATAAGCCGGATGCTTATGCGGATAGCTTATTGCCGTTTTCACCGGCCAGAAGGCCAGATTTAAGGAAGTTATTTAATTTTATTTCGGTAGTAAATTTAGGCAAGAGAAAAATAAAAGGCGCCTTGATTAGAAGCGGCTTCGTCAGGGAAAAATCCCCTTTTTTTAGGGATATCCCCCAGATCCTCGAAGATTTTAATTATCTTTTAAGCCTGGCCGGAGAAAACGGAATCAGCATCTTCAATTTGAGTAAAACTTCTACCTTGAACAAAGTCAAGAATTTAAAGTACTTGGAGCCTGCACAAATATGCTAAATGTCAGGGTTTCTTATCCTTTTTCATCTTGGCCCATAGGCTATCAGACGCCTGGCTCGAAAGGGGAGTGGGGGAACTGCCGTTTTTTTATAAACCAGGAAATCCCGGAATGTGATTATTGGATTGTCTATTATTCTTTGTTGAAGCCCGAAAGCCAGGTTTGCCCAAAGCAAAATACGATTCTTTTTGCCACGGAAACCCATACTGTCTTGAAGTATGACCCCGTATTTTTAAAACAATTCGCTACAGTCATCGCTTCTCAAAGAGGGCTTCCACATTCTCGGGTAATATTCGGGCAGCCTGCTTTTCCATGGCACGTAGGAAGAAAGGAAAAAAACAACCGCAATTTAAATTTTACCATGGGTTACGATTGTTTGAAGGCAATTAAAGAATATAAAAAGGATAAGCTGATATCCGTGGTATCTTCGAGCAAGGCTTTCACTAAGGGGCACTGCCTCAGGCTTGATTTCGTGAGAAAATTAAAAGAATACTTTGGCGAGAGAATCGATGTTTTTGGCCGGGGAATCAGGGATTTTGAGGATAAATGGGATGTGGTTGCTCCCTATAAATACCACATCGTGTTGGAAAATAATAGTGCGCCTGATTATTGGACGGAAAAACTCTCCGACGCTTTTTTAGGATGCAGTTATCCGTTATATTACGGGTGTACAAACATCAAAGACTATTTTCCTGAAGGCTCATTTACTTGTATTGATATGAATGACGCAGATTGGGCTATTAAAAAAATCGAATCCTGCATTAACGGCCAGGTTTATGAGCGGTCTATCGGCAAGCTCTTGGAAGCAAAAAGCCTGATATTGGATAAATATAACTTTTTTCCTTATGCGGCCGCTTTGGTCAATGGACTAGGCAATCAGAACGATTATTTGAACGAAAAAATTACTTTATTTCCACAGGAAGAAAAGATGAACTTTTATCAACGTTGCGTGGGCAAGGCAAGGTACCTTACTGATAGCCTGCGGGGAAAGTTTTAGGAATTCAATGAAAAAGAAAATACTGCTGATTAGCAGTAGTTTTGAAGAAGTTTCTTTGATCTCCTCCGGGATTGACCCGAAATTAGAGATTAAGTATTCGGAGGACGCAAATTATCCTCTTGGCCTGTCGTACCTGGAGTCTTATCTTGTTTCCCGCGGGCATCAAGCATTGACTTTGATGTCCAATACTTGCAGTTTTGAGGAATGTTTTAAGAAAACCGTAAAATTGATAGAAGATTTTGCCCCGGATCTAATCGGGTTGCAAATGCTTACTCAGAACCGCGTAAGTACTTACAGGCTGATTGAACACATTCACCAACAACATCCAGGGATTAAAATTATTATAGGAGGGATTCATGCCACGATAATGCACCGCCAGATTATCGAAAAATACCCTTTTTTGATTGTAGTTTTGGGAGAAGGGGAGTTAACGCTTGCGGAATTGGCCGAGAAATTACCCCTTGATAATAAGGAATTAGAGGGGGTCCCCGGAATAGCTTTTAGCCGCGCCGGCGCAGTTTTAGAAACAGCGCCAAGAGGGTTAATAAATGATTTAGATGCGCTTCCTTTTCCGAATCATGAAATCTTTTTTAGTGAGCAAAGGACTTGCGCTTCTATTATTACTTCGCGAGGTTGCCCATTTGCCTGTAGTTTTTGTTGTTTAAATTCAATATCCCAGCGAAAAGTAAGAAGCAGGTCAATTCCTAATGTTATTGCGGAAATCGAATGGCTTCTAAGAAAAAATCCTCAAATAACCACGATATGGATTCAGGATGATGGTTTCTTGATTAATAACCAGCGCGCGGTCGAATTCTGCAATGAAGTCATCCGCAGAAAATTGAAAGTGAATTTTGTTTGTAGCGGCAGGGTAAAGCCCATTAGCAGCGAGGTGGTAAAAAAATTGGAAGAGGCTAATTTTCAGAAGGTACTCTTTGGTATGGAGAGCGGCGATAATAGTATTTTGAAAAGATGCCATAAGGAAATCACTCAAGAAGACGTGCTAAGGGCGTTTCAGCTTTTTAAAAGGTCAAAAATAGAATTACAGGCTTTTGTGATTCTGGGGTTGCCGGGAGAAGATGAGCAAACCGTCGCGGAAACCATAAGGTTTGTAAAAAAACTGCAAAAAATCAAATATATGTATTATCCCAACGTATCAATTTTAACGATTTATCCGGGGACAGAAGTATATCAAATCGCTAAGAATGCCGGCATAATCGATGACCAGTATTGGTTAACCGATCAGACGACACCGATTTTTACTTTGGAGAACAGCCGGGAACATCTTTTTGCATTTAAAGAGAAGGTTCTGAATAATATTTCTTCTGATAGAGTGTTTACTCCTGCAGGATTACGGGCACAATTTTTCATGATCCCTGCAATTATTTCCTATATTTTTCAATATAGGAATTTTAATATTATCAAAGGCGCTGTTTCTAAGTTTTTCAGGGCATTTTTATCGCCAAGGGCTTACGATTCCTTGAAAATGGCCTATACTAGGCTTAAGTAAAGAGGGTAATCATGGATAAAGATAGAAGGATTTTTGTTGCTGGGCATAAGGGAATGGTAGGTTCTGCCATCTTGAGGGCGTTAAAAAAAGATGGCTATGAAAATGTCATCTTAGCTAATAGGCAAGAACTTGACTTGCGTGATGAAACCGCAGTCCGGGAATTCTTTAAAGAGAAAAAACCGGAATATGTATTTTTGGCTGCTGCCAGGGTAGGCGGTATAAAAGCGAACATGTCTTTTCCTGCAGAATTCCTGCGCGATAACCTGATGATTCAAAATAATGTTATTCATTATTCGTATATATCAGGGGTAAAGAAGTTGATTTTTCTTGGTTCTTCCTGCATATATCCAAGGGATTGCCAGCAGCCGATAAAGGAAGAATATTTGTTTACCGGGCCGCTTGAGCCTACTAATGAAGGTTATGCTTTGGCAAAAATAGCGGGTTTGAGAATGGTACAGTATTACTTCAGAGAGCATGGTTTAAAGAGCATCTGCCTGATGCCATGCAATTTATACGGCCCAAATGATAATTTTGACCCGGAGAGTTCTCATTTTTTCCCGGCCTTGGTAAAGAAATTTGTTGATGCCTGTGATAACAATAGTGCTTCGGTAACGCTTTGGGGGACTGGCAATGCCAGGCGCGACCTGATGCATGTTGATGATTTGGTGAGGGCGCTATTCTTTCTTTTGGGCAAACTGGATTCTCCCGAAATCATCAATATTTCCAGCGGCCAGGATGTTTCAATCAGGGAGTTGGCAGAGCTTATTGCCAGAAAAGTCGATTTTAAAGGCAATATCATTTGGGACACTAAGATGCCTGACGGGATGCCCAGAAAATACCTGGATATTACAAAATTAAGGAATTTAGGTTTTCAATCGCAAATTAGCCTGGAAGATGGCGTTAGCGCCGTGATTGCGGAATATCGCAAGCTTAAAAATAATAAGGGAGAGCCTGCGCATGAATAGGGATCCTAATGTCAGCGTAATCGTTCCGGCTTTTAATCGTGAATTGCTGATTACTGAAACCTTGAATAGTGTTTTTGCGCAAACATACGGCGATTTTGAAGTTATCGTAGTTGATGATGGTTCTACAGATAATACGAAAGATGCGGTTTTAAAATATTCGGCATTTAACTTGCGCTATCTTAGGCAGGATAACCGGGGCGCAGCAGCTGCGCGTAACCTTGGAATTAAGTCTGCTAAGGGCAGATTTTTGGCTTTTCTTGATTCAGATGATTTATGGCTGCCCAAAAAGCTGGAAAAACAGGTTGCTTTATTAGAGGCAGACCATGAACTGGGCATGGTTTATTGTGATTGCATGGTTTTTAATCATGAAACCGGCAGAAACCTGCATTTGTATAGCAAGGAATATCCGGTTGCGCCAAGCCTGTTATTAAGATGTTTTATTCCTTCTCCTTCGCCATTGGTACGCAGGGAAGTTTTTGATAACCTGGGTGCCTTCTGCGAAGATATCGCTCCTTGCGAAGACTGGGAGATGTGGATGAGAATCGCCGCAAAATATAAAGTAGGCTTCGTAAATGAGCCGTTAGCCCGGTATCGCCTGCACAGGGATAATTTGGAACGCAGGATGGATGTGCTGGCCGCGTATGGCAGTATCTTTCGCGCAATAGAAAAGGCGGTTGATTTTGCACCGCAATTTTATAATCCTTTTAAGCAGCGCTCAATAGCGGAATTTTCTTTTTGCGCCGGCCGGGTTTTATTGCTGCATGGGAGGCAACAAGAAGCCAGGGGTTATTTTAAGAAAGCGGCGAAGTGCCGGTTTACTGCATTACGAGGATTGCCCTTTCTTGCATTGTCTTATTTGAACAAAACCTGTTTAGATAATATCGTGAATTATTACCGGCTTATGAAGAAATCGGCAGTGATTAAGGAATCTTAAGATGGTTATCGTCAAGCTAACCGGAGGGCTGGGAAATCAACTTTTTCAGTATGCGCTTGGGCGAAAGATCGCGCATTTGAAAGCAGTAGAATTGAAGTTGGATATTTCCGGGTTTAAGACCTATAAGTTGCACAAATATAGCCTCAGCCATTTTAATATTATAGAGGAGTTTGCTTCTGTGCATGAGCTGGCGCGTTTTAACAGAAAAGGCCTTATTCCGTATTTAACAGAAAGATTGAAGCCGTATTACAAGCGCTGCGTTGTCTACGATCGCCACCATTATTTTGATAAAAATATTTTTAAAACAAATAATGATGTTTATATAGACGGTTATTTTCAGAGCGAAAAATACTTTAGCGATATTGAACCTATTTTGCGAAATGAGATATCTTTTAAGGTTCCGCCAGAAGGAGAGAATATGCGCTTAGCGGAACTTGTCGGTAAAAATACATCCGTAAGCTTGCATGTGCGCAGGGGTGATTATATCCGCGACCCATTAACGTTTAAGATTCACGGGGTTTGTTCCATGGATTACTACGGGGAGGCTGTGCGGCTAATTGCGCAAAGAACTACTAAGCCTCATTTTTTTATTTTTTCCGACGATCCTTGCTGGGCGGAAAAAAACTTAAATTTTGATTATCCGGTTACCTTTGTTACGCATAATAATGCGGACCACAATTTTGAAGACCTGCGTTTAATGAGCCTCTGTAAGCACCATATTATTGCCAATAGCACTTTTAGTTGGTGGGGCGCGTGGCTAAACGCAAATCCGGAGAAAATCGTCGTCGCCCCTAAAAAATGGCTGAATTCGCCTGAATTTTACGATAAACGCGATCTTCTGCCGGAACCTTGGATAAAAGTGTAAAATGAATACTGAATTAATCAAGAAATTCTATGCCTTGCTTTTTTTGATCCGCAGGACTGAAGAGGAAATTATCCGGCTTTACCCGACGGACATAATCAAGAGCCCGGTACATTTATCTATTGGCCAGGAAGCGGTTTCCGTGGCTGTTTGCCAGGCGCTTAAGCCTTTAGACCTGGTATTCGGGACATACCGCGGCCATGCGATGTACTTGGCAAAAGGCGGTAATTTGCGCTCCATGATTGCTGAGTTGTATGGAAAGATTTCCGGGTGCGCAAAAGGAAAGGGCGGATCAATGCACCTTATTGATTTGCGCAAAGGGGTAATGGGGACTTCAGCAGTAGTAGGGACTACTATTCCTCTTGCCGTTGGTTATGCTTATGCTTTAAAATATAAAAACCGCAATGATATCGTTGCCTGTTTTTTTGGCGATGGAGCTGTAGATGAAGGGGATTTCCATGAAGCGCTTAATTTCGCGGCATTAAAAAAATTACCTGTGCTGTTTGTTTGCGAAAATAATTTTTATGCTATTCATTCCCACCATCTTAGCCGACATCATTCCGATAATATTTGCGAGCGTGCGAAGAGTTATGGCATGCCTGCAATGAGGATAAAAGATGGGGATATTTTCAAAATATACAAGGCTGCAAGTAGGTATATGGAAAAGATTAGAAAGGGTAGTGGCCCGGCTTTTATCGAGTGTATTACCTGCCGCTGGAAAGAGCATGTCGGCCCCGGGGATGATTTCCACTTAGGCTATAGAAAAAAGGAAGAAGTTGCTTGCTGGAAGCATAACGACCCTTTAGATAAAATGAGGGTTTTATTGGATGATAAGGCCAGGGGCTTGATTGAATCGAAAATAGAAAAAGAAATCGAAGCAGCTTTTCTTTTTGCGCAAAAAGATAGTTTTCCGGGAAAAAATGAACTTTTGAAGGATCTTTTTGATGATTAAAGGCGCGATGCGTATTTTAAGCTATCCTCAGGCTATTAAAGAAGCAATTGACCAGGAGATGTCCAGGGATCATTCGGTAATCCTGCTTGGCCAGGGAGTTGATGATCCTAAGGGGACTCTGGGGACGACTAAAGGATTAGCAGAGAAATTCGGCAGAGAAAGGGTTTTTGATACGCCTTTATCCGAAGACGGAATGACCGGCGTAGCCATTGGCGCTGCTTTAGCAAGATTGCGGCCGATCCATGTGCATATTAGGATGGATTTTCTGCTTTTAGCAATGAATCAAATTGTAAATATGGCCGCAAAAATGCGTTATATGTTTGGCGCAACTCTCTCTGTGCCTCTAGTGATTCGTGCGATAATCGGCAAGAGTTGGGGGCAGGGGCCGCAACATTCGCAAAGCCTCTACCCTTTATTGATGAATATCCCGGGATTAAAAATCGTTGCTCCGGTAACTCCTTATGACGCCAAGGGCTGCATGATTCAGAGTATCCGTGATAATAATCCGGTAATTTTCATGGAACACCGCCTACTTTATTATCAGAAGGGGTATGTTGCGCAAAAACCGTATCTTGTGCCGTTGGGAAAGGCAAGAATCCTGGCACGGGGGCCTGATATCACTTTGGTAGGCGTTTCTTCGATGGTGATAGAATGTTTAAGGGCGCGGGAATATCTGAGAGAAACCGGGGTACGCGCAGAAGTAATCGATCTTTTATCTTTGAGCCCTTTGGATGCTGATACAGTAATCAAATCTGCTTTAAAAACAGGAAACCTCCTGGTTATTGATAATGCCTGGTTGCCTTGTGCGGCTGGCGCTGAAATTATCGCCAGGCTCTGTGAAAAAAACCTTTCCCGGAAAATAAAATTTGCGCGGATGGGGTTTGCCTTTGTCCCTTGCCCGACTACGCCGTCATTGGAAAAAGAGTTTTATCCTAACGCAGAAAGGATAGCTATACGTGCCTTTCAGATGTTATTCCCGCGTAAAAAACCATGGGAACCAAAAAATAAAAAAAACAGGCCGGAAGAGGTGTTATTTAAAGGGCCTTTTTAGAAAGGGAAACCAAGATGAATATTTTAATTACCGGTATTACCGGATTTGTGGGCAGCCATCTGGCGGAATATATCTTGAGCTTGAAGGAAAAGCACGAGATTTATGGGGTTTGCCGTTGGAGGAGCCAGAGGGAAAACCTGGCAAATATTTATAATCAGGTTAATTTGCTTGAAGCCGACCTGGTTGATTTAGGTTCTTTAATCCGTACTTTGCAGAAGGTAAAACCGCAGGTTATCTTTCATCTTGCAGCGCAAAGCTATGTCTTAAGCAGTTTTAATTCTCCAATGCAGAGTCTTTTTGTAAATGCCATAGGGACGCAGAACCTGCTTGAAGCGATAAGGATTAGCGAGATGGATCCGGTAGTCCACATTTGTTCATCATCGGAAGTTTATGGCCAGGTAACGAAGGATGAATTACCTATTAAAGAAAATTGCCCTTTTAGGCCGGCTTCGCCTTATGCAGTAAGCAAGGTCGCGGAGGATATGATTGCTTATCAGTACTGGGTTTCCCATAAGGTCCGCACGATCCGCACCAGGATGTTTACGCATACCGGCCCTCGAAGAGGGGACGTATTTGCGCTTTCTTTTTTTTCTAAACAGGTTGCAGCTGCAGAATTAGGCTTAAAAAAGGCCGTGATTCAGGTTGGCAATCTTAATTCTGTAAGGACGTTTTGCGATGTCAGGGATACTGTTAGGGCATATTGGATACTGGTAAACAAGTGCCAGCCGGGAGAAGTCTATAATATCGGGGGAAACCGGACTGCTACAATTAAAGAAGCGTTGGATATTTTACTTACTTTTTCGAAGCTAAAATTTGAAATCAAGGTGGATCAGGCATTATTAAGGCCTTCTGATGTGACTCTGCAGGTCCCCTGTATAGAGAAATTTCAAAAAGAAACCGGTTGGAAACCTGAGATTCCTTTAGAAGTTACCTTAAAGGACATGCTTGAATATTGGAGAAAAGAACTTAAAACTTGCCCTTGGAAGGCAAATACGGTAGTGAAATAAAGGTAAATTATGAAAAGAGGGGCGGACATAGTTTTAATTAATCCGGGCCATCGCAAAGCCGTTTTTCAGGATTTAGCGGCTGATTATTCAGCGATTGAGCCGCCATTCTGGATAGCCGCTATTGCTGCTTATCTATTAAACAAAGGGTTTCAGGTCGCGGTAATTGATGCTAACGCCGAAACAATAAGTCCAGAAGAGATTACTAAAGAAGTAAAAGAAATACAGCCATTGATTTGTGCGGTAATTGTATACGGTTCTCAGCCTTCTGCTTCAACGCAAAATATGACTGTTGCCGGCTTGATCTGCCGGGAACTTAAGAATCATACAACTTCTAAGATTGCTCTTGGTGGGCTGCATCCTTCTGCTTTACCTGGGAGGACAATGGAGGAAGAGGCGGTAGATTTTGTTATTGATGGAGAGGGGCCGTATACCTTGGCAAGCCTGTTAGAACTTCTTAAAGCCAATAGAAGCGATTATTCTAAGGTACCCGGATTATGGTATCGCCAGAAGAAGGCGGTAATAAGCAATCCGCGCGCGGCGCTAATAAAAAACCTTGATGAGATTTCGCCTCTTGCTGCGTGGGAGCTATTGGCGATGCATAAATACAGGGCGCATAATTGGCACTGTTTCGATGGCCTTGATAATCGCATGCCTTATGCGGCAATTTATACCAGCCTGGGGTGCCCTTATGCATGTACTTTCTGTTGTATTAATGCGCCTTTTGGCGAGCATATTATCAGGTACCGTAGCCCGGCTTTAGTAGTAAACGAAATTGAATTTTTGGTAAAGAAATACGGTATTAGCAACCTGAAAATAGTTGATGAATTATTCATATTTAATGAAGAACATTATATGGCAATTGTCGATCTAATATTAGAGAAAGGCCTTGATTTAAATATCTGGGCTTATGCCAGGATAGATACGGTAAATTTCTCTAATTTAGAGAAAATGAAGCGCGCGGGGATTAATTGGCTGGCAGTGGGGATAGAATCGGCAAGTGAATTTGTCAGGGATGGAGCGGATAAACGTATACGGCGGCGGGATATTATCGAAACAGTCAGAAAGATCCAGTCTGCCGGCATTAATGTGGTAGGGAATTATATTTTTGGCTTACCCGACGATAACCATGATACCATGCAACAGACCTTGGATTTGGCTTTGGAGATAAACGCAGAATGGGCGAATTTTTATTGCGCGATGGCGTATCCGGGTTCAAAGCTTTATGAGATCGCCCTGGCAGAGAAGTGGGCGTTACCGCAAAGTTGGATAGGATTTTCCCAGCATGCGTACGAGACGCTTCCTTTGCCGACGAAATATCTCAATGCCAAAGAGGTTTTGAATTTTAGGGACGAAGCCTTTCTTAAATATTTCCAGAGCGATAGATACCTGGCTTTAATAAGAAAAAAATTCGGGGAAAAACCAGAAAGGCATATTCGTGAAGTAACCGGGGTAAAATTAACAAGGAAAATACTTCAGGGGGAATAAGAGGGATGGCTGCTGACAGGCGCAGGGTTTATTTTAACGAATTTAATGTTTTGATGGACAGGACGGCTTATCTGCCGCTAGTGTCCGGATTATTGGCTGCTTATGCCTCTAAATTCGAAGAGATAAAATCCAATTATGAATTTATGCCCTTTTTATTTGTACGCAATTCAGTAGAAAATCTATTATTGAATTACCGGCAACCTTGCGTGGCTGCTTTTTCCGTATCGGTATGGAATGAACAGCTTAACCTGCAAGTAGCCAGGAGGCTCAAAGAACTATTTCCTGCCTGCCTGGTTGTTTTTGGCGGGCCCCAGGTTCCGCGTGATTCAAAAGAATACTTCAAGAAACACCCTTTTATCGACTTGGTAGTGCATGGTGACGGAGAAGAAACCCTGGCTGCAATACTACTCAGGTATTTGGTTTCTTCTGATTTTAGCAATATCCCGAACATTTCCTGGAGGGACCCTATTAAAGGAGGGTATCGGCAAAGTGGAGTTTCAGCTGCCCGGGCAAAAGAACTTGATGACTATCCTTCTCCATATGTAAGCGGAATTTTTGATTATCTTTTTACAGATAGCCAGGCACTGAATTTTCAGGCAATCATTGAAACTAACCGGGGTTGCCCATATCAATGTGCTTATTGTGTTTGGGGTGGAATGAATAAAAAAATGCGTTTTCATAGTTTAGAATATGTTTATGCTGAAATTGAATGGTGCGCAAACCATGGTATTAGATACGTTTTTAATGCCGATTCAAATTTCGGAATTAATGAGCGCGATAAACAAATAGCCGAGAAGCTTGCGGAAGCTAAGCATAGATTTGGGTTTCCGGAGAAATTCAGAAGTTGTTTTGCTAAGAACTGCGAAGAAAGGATTTACGATATAGCTAAGATCCTGGTTCAGGAAAAACTGGAAAAGGGTATTACTTTAAGTTTTCAAAGTATGGACAGTAATGTCCTGGATAATATTAAGAGGCAGAATATCGACCTGGGCATATATAAGAAGTTGGTAGGGAGGTTTAATCAAGAAGGAATCCCGGTTTATTCAGAATTGATTCTGGGGTTACCGGGAGAAAATTTTAAAACCTGGAGCAAGGGGGTGGAGGAGATATTGGAAGCCGGCCTTAAAGATCAGCTTTTTATTTATCCGTGCGAGGTCTACCCCAATACTGCGCTATCAGAAGAAGGATACCGCAAAGAATTCGGTATTATTACCAAGCGTATCCGTTTAAGCGAGATTCACGGCCTCATTCGGCAGGAAGAAGAAATCACGGAATACCAGGATATTGTCATTTCTACAACAACCATGGGTTTAGAAGAATGGAAAAAAATGATGATCTTTTCTTGGTTGATGATGTTCTTTTTTAGTATGAAAGTGGGATTCTTTATTTTATCCTACATTTTTTTACGTTATAAAATTCAATTTGTTAAACTTATTGAATTTATCTATCAGGATCAATCTGCTATCCCCGCGTTCTTGCGCGAGGAATTAGCCAGCTATAAGCAGATTTTGGAGCAAATACTCCAGGGAGGCAGAAAAGCTGTGATAATGCCGTTATTCGGCAATATCTATTGGGATGTAGAAGAAGCAAGTTTCTTAAGGCTATCCGAAAGGAGCGGTGAATTTTATGAACAGATGCTGCCGTTCCTGGAAAATTTCCTTAACCAGCAAGGGGTATCTTTTGAGCAGAAAGAACTAATGGAGTCCGTTAAATATCAAAGGATGCGTTTTCCTTCTTTTATGCCCTCGGCAATAACCGAGTATGAATTCCAATACAATTTCCCGGAATTTTTTGAAAACTATCTTAGGAATAAGGCCATTCCCCTAGAACAAAAAAGTCAAATATTAAGGATTTTTCCAAAGGATTTTAAGTCTGATAGGTTTGCCTACGCCCGCCAGATAGTTTTAGAAGGCAGAAAGAGCAATCGTATATTGACGGAATCAAGTTGGTCTAATAAAAAAACGGAAGCGCCATTGGCAAGGAAAGGTTGAGATGATTATCAGCAGAACTCCTTTACGTATTTCTTTTTTTGGCGGCGGAACCGATTATCCGCTTTGGTACAACGAAAATGGCGGGGCTGTTTTAGCCACAACTATTAATAAGTACTGCTTTATTACCTGCAGGCACCTGCCGCCGTTTTTTGAGCACAAATCGCGTATTGTTTATTCGCATATAGAGAACGTCAAAGAAATCTCTGAGATCAGGCATCCTTCCGTAAAGTCATGCCTTGAATTTATGAAGATTAAGCAGGGGATTGAAATCCATCATGACGGTGACCTGCCGGCAAGGTCAGGCCTGGGCTCAAGCTCCGCTTTTACAGTCGGGTTGCTGCATAGTTTGTATGCATTAGCAGGAAAAATGCCGACAAAGCGGCAGCTGGCGCTGGATGCCATTCAGGTGGAACAGAAAATGATTAAGGAAAATGTCGGTTCACAGGACCAGGTCCTGGCTGCTTTTGGGGGCTTTAACCGCGTTGAATTCGGCGGTAATCAGCATATTCAGGTGCGCAAGATTACTGTCAGCCAGGAAAAACTTGAATCTTTGCAATCTCATATGATGCTTTTTTTTACGGGGTTCTCCAGGATTGCTTCGGAAATTGCCAGCGAACAGCTAAAGAATATCCCTCAAAAAAAGAAAGAACTAAAAACTATGCATCAAATGGTTGACCAGGCTACCGAAATCATGAATAGTGGCAGGATTGATGAATTCGGCAGGTTATTGCATGAATCCTGGAAGCTTAAGAAATCACTTTCGCACAAAATCAGCAATCCCGATATTGACGAAATTTACGCTTGTGCAAGAAAGTCCGGAGCAACCGGTGGAAAGCTGCTGGGGGCCGGCGGCGGCGGTTTTATCCTGTTTTTTGTCCAACCGGAAAAACAAAAACAACTAAAAGAAAAATTAAAAAAACTTTTATGGGTGCCTTTCAGGTTCGAGGACCTAGGCAGCCAGATAATTTTTTATCAGCAAACATAATGCTAAAAACTAAAGATATCGATGTAGTTATTCTTTCCGGAGGATTGGGGAAGAGGTTGCGGAAAGTGATAAATGACCGCCCAAAGCCTATGGCAGAAATTAACGGACAACCGTTCCTGGAGATAATTGTAACTTACCTAAGGAAGATCGGATTCAAAAGTTTTATCTTCAGCACCGGTTATAAAGCGGGAAAAATCAAACAATATTTTATCAAAAAGGGTAGCCAGCGGTATTATTTCTCGCACGAAAAAATACCATTGGGTACCGGAGGGGCGGTAAAGAATGCGAAGAAATTTATTAAGAGTAGGCTTTTTCTTGTTTTGAACGGGGATTCATTCTGTAAGGTTGATTTTTCCGGCTTTTTGAAATTTCACTCCAGAAAAAAAGCTGTTTTTTCGATGGTTTTAGTAAAAAACATGAATAACTGTGATTTTGGTTCGGTTAAGCTGGAGAAAACAGGCAGGGTCAGTAATTTCAAGGAAAAGGGGATCCCTCTTGCCGGCAGTAATTTGTTAAATGCGGGCATTTATCTTTTTTCTTCGCGCATATTCTCGTTAATGCCTCGGAAAAAAAGATTTTCCCTGGAATACGACCTCCTGCCTCTATTGGTGAAAAAAAGGTTATTTGGGTTCCGAACGCAGGGGCCGTTAATTGATATAGGGACAAAGCAAGGATTGGCTGCTGCTGGGGTATATTTTAAAAAATACGGTGGATTCTTGTCTAAGGGGGTTGGGAGTTAAATGAGAATTGATTTCGGTACGGTAGAAATAACGGAATATTCAAAAAAGTTAATTGCACAGATACTTGATTCTGGCAGAGTTTCCAGCGGGAAATATGTCCGTGAATTTGAAAAAAAATTTGCCGAATTAGTCGGCGTTAAAGAAGCTGTGGCAGTTTCAACCGGCACTGACGCCGATGCTTTGGCGTTGGCTGTGCTTTATGATTTCGGTGCCAACAGGGAAGATGAAATAATTATTCCTGCCTTGTCTTTTGTAGCGACGGGTAATGCTGTATTACAGGCTGGTTTTAAGCCGGTTTTTGTGGATGTAAAAAGAGAAACTTTTAATATCGATCCGCAATTGATTGAAAAAGCGATTACTCCCAGGACCCGGGCAATCATGCCGGTGCATCTTATGGGTAAACCGGCACAGATGCAGGAAATAAGCAGTTTAGCAAAGAAGCATAAACTCTACGTAATTGAGGACGCGGCAGAAGCTCACGGAGCGGTTTATCATGGGAATAATGTAGGCTGTTTATGCGATATGGGGGCTTTTAGCCTCTATGTTGCGCATATTATCACTACTGTCGAAGGCGGGATTATTACTACTAATAACCCGGAATTTGCCGAGATCCTAAGGTCATTGAGAAGCCATGGCCGTGCCTGTAAATGTGAGTCATGCGTAATTAATACAAGTTCTGCACATTGTCCGAAACGTTTTAAATCCAATGGTAGCGCAGATATCAGGTTTATCTTCGAGAGGATTGGTTTTTCTGCTAAAATGAACGAGTTGGAAGCAGCAGTCGGGCTTGGTAATTTACAATTTTACAGGGATATTCTTGATAAAAGAAGGGATAATCTCTACTATCTAATGGATAAATTCCGGAAATTTTCTTCTTATATGCAGACAATTGAAAAAGAAAATGATGAAGAGATCGGGCCACACGCCTTTCCGATCGTAATCAACGAAGGAGCAGGTTTTAGCCGGAATTCATTCGTCGAATTTCTTGCCAGCAAAGGCATTGATTCACGTAATTTATTTACTTCTATGCCTACGCAATGCCGTGGGTTTGCATTCCTCGGGTACAAGCCGGGTGATTTTCCGAATGCCGAATATATCGGCAACAATGGGCTGCATATCGGGGTACATCAAAATTTGGGAAAAACGGAATGTGATTATTTTATCGATATGGTTAATGAATTTTTAGAAAAGTATCTTTAGTGTTTTGGAGGGAGTTGAAATGAAGAAGGAAAGGGTTTTGGTAACAGGCGCTGGCGGGTTCATCGGCCATCATCTCATAAAATACCTCAAGAAGAAAGGTTATTGGGTAAGAGGGGTGGATATTAAGGCGCCGGAATACGAAAAGACACCGGCCGATGAATTTATGATCCTTGATTTGCGCAGTTGGCCGAATTGCCTGCGTGCCCTCATTGGGATCAACCATGTTTATAATCTGGCGGCAAATATGGGAGGGATTGGTTTTATTCATTCTCATAAAGCAGAAATTGTGCATGATAATACTTTGGTGAGCATAAATATGTTGGAGGCTGCCAGGTTAAACGGGGTTTCGAAATTTCTTTTTACTTCCTCTGCCTGTGTTTATCCTTCTTACCGGCAGGATATACCGGAGGTTACAGGGCTTAAAGAGGAAGATGCGTATCCTGCTGACCCGGAAGACGGCTATGGCTGGGAAAAGCTTTATACTGAAAGGGCTTGCCGGCATTATTATGAGGACTTCGGATTAAATACTTATATTGTACGTTTCCATAATATTTATGGCCCGCTGGGGACTTACGATGGAGGAAGAGAGAAATCGCCTGCGGCGATTTGCCGTAAAATTGCCCTTGCCAAGAAAAATGGCACAATTGAAGTCTGGGGAGACGGAAAGCAAACGCGTTCTTATTGCTATATTGGTGATTGCGTCGAAGGTATTTATCGCCTTATGCAATCCGATTATCATCAGCCGCTTAATCTCGGTACGGATCGGATGGTTACAATAGACGAATTAGTAGGGATAGTGGCTAAGATCGCCGGAAAAAAGATATTGAAACGCTACGATTTAAGCAAGCCCCAGGGGGTACGGGGAAGAAACAGCGACAATAGCCGGTTACGTAAAGTTTTAGGATGGGAACCGAAAACCCCGCTGGAAAAAGGCTTAACCATAACCTATAAATGGATTCGCAGGCAACTTAAAACGTAAATGCGGGAAAAAATAAAGATTCTTTATCTTTGTGAAAGCCTAAAGGTCGGCGGCGCCGAACAGCTCGTGCTGACGACCATAAAAAACCTGGATCGCTCCCTTTTTTCTCCGGCGGTGTATTGCTTACATGAAAAAGGAATGATCGGCCAAGAGATAGAGAAACAGGGGGTTAAGGTATTTACGTTGGAAGAAAGCCTAAATCTGTTTAATTTTAAGATTATTTATGAATTATTCAAGGTATTTAAGAAAGAGAAACCCGGGATCCTGCATACTCATCTTTTTTACGCCAATTACTACGGCAGGATCGCAGCTCTGTTTAGTGCAATACCGGTTCGAATAATCACAGAGCACGGCACTCATTCTAATTTCAAAAAGTTTTATCATCATATGATAGATTTTGTGCTTTCTTTCTTTACCAGCAGGATCATTGCGGTGTCCCTTGCGGTGAAGCGATATCTCTGCAGGTTTTCTTTTATACCGCAAAGCAAGATCAGTGTGATTTATAATGCAATTGATACAGACCGGTTTGACCTCGCCGCCGGCCTGGATAAGAATTCACTGCGTCAAAAGTTTGGGCTTTCGGATTCGGAACTCGTATTCGGATGTATCTCCACGCTTGTACCCTGGAAAGGGCAGGATTTTTTATTAAAGGGGTTTGCCAGCGTAGCTAAACGTTTTCCTTCTGCCAAGCTTTGTTTGATCGGCAGGGATGATGCTGGGTTTAAAAGCGATTTGCAGGCTTATGTAAGAAGGAATGATTTAGAAAAAAACGTGCTTTTTTTAGGAGAGCGCAGGGATATTCCGGAAGTCCTAAGGCTATTGGATATTTTTGTCATGCCTTCGCTTACCGAAGGCTTAGGAATAGCTTTGCTGGAAGCGATGTATATGGGGCTTCCTTCGATAGCCACAAATACCGAAGGTATCGCTGAGATCGTAGAGCATCAAAAGGACGGTTTACTTTTTAAGCGAGGAGACCTTGAAGGGATGACTAATGCCATGTTGACTCTGGCTTCTGATAAAGAGAAGGCGAGGCAAATAGGCTCAAACGCACGCTTAAAAGTAGACCAGTTATTCTTGCCTCGGCATTATATGGATGGGTTACAGTCATTGTATAGGCAATTGGCAGAAGGGAAAAAAGTTAACCAATGACAAAAAAAATGAATTTTTTATTTGTTAACCCCAGATATGCCAATCCCGGCCAGCTTTATAATTTCCCCCTTGGTATGGCTTATGTTTCAGCCAGTATGAAAGCAAAGGGATTTAATGTTTGCTGCCTGAACCTTTGCCATTATAGCGAGCCGGTGGATAACATTATTGCGGAATGGATAAAGAACAACAGTATTGATGTTTTGTGTACAGGCGCCATGTCGATTTACTGGGCAGAATTAAGCCATGTTCTGGAAGCGGCAAAGAAAGCAAAACCGGATATTATTAATGTTGTAGGAGGTGCGATTATTACTTCCGACCCGGAAATGGCAATGCAGAACCTAAAGATAGATTATGGGGTGATCGGTGAGGGTGAGATTACGATGGTGGAGGCTGCCGAGGCTTTAAGCTGCGGAAAAGAAATAGGTTCTGTTAAGGGGGTAGTTTATTTTGATAAGAGCCATAATTTAGTCAAGACCGGGTCCAGGGAAGCAATTTCAGAGCTTGATATACTGCCTCTTCCGGATTACGAAGGCTTTGAATTTGGAAAATTTCTTTCTTGGATGAAAGATAGCGATGATCTACTATTTACGCGTTTAGATGGAGAACCGAGGCTGGTTGAGATCATAGCTTCCAGGGGATGCCCGTTCAGCTGTACTTTTTGTTACCATCCGCTTGGTAAAAAATACCGCAAACGCTCTCTGGATAATGTCTTTAAAGAGATCGAATACCTGGTAAAGACTTATAAGGTCAATCTTTTAAGCTTGCTTGACGAGCTTTTTTCGGAAAATAAAGAAAGAATTATTGAATTCGCTCGGCGCATAGAAAAATACCATCTTCGCTGGTTTGCCCAGTGGAGAGTAGGCAATATCGACGAGGAAACGGTAAAATCACTCAAGAAATCGGGTATATTGCTTGTTGGTTTCGGTGTGGAAGCTATGAGCAATACAATCCTAAAGAGCATGAAAAAACATACTACAACTTCCGAAATTGAAAATGATTTTAAGCTTTTATTGGAAAACAATATCTGCCCTTGCGGGAATATTATTTTGGGAGACCCGCAGGAAACAGAAGAAACGGCCAATGAATCTATCGGCTGGTACATTAAACATCCGGAATATAATATCAATCTTGGCTTTATCCAGGCGGTTCCTGATTCGCAAGATTATCGTTATGCATTGGCAAACTCCATAATCAAAGATAAGCTGTGCCACGTCAAAGAAAAATTCCCTTTAATTAACATGTCCAGGCTTTCCGATGGAGAGTTTAAAAAATTAAAAACTAAAGTTTATCGCTACGAATACGGAAGAAAGAATTATTTGCCGGCACGGCTCCTCTCGTCAAAATGCAATATATCCAACGAAAATGGAAAAAGATCGTATAACCTTGAGGTTGCCTGTCCGCTTTGTGGTTGCGTATCCGTATACAAAAATTTTAAAAAAAGCACCAAGCATCCTTTCGCGTCAATCTTATGCAAGAATTGCGGCAAGCGCCTTAAGATTAAGACCAGGCAGGCCTTTCCGGAAGAGTACAGTTTTTTTTCCGATTACCTGCCATATTTAAAAAGAATGCTGGTTTATGGTTATTTACTGGAGTTTGATATTTTTCATAAGGCGTTTAAGCAATTTTTTCAATACCGGGAACGTTTACTTAAAAAATGAAGATTACTGCGCAAGAGGTCAGAAGGATAATCCTGGAGCAGGCAAAAAGGGCCAATGTCGGGCATATCGGCTCAGCATTATCAATTGCCGATATTGTCGCAACATTGTATGATAAGGTGCTTAATATTCCCGATCCTGATTCAGTGGAACGGGATAAATTTATCCTTTCTAAGGGGCACGCTGCCTTGGCTGTTTATGCGGCATTATACCTTAAGGGCTGGATTAGCGCCGAGGAATTAAATACCTATTGTGCCGATGGCAGTTTATTGGGGGTACATCCGGAGCATGCCCTTACAGGAATAGATTTTTCCACCGGGTCTCTTGGCCATGGCCTAAGTATTGCTTCTGGAGCAGCGCTTGCAGCAAGGTTAAGAAATAAGCATCAGCGCGTATTTGCCTTAATCAGCGACGCCGAGTGCAATGAAGGATCGGTCTGGGAGGCAGTGATGTTTGCCGCGCATCACCGGCTTTCCAATTTAATTGCAATTATTGACCTGAATGGCCAACAGGCATTCGGTTATACCAAAGAGGTGATTGCTATGCCTGATATGGAAGGGCGCTGGAAATCTTTTAATTGGGATACTCACGAACTAGACGGGCATAATCAGGAACAGATCCGTAAGGTAATTGAAGGATTGAATACTGGCTCCGGACAGCCGCATGTTTTGATTGCACATACAACATTTGGCAAGGGTGTATCTTTTATGGAGAATAAAATTAAATGGCATTACTGGCCGATGTCCGAGGAAGAATATAAAACCGCATTAAACGAGGTTAAAGGTTATTAATGAGAAAGGCATTTGTCAATACGCTTGTAGAATTGGCTGCTAAGGATGAGCGGGTGCTCTTGCTTACCGGAGACTTAGGATATACGGTCCTAGAGCCGTTCATAGAAAAATTTCCCGATAGATTCTTCAATGTGGGCGTCGCTGAGCAGAATATGATTGGGATCGCAACTGGATTAGCTGAGTCAGGATTCATTCCTTTTGTTTATTCTATCGCTACCTTCGCTTTGTTAAGGCCGTATGAATTTATCCGCAACGGGCCCGTATTGCATAAGCTTGCAGTGCGAATCATCGGGTTAGGCGGCGGTTTTGAGTATGGCCCTGCAGGAATAACTCATCATGCGTTGGAAGACTTGGGAGTGACGAGGCTACAACCGGGGATGGCCGTAATAGCCCCTTCTGATTTTCAGCAGGCTCGCTCTGCGCTTTTGGCTTCCTGGAATTTACCAGGGCCGGTTTATTATCGTTTGGGCAAAGATGAAAAAACAGTTATACCTGGATTACAGGGAAAATTTGAATTGGGTAAGCCTCAAGTTATCCGGGAAGGCACTGACTTGGTAATTCTTACTTGCGGGGGAATAGCTTGCGAAGCATACGCTGCAACTGAAATACTTGCCTCTAAAGGCATATCTACAGAGGTTGTTTTAGTTTCTACATTAAGCCCCGCGCCTATTAAGGATCTTGCAGGAATCCTGGAAAATTTTCCGTTAGCCCTTACAGTAGAGGCACATTATACCACCGGAGGAATCGGTTCGTTGGTTTCCGAAATCATTGCAGAAAAAAATATTCCGTGCCGCCTGGTGCGTTGCGGCGTTGACAGTACCAAGAATGTAGCAACGGGAAGCCAGGCCTATTTACACAAAAAATATAATCTTTCTGCAGATGCCCTGGCCAAGCAAGTTATACAAAATCTGCGGATGCGGAGGGTAAACAGGTGACGAGTAATTTGATTTCATTAGTATTGCCGGTTTATTTTCAGGCAGACCATATTGACAAGGTAGTTAAGGAATACGATCAGATATTGCAACGCCTGCGCCTTCAATATGAGATGATCCTAGTGGTTAATGGGGCAGGAGACGAGTCTTTAAAGAAATGCGATAATCTGGCAAAAGAATATGCTAATGTACAGGTAGTTTATATTAGGCAGAGTGGATGGGGCAGGGCTGTGAGAGCCGGGTTAAAAGAATGCAAAGGCGATTTGGTCTGTTATGCTAATTCCGCGCGGACTAGCGCCAAAGACCTGTTGTTGATATTAACATATGCTATTGCTTATCCTGATGTAGTGATTAAAGCGAACCGTGAAAGCAGGGATTCCTGGCAGCGCAGGATAGGCTCCTGGTTATATAACATTGAATGCAGGACATTATTTAACCTGCCTTATTGGGATATAAACGGAACACCGAAAATATTCCCGCGTTCTTTTAATAAGCTGCTTTCGCTCACTGCAAATGATGATTTGATTGATCTTGAGTTTAATCTTATCTGCCGCAGCGAGAATTATCCGGTGATTGAGGTGCCTATTTTTTACAGCAAGCGCCAGGGCGGCAGAAGCACAACAAATTATTATTCCGCATTTAAGCTGTATCTTGGCGCTTATAAGATTTGGCAAGAAAAAAGAAGGCAAGATGAAAGAAAGAAGAAAACGTAACCTGGGGCGGATTTGGTACGGCCACAACATGGAATGGCGTGATCCTGCTCAGGTTGTCGGGCAATGGAAGGAAGCTTCCCATGTTGCTCCGGGGTTAATTGCATATTCAATACGGGGTAAATGGTGGGATATCCTGGCAGAAAATAAAATTACACTTTTGGTGACGCGTGAATATGAACATCTGGCAATGGCAATGCGGGCGGATAGCAAAGGGGGTTCAATTTCCTATATCAGGCTGGCGCATCCTTCCGGTTTAGCAGTTGACCGGGATAAAAATATTATTTATTTGGCTTCTACGCGTAATCCTAATCAAATTTATGACTTTTTGCCGGCAAAATCAGGTATCCCAGTGTTGCTTCCGCACAGGTCACGGTTTTTTCCTGGTAATCTCTATATCCATGATTTAGCCCTGATAAAGAATACGCTTTTTGCAAATGCTGTCGGGCATAATTCAGTAATTCGAATCCTTGATCATGGGAATTTTCTCCCTGTTTGGTGGCCTAAATGCATGGAGCAAGCCGGTAAGGCAGCATTTTCGCGTAATTACATACAATTAAATTCTATTGCTTGCGGAAATAGTTTACGCAATTCATTCTTTTCTGCATCTGCAGACACAATTTCGCGGATTAGGCCTGGGCAGAAGAATTTTCCAGTAGATAAACGTGGCGTGATTTTTTCAGGAGCTACTCGGGAACCAGTAGTCAGGCAATTGACGCGCCCACATTCTGCTCGTTTATATCATAAAGAGCTATGGGTCAATAATAGCGGTTACGGTGAATTTGGGATAGCCGATACAAAAAAAGGGACATTTTCGCCGCTAAGGCGTTTTTCAGGCTGGACGCGCGGCCTGTGTTTTTACAAGAATATTGCTTTTGTGGGGACTTCCAGGGTAATTCCGCGTTTCCGTCAATACGCTCCAGGCGTAGACATGAATAAAAGCGAGTGCGCAGTCCACGCTATTGAAATAAAATCAGGAAAAATTTTGGCAAGCTTGGTTTGGCCTCAGGGGAATCAAATATTTGCCCTGGATTGGATAAAAAGCGGGATAACCACTGGTTTCCCTTTTTTCGCTTTTGACAGTAAGACAGCAAAAAAACAAAAAGAACTTTTTTATAATTTCAAAATTGGAGGGAATGCATGAAGGATGGATTTCGGTTCCTGATGATCAGCGCAATGTATGAAAATGGCGGCAACACTACTCAAAGGTTTTTGGACGGGCATCCTCAGATGCTGGTATACCCCTTTGAATCACAGCTGGGCACGCGCCTGGTAAATGACAGCCTAACTTCGTTTTTTCCGGTAAAATACCGCTGGCCAGTATTTGACCTCGCAGCTTGCGCCCTGGATGATTACCGCATGATTATTGATGAAGAAGCAAAGGTAAGAGCCAGGACGCCTAATGTAAGTAAATTCCGCCATATGCCTTTTGATTTTTCCGACGATGAGCGTTGCCAGATCTACCAGCATTACATCAATAGGGAGGGCCGGTCAAGGCCAAAAAACATAAGCGCATTCTTTCGCTCTACTTTTGATGCCTGGAAAGATTATAACAGATCAGGCAAGGAAACTGTTTTTGTCGGGTATAGCCCGGTTATTGTTGTAGATGCAGAAAAAATCTTAAGCGAGTTGCCGCAAGCACATTTGTTGCATGTCGTGCGTAATCCCTGGTCTGCTTATGCCGATACTAAGAAAAGGCCCGTACCTTTATCGTTGGCAAATTACTTATTGGCCTGGAATTTAAACCAGTATTTTGCTTTGACTTTTAAGCTAAAATTTCCCGGCAGGCTGCACATCTTGCGTTTTGAAGATATTATTGAGAACCCCTTGAAAGTATTAGGGGGTTTATGCAGGAAGATTGGGCTTAATGCCTCATCTACGCTAAAAATTCCTACCTGGAATGGCAGAGAACTGAAAGAAGTTTATCCGTGGGGTACGATACGTAAGCCTGAACCAAAAGCAAATCTTGCCACAGCAAAAGAATTAACTGTTCAGGAGAGAAACGAAATTCGTGTGCTGGCACGGCAATATATCGAGATTTTTAATTACAGAAACTTTATACATTCATGAAACGAGTATTAATTACCGGCGCAACCGGGTTTGTTGGAGCTAATCTTGCCAGAAGGATGTTAACAGAAGGCCATTCTGTGGTTCTATTGGTTCGCCCTGGCTCAAATCGTTGGCGGCTTCATAACATAGAAAAAGAGGCACAGATTCTGGAATTGGACCTTTGTAACACAGAAGCTATTTTTCAGGCAGTAGGCAGGGCCCGCCCTGAATGGGTGTTTCACCTGGCAGCGCACGGAGCTTATTCCTGGCAGAGCGATTTCACACAAATGATCCAAACTAATATTATTGGTACGATTAATTTGGTTAACGCGTGCTTGAAGGCCGGCTTTGAAAGTTTTATCAATACAGGCTCTTCTTCAGAGTATGGTTTTAAGGATCATGCGGTTACGGAAGATGAATTGCTTGAGCCTAACAGTGATTATGCAGTAACCAAGGCATCAGCTACGCATTTTTGTTTGAGCCTCGCCAAAAGCTACAATGCGCATATCACTACATTGAGGCTGTATTCAGTTTATGGAATTTATGAAGACCCTGCAAGATTAATCCCTGCGCTAATCTTGAATGGCTTAAGAGGCAAATTTCCTTTATTAGTGAGCCCGGATATTGCGCGGGATTTTGTTTTTATTGAAGATGTAGAAGCTGCATACCTGCTTGCTGCTCAACAGAAAAAATACCAGCCGGGTGCAATTTATAATGTAGGAACCGGCATTCAAACGACTTTACAACAGGCGGTAGCAACGGCGGCAAAGTTGATGCAGATAAAAGAACAGCCACGCTGGTCCTCAATGCCATCACGAAAATGGGATACCGGTACCTGGGTAGCAAATAACCGTAAAATCAAAGAGGAGCTAGCTTGGGTTCCGGCTTATTCCTTTGAAAAGGGGTTCCAGAAGACCCTGGGCTTATTCCGCAATAACCAGGGGATATTGGATTTTTACGAACATGCTTCGCTAGTTTCATCAGGAAAGAACCGTGATTAATATGGATAATAAGAAAAATATGCTTTTGATTAATCCGGCTGTAAGAAAAGAAACCCAACACCCGATTTTTAATTCTGTGGTTTTTTCATCGCCTCCGTTGGGGTTGGGGTATATCGCTGCCTATCTTAGGGCAAACAATAAGATGGAAGTACGGATTATTGATGAAGTAGTTAGCCCTCTGTCTGAGTTAGAGATAGAAAAACAGTTAAACTGGTTGGGAAGCCGGCCGACAATCGGTATTTCTTGTCTTACTGCTACCTATTCCAGGGCAAAAGAGCTGGCACGTACAATAAAGCAGATTAAACCTGATTCCTTTGTAATTTTTGGCGGAGCGCATCCCACTGCCTTGCCTGAAGAATCACTAACAGATAAAACGGTTGATTTAGTCGTGCGCAATGAAGGGGAGGTTACCCTGGCAGAAGTTTGTGAAGCGAAATACTTTGGGCGCGATTGGAGCAATATAAAGGGGATTTCTTTTATAAAGAACGGCATGATTCAGCATAATCCGGGAAGAGGATATGCAGAACTGGATTCTTTTCCTGATTTTCCCTATGATCTATTTGAGCATAACCTTGAACATTATTCCGATTTTGGGATGATTTTAAGTTCACGCGGCTGTCCATTCGACTGTATTTTTTGTTCCAATCGTATTATCACGGGAAAAAAATACCGTACCTTTAAGGTTGATGCGGTAGTCGGCCAAGTAGAAAAACTGGTTTTACGCTACAATCAGAAGAGTATCTATTTTGTTGACGATAATATCGTAGTCGATAAAAAAAGGTTTTTTCACCTGACTAACATGATTATGGAGAGAGGGCTGCATAAGAAGGCTTTCTTTACCGCTCAGTTCAGGGGCGAAGATATGACAGAAGAAATCCTTGTTCAGATGAAAAAAAGCAATTTTAAAATGCTTTCCTGCGGCATGGAAACCGGTTCCAACCGTTTAATGGCATTATTAAATAAAGGAGAGACTGTTGAAGAAATCAAGCAGGGGATTGAATTAGCCAGCTCCAGTGGTTTTTTGACTACTACCACTTTTATTTTTGGTATTCCTACAGAAACAAGAAAAGAACGCTTGGATTCCTCAAGGCTGGCCAGGCGCTTAAAACTTGATAGCGCCAGGTTCAATATCGCCATTCCTTATCCCGGGACAAGGCTGTTTGAAATTGCCAAATCTGAAAACCGATTGCATGTTTCGCAGGAATGGAAGAATTTTAATGTCCAATATTATCTATTTGGCGACGACATACCTTATATTCCTGCATCCTCCGGCCGTTATGCTTTGATTTTTGATACTATGATGGCAAACCTTAAGTTTTACCTTAGGCCTAAGATCATCTGGACTATAATCTTCAAGACAGATATTACCGGAGGAGGTGTTTTGTCCTTACAGAAAAGAAGAAACATTTTACGGACATATTTAAACCTGGTTTATATTTGGTTTTTTATTATGAAAAGATTCTGTTATGTGGGTATTAAGGCGGCATTTGAAAAAAATGGCAATTAAAAGAAAAAATCTTGCATATCGCTTTACCTTAAGTGCATTTTTTTGTATTTTTTTAATCTTTAGTTTTCTTTTTTTCTCCAAGGCGCTGAATCGAAACTGGATTTATGTGGGGGATAGCTTGAATTCCTTAATGGGCTATTCTTTTCATTATTCCGGAATTGCCAGAGGAGAATATGCAATCTGGAACCCTTTAGTCAGGGCAGGAGATAATGAGGTTGTCTTTCAGATGTTCGGTTTAGCAAATCCGCTTTCAAATTTTGTAATTCTCGGGTCTGTTTTATTAAAACTGAAAGACATTGTCTTTTCTTATTCATTTTACATTTATCTTATGGTTATTATATACGTGAGCGGAATGTTTTTTCTGCTTAGGGTATTGACTAAAAACCGCTATGCCGCGGTTTTAGCTGCCGCTTTAGCATTAAGTTCTTCCAGCGTATGCTTTTACACTTACCATGTTTTCTTTATTACTATATTATACGCGGTCCCTTGGATGTTGTATTCCTTAGTATCATATTTTCAGGAATTACGTTTGCGTTACATCGTCATTTTTACGTTGTCGTTTTGCCTGTTTCTGTATTCTTATGAAGCAGTAATGGGGATAATTTATTTAGGGTCGCTTTTCTTTTCATATTGCCTGTTTTATTATAAAGGCGCGAAGGAAAAATTAAAGCAGCTAGGTAAAATTAATCCTGGGCATGTCTTTCTTTTTTTTCTTCTTATGGTAATTTTCTCCTTGCCGATGGTTATAATGTTTTTTGAGTATAGGTCCGGGCTATTGCCAATCTCGCGCGTGGCCAATATTGCTGTAACGGAAAAATTCGGGCTGGTATTTGACAAATTATTCTCCAAAAGCCACTGGTTTGCTTTTTCTTCGCCTAAATTTTTTGTGAATTTTTTTACCGGGTTCATTTTTCAGGATTTTAACGAAATCAGGCATTATATCGGCCCGGTAGCAGCAATACTGTTTATTAGCGCCCTTTTTTCCTTTCGCAGGCGTATTTATTGTCTGGCTTTTGCAGGAGCCCTGGTTGGGTTTTTTTCCGGCGATATTTTTCCGGTGAATCTTCTTTTAAAACTGCCGCTTTTAGAATCGATCAGGAACTTACACTTTTTAATGCAATTTTTCGTAATGAATTCGATTATTCTGGCGGTTTTTGGATTTGATCTTCTTTTAAGAAAGCGTACCTTATGGCTAAAAAAGGGGTTTAATTTTGCGGTCATTATAATTTTTTTGGCGTCTTTATCTTGTTTTGTATCCGTTCCTTTCGGCTATCGGCTTTACGATTCTTTAACATTAGCCTTGGTGTTAGCAGCCTGTGCTGCGCTTTTTTATTGCGTGAACTTTGTTACACTGGCAAAACAGCCTGTTTTTATCGTAATAATTGGCTTATTCAGTTGTATTAGCTCATTCGCTATGATTAGCAGTATTCCGGTTTTATCCGGCGGCATTACGGAAAACAGCGAATTGCTCACATTACGCAACCGCAGGGCGCACGGCCTTGTGTTTCTGCGGCAGAGGCCATCCGAGATTAAGACTATTGACCTTGGCCAGGCCTGGGATAAATGGGAGACCGATTTCGGGAAAGATGAATATTATTCTTTATTGGCCCTTACTGATAATTCCTACAAGAGCGAGAAAAAAAGCTTTGGGCTTTCTTCTTTTCCGGTTTTAAACGAATACTATCTTTTTTTATCAATTCCGGGGCATGAAAAATTCCTTAATGAGAAGTTCTTTTTCTTCCGTAATTATTATACTTCGAATGACCCCGCTGACATGTATTCTTTTGTAAAAAATCCTGGTTTATTGGAAGAGATGCTTTCTATGAACCAAGCAGTTATATTTGGTTATAAAGGCGGCTCTTATGGAATGCCATTGGGAGAATTTAAGCAATTTGCCTTAACGCGCGGCAGTTCGCAGGTTAGTGCTGTGGATGATTTTTCCGTGAAGGTCAGAGACTATAAAGCCAACCGAATTAAACTGGATTTATTCCTAAAACATCCAGGGTTGTTTACTTTTACGGATTTTTGGGCAAAGGGATGGGCGGTTAAGGTTGATGGAAAAAATGCCTGTTTGCAGCGGGTTTTTTACGCATTTAAAGGCGTTTTTTTACCGGCAGGTAACCACAAGGTGGAGTTTTTCTACAGGGACAGCGCCTATTATTACCTGGTTTTAATGCATCTTGTTTTTCTTTTGTGCCTTGTTATTTTAGCAATCAGTTTATTGAAACCGCTAATCAGGAGGAGGCTATGGCAGAACGCATAAATTCGGATTATAGAATTATAGTCTATAAAAAGAAGGCGTCTTTTTATATGGTTATACCGGAATTAAATCTTATTACCAGAGGGGATGATATACTTTGCGCTTACCAAAACCTGGAAAAGGCTAAAAAAGAATTATTTGACAAGTTTAACGAGTTAGGCCAGGAGGAATTGATACCGCAGCCACTAAAAGAAAACCGGCTGGTTTTTTGGGGCAATCTGAAGGATTTCTTAGCTAAGGAGCTTATTGTCTGCTTGACTGTTATTTTAATTATTTTTGCTACTGGAGCGGTCTTTGCCGTATCATTAAGGCAATATCTTGTACGGGCACAAGCAGCAGTTACCATTGAATCCGTAGAGCGCTTTGCACAACGACTGAGAGCTATTTCACCGGAAAGGAAAAAGAGGCTAAAAGACAGCCTTCATTCAGCCGTTAAGGAGCTGGAGCCCTATAGCGAAGAATTAAGCCCGCTTTTTAAACAGAAAAGTGATTTAAATAGATGAAGTCGAAAAAACGCAGGAAATTTATTAGTATAGTTGGGGCTCGCCCAAATTTCATCAAAATAGCCCCCGTTCTAAAAAACCTTAAGGCGTATAAAGGGATAGATTCACTTTTGCTGCATACCGGCCAGCACTACGATAAAGAAATGTCAAAGATTTTTTTTGATGACCTAAAACTACCGAAACCTGATATTTACCTGGATGCTGGCGGGCGAGGCGGCAAAAACAAAGAAATAACAAAAATGATGAGTAGCCTGGAATGTGTACTGTCTCAGGAAAAACCTGACTTAGTAATTGTGGTTGGCGATGTGAATTCTACCGTTGCCGGGGCTATCGTTGCCAGTAGGCTTTCAATCCCTATCGCGCATATTGAGTCGGGATTAAGGAGCTTCGATCTTTCTATGCCGGAAGAGATTAACCGCATCGTTACGGATTCTCTTTCGAACCTGCTTTTTACGCCTTCAAGAGAAGCAAACGAAAATTTATACCGCGAAGGTATCCGGCGCAACAAAGTTCATTATGTGGGCAACGTTATGATCGACACACTAACCAGCTTCAGGCGGCAGATTAATTCAAATACGCGCGCCCTTAGAGTGCTGGGTATTAACGAACGGCAATATGCAATGTTGACGTTACACCGGCCTTCAAACGTAGACAAACCCGAAGACTTAAGAAAGATCATAGAGGCGATTTCATTTATCCAAGATAAGGTAAAAATTATTTTTCCTGTCCATCCCAGGACTATGTCTTCTCTGGAAAAATTTAATTTTTCAAAGAGCCTTGCCAGGAAAAAAAATATCCGTTTGGTTCCTCCTATGGGATACCTTGATTTTTTAACGTTAATAAATAAGTCTTTATTCGTAATCACCGATTCCGGGGGAATCCAGGAAGAAACTACGATTTTAGGGGTTCCTTGCCTTACCGTGAGGAAAAATACAGAGCGCCCGGTTACGGTGGCTGAGGGGACAAATACTATTGTGGGTACGGATCCCAAGGAAATTATTAAGGAGAGCCAGAAAATTCTCGAAGGTAAAGGAAAAGCCGGGCGGATCCCGGAATTATGGGATGGCAATGCGGCAAAGCGCATTGTTGAAATTTTAGTAAATTAATTAAAGGACACGGACGATGAAAAATAAAAATATTTTAGTTACAGGCGGAGCTGGGGCTATCGGCGCCAACCTGGTGAATATTCTTTCTGCATCAAATAAAAATATTATCGTTATTGACGACCTCTCATCGGGGACGCCGGAGAATATTTTAAAAAACAAAAATGTCGTTTTGTATAAAGATTCAATACTAAATGACTTGCTGCTTAAGAGAATTTTTTTAAAAAGCAGGAATAAGATCGATATTGTTTTTCATCTTGCGGCGCTTTTTGCGAATCAAAATTCAGTAGAGCATCCCGAAAAAGACCTTTTAACCAACGCGCTAGGCACTTTAAAACTTTTGGACTTATCCACAAAATCGCGAGTTGAAAGGTTCGTTTATATTTCTTCTTCTTGTGTTTACGGCAGTGCCGGCGTGGATTTAAAGGAAGACCTTTCTTTCAGTCTCGAGACTCCTTATGCGATCTCTAAATTTTGCGGCGAGCAATATGCGCATTTTTATCACCATCTTTACGGCCTGAGAGCCGTGATTTTACGTTATTTTAATGCCTTCGGCCCAGGGGATCCTCCTGGCCGGTACAGGAATGTTATTCCAAACTTTATGCTTACCGCTTTGCAAGGCAAGCCGCTTAAGATTACCGGGACCGGAGACGAAACGCGTGATTTTACATATATTGACGATATAATCAGGGGGACGATCCTGGCGGCAGAGGTAAAAAATGCTACAGGCCACATCTTTAATATCGGTTCCGGAAGAGAAATAAAAATCAGGCACGTTGCGGAACTAATAAATTGCTTAAGCGGCAATAAAGCCGGAATTAAGTTTATTCCAAGGAGAAAATGGGACAAAATTACCAGGCGGGTGGCTAATATAGAAAAGTCCAGAAAAATCTTGGGCTATCGCCCTCAAATTAGCTTTGATGACGGGCTTAAGAAAACATACCGTTGGTTTAAAGAGAGGTATTGTAAAAAATGAAGCATAATACCGAACTTAAACAGGACTGGGATGATGTCTGGAGCGATAAAACAGTGCCTTCCTGGGATTATTTATCACAGGTAATCCTAGGGCTTTTAAAAACCGAAATTGACGGCTTTGCGGCTAAAAGCTTTATCGAAGTAGGCAGCGGTTCAGGCAGGATTTCATTTAGGCTTGAGCGCTCCGGAGCCACGGCGTATCTTTTGGACAAATCACGGCAAGCCTTAAGTTTCAGCAAGGAACATTTTTCCAGGACAAAAACACCCCATAAAGCAGTCTGTGCTTCGATATTCAACATGCCCTATCCCGATAATGCTTTCGATGTGGTTTGGAACGCCGGAGTCATCGAGCATTTTATCGGAAGAGAACAGGAAGATGCTTTAAAAGAAATGGTAAGAATTTGTAAGCGCGGGGGAATTATAATTACCTTAAATCCTTACGCAGGTTCCTTCTTGCATACTTTCGGAAAATGCATCATTGAAAAACTGACTCAATACCCTTTTGGCAGGGAGATCCCTATCGTTAGCCTAAAAGACTGCTGCCATGTTTTGAATTGCAAGCTAAAAAAAGATGAATACTCGGCCGGTTTTTTCGTTCTTGGTGTTGGTATGTTCAAAAGGTTGTCGTTGCTACCAATGGGGGGTGTTTTTAAACCACTGCTTTCAGTTTTAAACCGGGCATCTTGTAACCTGGATAATTCTTTTCTGGGAAACAAGATCAAGAAAACTGATTTGATGTTTTCCAAAGTTTTTGGCGGATATTTGCTGGTTTCGATACTTCAAAAGAATTAATTCATAAGAAGGGGAGGCATATGTTATTTATCTTATTGCCCGCTTTTAACGAAGAGGAAGGATTGGAAAAACTGCTTGATCGGATCGACAGGATAATCAAAGGGTTTTCGATACAATGTAAAATTATCATTGTAAACGACGGGAGCATGGACCGTACTCTTTATGTAATTGATTCTTATGCTAAGACATTGCCGATAGAGATTATTAATTTTAAGAATAATCACGGGATTACCGAAGTTTTTCGTGTCGGCTTTAAAAGAGTCTGCGAAATAGGAAAAGATAATGATATCTGTATAACGATGGATTCCGATAATACGCAGAACCCCTATGTCATCCTTGATATCATCGATAAAATCAATAATTCATCCGACGTAGTAATCGCCTCCCGTTTTCAAAAAGGTGGGAAGATGGTAGGTGCGCCTCTTTTACGAAAACTAATGAGCGTAGGAGTGGCAAAAATCCTGAAGCAGGTGGTTCCGATAAAAGGAGTCAGTGATTATTCCACTTTCTACCGGGGATACCGGGTGAAGGTTCTAAAACAGGCATTTAGTCATTACGGGGACAACTTAATAGAGGGCCAGGGTTTCTCCAGTATGGCGAACTTATTGATCAAATTACGTAAAATTACGCAAAGGTTTGCTGAAGTACCGTTTATCTTGCGTTATGACCTCAAAGAAGGCGGTTCCGGCATAAGGGTTATTAAAACTATAAAAGGATACCTTAAGATAATCTCGGAAGTGCAAAAGGGTAAGCTATGAACAGGAATTTTTTAAAAAAACAAGGCATTTTTCTGCTTTTTTTGTTTGCTTTGATTTGCCGTTTACCCGGTATAACCCGGCCGCTGATCATGGATGAAACCACGGCAGTAGCGGTTATCAAGCTGCCACTAGAGGGAATTATCAATGCCATGATTTACAATTCTCAGCCTCCGCTGTACTTCTATTTACTGAAACTATGGTCTCAAATCAGCAGCAGTGCCTGGTTTTTAAGGTTATTCGGCGTGTTGCTGGGAGCGGGAACTTGTATGCTAGTTTTACGTACGGCAAAAATAGCCTTTAATGAAAGGATTTCCCGAATAACGTTTCTGTTGGCAGCTTTATCTCCACAGCTTGTTTTTAATTCACAATACCTTCGGCCTTATTGCTTGGCTACATTTTTTACTGCCTGTTTAGTATTAATATTGCTGAAATTTATTAAAGAAGAAAAGGGGCAGGCGGCGTATTTTCTTTTGCTTACTTTAACTACTGCCGCTTGCTTTTATTCGTTTTACTTTTCTTTCCTGATTTTTGCGGCCCTCAACGCCTTTTGTGTAGTTTTTCTTGCCAGAAAAACAAGAAAATTACTTATCTGGCTGTTTTCACAGGCTACCGCGCTAACTTTATTTTCTTTCTGGTTCCCGGTTTTTTTGACACAGAAATACCTCATTGAAAATAATGTTACTTGTTATATTAAAAGCCTGAGCGATGCAAAGATGGGTTTTTACATGGGGAATTTCCATGTAGGCAATATCTTCAGGATTGTTTTGGCATATTTTAGCTTAGATGATATCCTTGGCAGCGCTTTAAGGTTTTCAAGCCATATACAGTATAAAGCGCTTTTTGTAACTTTGTCCTGCATTGCCCTTTTATTGCTTGCTGTGTACGTTTACAGGGCGATAAAGGCGATGTTTAAAGAGGAAAAAATCAAAAACATCTCATTTCTGCCGCTCTGCCTGATATTTTTTCCGGCAGGGCTCATGCTTATCTTTTCCATAGGTGCTGATTTGAAGCTCTGGCCGCAGAATGTGGTGAATATGCGTTATTTTGGCCAAAGTTCCCTCTATTTCCTCATTATCGCGGCATTTTTCGTAACCGGATTTAAAAGAAAAACATTCAGAATTACGACCCTGGCAATGATAATATTCTTGTTCTTTTTGGCTGACTTGCATATTTACCAGCATCCTTTTTATATCAATAATTCCGTAGTAAGCTATTTCCTGAAACACCAGAATAATGGCTGCAAGGTTATCATTGCTAGCCCAAGCACGGCGATGGGGTTTCTTCATCCGTTATCGGATAAACGGTTAGCGGACTATGAAATCCGTATTTATAGTGAAGACGATAAACAGAACACTGCGGTCAAGGAAAGAATGAAGCACTTAGACAGGTTCTATTATTATTTCTTTAATTCTGCTGAAAATATCGTGCTTTATCCTGATTTACAGGATAAATTCAATATTTTTGCCGGAAAACTTGGTTTTCAGCGGCAAGAGAATAGGCTTTTTTGCGATATTATTTCGGTTTCATATTACATAAAAAAACGGGGCATTGATTAATGAAGGTATTTTTATTTTTATTAGCCGGGGCGCTTGCTGGTTTCTCGATAGCTATTTTACCGGCGGTTTCTTTAGTTCTCGGAGGTTGTATTGTCATTCTTCTCCTGATCCGTAATTATTTTCCTGCCGGTGGGAGAAAATTTATTCTTATTTTATTTTTATTCGGTTTCTCTTTGAGGGCATTATTTGCTACTTTTTATTATTTTGCCGCTCTGCATACAGCAAAAACCCAGACAACCTACGGCGTGGATTTTCAGCCTGATGCCGGTATTTATAATAATCACGCTTTATATCTAGCACATATTATCAACGGTATAGAGGTAAAGGATGAGATTCTGCGGGATAAACGGCTGGATCAGGATATGGAAGTAAGCTTTGCAGAATTTAAAGGGACTAACCCTCCTATGAGATGGTATCAATACGATGATTTCGTAAGGCTTATGGCAGCGTTTTATTCGTGGATAGGGTACTCGCCCATATCGGTCAAGTTACTAAATTGCCTTTTTGGTTGCTTAGCTGCGGTAGCGATTTATTTCTTTGCACTAAAGATCACTGAATCGGAATTCGTAGCCAAGGCGTCGGCTTTCTTAGTGATGTTTTTTCCAACTATGTTTCTTTGGTCGATTACGGGTTTAAAAGATGCCCCAACAACTTTATTATTCATTATTTTAATGTATGTGATTGTTTGGCTCGTCAGCTCAGAAGGCTCCCTAAAGAAACTTTGGCTGCTCCTGCTGGCCATGGCCCTTGCATATTTAATAGATATGATCCGCGAGAAATTTGCACCGGCTTTATTTTTTGGCATAGCCATAGCATTCATTTTCGGCATAATTAAATTCTGCAAAGAGCATAAGTTTTTTACCCGGCCAGTATTCGCCCTCACTTCTATCTTATTGGCAACGGTTATAATATTATTCCTCTTAAGTAATCAGCATTTCCGCCACTTGATTAATTACAGTTTTTATAAGTTTTCTTCCAGGCAGATAGCTTCGGTAACAGATCTCTGCTCTGCTTCCGTTTATAAGATTTTTGACAATTGGGTTTATACAAAAGCATTCTTAAGGCCAAATGAATTAAGCGCACTATCTCTTCTGATAGCTTCGATTAAGGGATGGGTATATTTATTTTTAGTGCCTCTCCCTTGGCAGATAGACAGGGCCAGTTTTTTTGTTTTGCTCCCTCAACAGCTATTTTTTTATTTAAGCATCCCGTTTATCATCAGTGGAATTTGGCAGGCGTTAGTTAAGAATTTCTTTCCGGTTTTGACTATACTGGCAGTATTAGTGGTAATTATTACCCCTATAACCCTAACTGAAGGCGTAATCGGAATAGCGGTACGCCACAGGGATATGTTTACGCCTTTTTGGCTGGTCTTTGCCGCCTACGGATTTTATTTTCATGCGATAAAGAATAGGATTAACGATAATGCAAAGCCTTAAGCAGATTAATTTTTTAAGACAAAGAAAAACCCTAAAGATTTGTAAACATATTATTGACGACCGAATCAGCGCTTTTAGAGTCAACAGAAAAAAAGTCGTCTTTAATCTTGGTTCAACCCACCAGGAACTATCTTTAGCGCAAAGCTGTTCCTATATCGAGACTGTCTTTGATGATTATTTGAAGTATGGCGGCATAAATCAAAATGACCTGGTTGGAATGAAGGTGTTGGAAATTGGGCCTGGAGATAACCTGGGGGTAGCGCTTAACTTTCTGGCTGCAGGAGTTAAAAAGGTAGTCTGTTTGGATAGGATATATTCGAAGAGGAATACTGAACAGGAAAGATCAACCTACCTTTATTTACGCGCTAAAATGGAACCTGTAAGCCGGCAACGATTTGATTCCGCAATAAAAATAGAAAATAATTCATTTTCTTGTAACCAAGAAAAGCTTAATTATTTTTATGGTATTGACGTAGCTCGGGCGGCGCAAGTCCTGGGGGAGGAAAAATTCGACCTGGTCGTTTCGCGTGCTGTGCTTGAACACATCTTTGAAATTGATAAAGCATTTGAAGTTATGGATAAATACCTGAAAGAGGGCGGTTTGCTTTTGCATAAAATTGATTTTAGGGACCATGAAATGTTTTCCCGCGATAAATTCCATCCTCTTGAATTCCTGACTATCCCAGAGTTTTTCTGGCGGCATATGACGCAGCACTCTGGGAAACCGAACAGAAGGCTGAAAAACTATTATGAAGAGCGATTAAAGGCGCTGGGTTATGATTTTAAGATACTCATTACCCATTTAACAGGAAGACAGGAAGAATTTCTTCCTCCTAAAGAAAATATAGTATTGAACCGAGATTTTGGGGATAGTGATTTAAGAATTATTGACTCAATCAGGCCGAGACTTGCCCCTCAATTCAGAAAACTTACGGATGAAGTGCTGCTTACTGCAGGGATTTTTCTTGTTGCTAAAAAACACCTATAGGCTTTAAGATGCGTATACTATTTATTTCTTATAACGGAGCTTTAACCCCTTTGTTGCAGTCCCAGGGGTTGCCCTATTTATCGGGAGCTGCGAAAGCAAAACATGAAATTACTCTTTTAACGTACGAGAATGATTTGACTAGTAACGAAGGTGAAAAAGAATACGCGCGAATGGCACAGCGCTTGTCGGCAGAAAAGATCAGATGGGTACCTCTAAAATTCCATCGTAGGCCACATATCTTGGCCAAAATCTATGATTTGGCGCAAGGCGCGATAGTAAGTATTTTTTTAGTCTATAAATATAAAATAGAAACTGTTCATTGCAGAGGGATTTTTACAACCTTAATCGGCTTGGTAACGGTTTCGGTTAGCAGGCGGGCAATGATTTTTGATGAAAGAAGCAAATTATCCGAAGCCTATGCAGTCAGCGGCAGATGGAAGAAGGGCACCCTTATTTTTAACCTGATGAATTTTCTGGAAAGCCTTTGCGAACGCTGCTCCAAGGGCATAGTGGTAGAAACTGACTTTCATAAAGACCAGATTATGAAAGTGGCCCAAAAAGATAGGTTGATCTCAGTAATTCCTTGCTGTGTTGACCTTTCCAGGTTTAAAAATACTACCAATTCTACAAGGGGCGGCGGATTAGCCATTACTTATTTAGGTTCCTTAAGCGGTTGGTATTGTTTTGACGAGATTATCGGTTTTTTTCAGTCTACAAAAGAAATATTGCCGCAGGCCAGGTTAAACTTTCTTACTCGGGATAATCCGGAAGAGATCAGACGGCGCATAGCGGGGAATAATGCTGAATTACTCAATTCGGTTATGATTAATAATGCTGCTCCGGAAGAAGTCCCGAAACTATTATCTTTTTCCCGCGCCGGAATCGTCTTTCGTTACCCCGGTTCCAGGCTAAGCTCATTCCCGATCAAGATCGGAGAATACCTGGCAGCAGGATTGCCGGTAGTACTGAATAAGGGGATGGGGCAAGCTGAAGCATTTATTTCCGAAAATAAGGTTGGAGTGGTAATTAAAGGATTAACGGATAATGATTACAAAGAAGGAGTTATGCGCCTTTTGGATTTATTAAATGAAGAAAGTATTGCAAAGCGTTGCCGGAAAGCGGCAGAATCTTTGTCCATGGAAATCGGCATAGAGAAATATCTGGATTTATATGAGAGGGTAGGCCGACAACTCTACCAAAAAAGATGAAAATACTCTTTATTGTTCCTTATCCAAGCCTCGGGCAAAGCAATAGGTTCAGGGTAGAACAGTATATTCCTTATCTAAAAAAGAACGGGCACCAATGTTATATGCGGCCATTTTACGACCAAAAATTCTATAAAATTCTCTATAAAGAAGGGTCCTATTTTAAAAAAACCCTTTTCTTTATAATCCTTAGCCTGAGAAGGTTGTTTGATGTGGTTATATGCCATAGATTTGATATTATTTTTATTCATCGGGAAACGTATCCCTTGGGAGGGGCATTTTTTGAACGTACTTTTAAAATTTTAAAGAAGAGAATAGTTTACGATTTTGACGATGCATTATTCCTGCCTAATATCAGCGAATCAAATAAGTTCTTAAGCTTTTTCAAAAACCCGGATAAAATCAAGTCGATCATCAATTTGAGCGACTCAGTAATCGCTGGCAATAGTTATTTGCAAGAATTTGCCCTAAGGTTTAATAATAACGTAAAAGTTTTGGCCACGGCTATTGATTCACATAAATATACCCCGCTTCATGAAAGAAAAAAGAAACAAAATGTTACCATAGGCTGGATTGGCAGCGTTTCTACCTCAATATACCTACCTGCATTAGCCAATGTTTTTAAAGAGATCCGCGTAAAATACCCTCATGCACGATTTATTGCTGTTGGCAGCGGGTTTGGCGGATTGCGCTTTCTTGAGGATTGCATTAGTTTCAAAGAATGGAGCCTGGAAAACGAAATTGCCGACCTACAAAGTTTTGATGTCGGTATTATGCCATTAATCGATAATGAATGGGCAAAAGGCAAATGCGCGTTTAAGGCAATACAGTACATGTCTGTAGGTATTCCGGTGGTTGCTTCAAGAGTAGGAATGAATACAGAGGTAATTCAAGACGGGGTAAACGGTTACCTTGTAGACAACCAGAAAGAATGGATAGAGAAATTATCAATGTTGATTGAAAACACTGCCCTGAGGCAGGCCATGGGAAACGCAGGAAGAAAGACTGTTGAAGAAAAGTATGCGGTGGAAGTAAATGCAAAACAATTCTTAAGAATAATCGAAGATGCCTACTCGAAGAGATAAAGGAACGACAAGATGTGCGGAATTTGCGGCATAATCAGCCCTAAGAAAAACGGCATTGTGAAAGAATCGTTAATCAGGCAGATGTGCAGTGCGATGCGGCACCGCGGGCCGGATGATGAAGGGGTATACCTTTACCCGGAGAACGACCCTTTTGTCGGCTTAGGGCACAGAAGGCTCAACATTATAGATTTAAGCAAATCAGGGCACCAGCCCATGACAAATGAAGATAAAACGCTCTGGTTGTCGTTCAACGGAGAAATTTATAATTTCCATGAATTAAAGGCCGAATTAATAAAAAAGAATCACAAATTTATCTCAAATACGGATACAGAAGTCGTTATCCATCTTTACGAAGAATATGGCAAGGACTGCGTCAAGCTCTTACGCGGGATGTTCGCTTTTGCGTTATGGGACAAAAAGAAAGATTCTTTGTTCTTAGCAAGGGACAGGGTCGGTAAAAAACCCCTGCTTTATTCATACGTAAACGGTATTTTCATTTTCGCTTCGGAATTTCTTCCTCTTATCGAAAGCGGTTTAACCGGCAAAGAAATTGACTTCAAGGCACTGCAATATTACCTAAGATTAGGAAATATTCCTGCGCCGCTTACGATATATAGGAGTATGCGTAAACTAGAGCCCGGGAGTTTTCTAATTTTTAAACAAGGCGAGATTAGGATTGAAAAATATTGGCAACCGGATTATTCAAAAAAAATAAATATTTCTGAAGAGGAAGCTGCTGGAGAAATTCTGCGCTTGTTAAAGGAAGCGGTCAAAATCAGGCTATATAGCGATGTGCCTTTGGGGGCATTTTTAAGCGGAGGAATTGATTCCAGCACAATCGTAGGTATCATGTCGCAACTTAGCAGTTCACGGATAAAAACCTTCTCTATTGGTTTTGAAGAAAGCGCGTATAATGAATTGGAGTATGCCAGGGTAATCGCGAAGAGATTCAATACACAACACCATGAATTTATCGTGAAACCGGAAGCATTGAAAGTCTTACCGGTCTTGGTTGAACGGTATGGCGAACCTTATGCAGATTCTTCCTGTATCCCCACATATTATGTCGCCCAGCAAACCAAGCAATATGTTACGGTAGCGTTAAACGGAGACGGCGGAGATGAGCTTTTTGGCGGATATGAACGCTATCAGGCCATGCTAATAGCCCAAAAGGTCCCGGAATTCTCAAAAAATATAATTAAATCATTATCCTCAATTTTACCCGATTCATTGGAACATAAAAACAAAATCCGCAGGATCAAACGATTTCTCGGTGCGCTAACTTTGCCATTGGGGCAAAGATATTTAAAATGGCAGGGTATTTTTGACGAGCAGCTTTTACAAAAAATCCTTTCGGATGATTTGTTGAAGGATGGTATTTGTACCGGTGAATCCGGCCTGTCCGGCAATCTATTCAATACGCCAAATAATTTGAGTTTACTTGACTCGCTTTTATATTTTGATACACTAACTTATTTGCCGAATGATTTATTGGTAAAGGTAGATATCGCCAGCATGGCGAATTCCCTGGAAGCCAGGTCTCCGTTTATAGACCATCAACTTATTGAATTTGTAGCTAAATTGCCCGGCCGATTCAAAATAAGGGGGTTTGTAAAAAAATATATTTTGAAAAAGATAATTAAGGACTTTATACCAGCAGGGAATATCAAACGTTCAAAAATGGGGTTTGGCGTACCCGTTGGAAAATGGCTTAAGGGAGATTTAAAGGGGTTTTTGTTTGATAATTTGCTTTCGAAAAAATCGCTTGAGCGGGGATATTTCAAACCGGCAGCGGTAAAAGAGCTTGTTTACCGGCACGTAGAAAATAAGGAAGATTTTTCTTTTCAAATCTGGTCACTTTTAATGTTCGAACTCTGGCACCAAAGATTTATTGATTAATTCATGAAAACGAAAGGTATATTTACCATATCTATCGACTTAGAGCTTGCTTGGGGCGTATGCGACAAAGTAATTTCTCCCGGGGCTTATAAGGCGATTTCAAGCGAGCGCCAGATCATTAAAGATATCCTGGATCTTTTTTCGAAATTCGATATCCGGGCGACTTGGGCAGTTGTCGGGCACTTACTGCTTTCTAAATGCAAAAGAGGCGATCCGTTGATTCATCCGGAAATCCCGAGGCCAATAGCTAATAACCTTAAGAATGATTGGTTTTTCCAACATCCCGTTAAAGACGCTGACCCGTTTTGGTATGGGCAGGATATAATTAAGGCCATAAAAGATGCCAGGCCCCGGCAAGAAATCGCAAGCCATTCTTTTTCCCATATGATCTTTGACGAAAGGACTGCAAATCCTGCCGCTGCTTTAGCTGATTTAACGAAGGCAAAAGAGCTCCATCTGTCCTTAGGCCTGCCGTTTGAAATTTTTGTATTCCCGAGGAATAAGGTTGGTTTTAAAAATTTACTCAGCCAAACTGGCGTCTCTGGGTATAGAGGCAAGAATCCGCGTTGGTACGATATGATTCCGGCCCCTTTATTAAAGCGGATGATCAATTTGCTTTATTTTGTATTCTCTGTGCCTCCTGAAGCTGTAGCGGCGCAAAAGGATGAATTCGGAATGGTCAATATTCCGGACAGTATGCTATTTTCCGGGCGCGATGGCATCAGAAGGGTAATTCCGGGCTCTGCCCTCGTAAAAATGGGTAAAGCCGGATTAGATAAGGCGGCGGAAACCGGAAAAATATTCCATTTATGGTTTCATCCGAGTAATTTCACTTGTAAAACAAAACAGCAATTTTCCGCTTTGGAAAAAATTTTAAATTACGCCGTTTTATTAAAACAGAATGGCCGGCTTGAAGTTTTAACATTAAACGACATCTCCAATCAAATAAAAGGCTAAACCGAAAAATGAAAACAATCAGTAAAATAAGGGAGCTATCAATTAAGGAACACGACAGGGATGCTGCGATTTTTGACGAAGAATACAAAAACATGACAAAAAACTATTATAATTCGGCTTTTACCTATGGCCGAAAAAAAATAGAAACCATCCTGACTGACAACTTAAGGTTGCTGGCTCCGGCAAGTAAAATTCTGGATATAGGCTGTGGTACCGGGGAACAACTAAAGCTTTGTTCCCGGATGGGGTTTGACGTTACAGGGGTTGAGCCTGCTGAAAATATGCGCAGGATCGCTAAAAAAAATAACCCGGGGACGGATGTCTTAAACGGGACCATAATTAATTTGCCTTTTTCGAATAATAGTTTCGAAGCTGTTTTGGCTATCGAAGTAATTAGATACCTGCACAAGAGAGATATAATAGAATCGTACCGGGAAATGTTGCGGGTATTGAAGCCGGGGGGCATACTATTTTTTACCATGGTAAACCTTTTTGCCCTCGATGGTTTCTATGTTTTTGACAAATTTAAGAAATTATGCCACAATATTCTAAAATTAGAAGAACCCGCGCACTGCGAATTTACCACACCTTGGCGCGTCCAAAAAGACCTGGAAGCCCTTAAAATCAAGGATATTAAAATTCAGGGGGTTCTTTTTGCCCCTTTACGTATTATTTATAAATTTAACCATAATTTAGGGGCCTATGCCGCAAAGATCACAGATAAATTTGAAAACTACAGGCCTATTGAGAAATACATGGTTCCTTTTGCCGGCCATTTAATAGTCTTAGCAAAACGCCCTTTAGATGAATAATAATATTAGGAATAAAATTGCCAAAAATTTTACCAGCATGATCTTTGCCCATATTATCTATAAAATTCTTACTTTTTTGACTATGGTTTTGCTAGCCCGTTTTCTTGGCGCAGAAGGATTCGGGAGGCTATCTTTCGGGCTATCAGCAGTATGGATTTTCCTGTTCTTATCAGACATGGGATTAAGCGACCTTTTTACCAGGGATGTTGCTTCGGATAACAGGTTAAAGGATAAATACGTGGACCATATTGTTACAATAAAGATTTTCTTAGGAATAATTTCGTACCTGATAATTTTTCTGATAGGCTTATCTTATTCTTTCAATAAAGATACTTTTTGGGCCGTTCTGATCCTTGGCTTAGCTACTATCTTGGATTCGTTTATGTATTTTTTCCGTTGTATCTTTCGTATAAAGGAAATCATGAAGTATGAGGCAATATTAATGGTCATAGAAGGATTTTTAAAAATTAGTGTGCTGCTTGCCGCCATAAGATTCGAGTCCGCTTTACCGGGAATAATCATAATTTCCCTGGCAATACTATTAATAAGTTCATTAAACCTTATCCTTAATTTCCTAGCTTTTGTCTTGGTCAATAGATTGCCAACTCTTCGGTTCGATTGGAATTTCAGCCTTTATTTATTGAAAAATTCCTTTCCTTTTGCTATTGTTTATATGCTTAATCTATTGAATTTCAGGGTTGATATCATTATGTTGACAGTCTTGAGTTCTGCCCAGGCAGCGGGTTTATACAGCGCCAGTTTTAAGCTGATAGAACAATTGCTATTGATTCCTTTAACATTCTCTTGCGTCATTCTGCCCACTTTTTCAAAACCGGGGAATTCTCTGCTGCAGATGAAACACTTTCTTAAGGGCATAGTGCCGATCCTGATTTTAACCAGCATTGCCGCTATTATTTTATTAAATTTTTCCGGTGATTACATTATAAGGTCCATCTATGGAAACGGTTTTCAGGGGGCGGCCGCAAACTTAAAGATTTTTTCATTAGTGCTTTTGCCGTTTTTTTTAAAACCTATTCCGGAAAAATTGCTTTTGGGGGCAAGAATGCAAAATACTGTTTGTTCGCTTTACTGCGGCGGCATTATTTTAAACATCATCAAGAATTTCATTTTTATTCCCGTATGGGGGATAAATGGCGCCACCTTGGGGACTTTTTTCTGTGAAATGCTGGTTGTTTTTGGCTGTATAATCATAGTTTATAAGCGGGGAGTCCTATCACAGAAACTCAGTACCGAGGTATCATTGGCTTATAAAACCGCTGATCTGAGGGATTCTGAATATTAAAATGCACTACTCAAAGAAGGTTGAGTTAGATGTCCAAGATGCGCTTGCCCGTTTTGATTCACCGGGCTATATAAAAGCGAAGAGGCTGTTTACAAAAATCAGCCCATTTAATAGTTATCGCCTTAAAATCATGGAAAATCTCCTTAAGAGAAAAGGCGACCTTGGCCGGCTGTTAGACATTGGTTGTAATATTGGCCCGTTAGCTGCTTGTTATGGCCAATATGCAAAAAAAACGTTTCTCTGTGATTTAAACCACTTTATAGTTAAGAGTGCGCGCCTTGCAAATAAAGGCATGCAAAATGCTTCCTTTGCATGCGCAAATATCTTAAGTTTGCCCTTTGCGGACAACACATTTGATACGGTAGTGTCCCTGGAAACAATTGAGCATGTCAACAAAGGAATGCAAACACAAGTTTTTGACGAAATCTTAAGAGTAGCCAAACCGGGCGCCATAATTTATATCTCTACCCCAAACCGTTTTTCGCTAGCCGGAGCAGAAGGCAAACTGATAGAAGCGTTTGTTAAGGGGTATACTTGGGACGCCTGGGATACTGACCATAAGTATATCTATAGCGCCTTAAGGTTTGAATCTTTTTTAAAGGGGCATAAAACCAGGGTCAAATTGTTAAAAGTAATGGGGTCTTATTTTCTTCCCGGCAGCTTGGTTGTAAGGCTGCCTTTACCAGTTCAAAAACTATTGGGGTATTTTTCTTATTTGATCGGGAAATTTCTTGGGCATTTATTTCCTTTCAAGTATACAGGTTTCACAGTTACCGCAATTTTAGAGAAAACTTGATTCTGCCATGCTAAAAAAACACGACATAATCTGCATCTCCAGTATAGATTGGGATTTTATCTGGCAGCACCACCAATCCATCATGTCTACGCTTGCAAAAAACGGCAACCGCGTCCTTTTTATTGAAAATACCGGCGTAAGGACGCCCAGTTTTGGCGATATCCCACGGATTAAAAAACGTATATTAAACTGGCTAAAAAGCATAAAGGGGTTTCGCAGGGAAATGGATAATTTATTTATTTATTCACCGATGATTATTCCTTTCCCATATTGGAGATTCGCCCGCTGGATAAACAGGCGCCTCATGTTTACGCCGTTATTCAGATGGATGAAAGTTATGGATTTTCATGAACCAATTATCTGGACATTTTTACCTACCCCCATTGTGCTGGATTTAATTAAAGCCGTACCGCACGCCATGTTTATCTACTACTGTACTGATAATCTGTCTGCCACGTCAAAAGAGGCAAAAAAAATTTCCAGGTATGAGCAAAAAGTGCTAAGAGCCGCCGATATAGTTTTTGTAATGGCTAAAAATATGGTTGATTATTGCAAAACCTTCAATCGAAACGTCACCTGTATTCCGATGGGGGTGGACGTAGAACGGTTTGACATACCTCAAGAAAATACCTTTAAGCCTGCAGAATTAGAGAATATCAACGGCCATATCGTAGGATATATCGGAGGGGTCAGGCAATCCATAGACCAGGAATTGGTGGGTTATCTTGCAGAAACTTTTCCGGAATATACTTTTGTATTTGTTGGCCCATTACAGACTAATGTCTCTTCGCTAAAACACCGGAATAATATTATTTTTACGGGGCAAAAAACACATCATGAATTGCCCTATTACATCAAATACTTTGATACTTGCATTATTCCTTATAAAAAAGACCCCTACACGGACAATATTTCTGCCGCTAAACTTAATGAATATCTGATCATGGGTAAACCGGTAGTTTCGACAAATCTTAACGAAATAGTAAATTTTGACAAGGAAAACCAAGGGGCCTTATATATCGCAGATAACCATAAAGATTTTGCAAAACTGCTTTCAATAAGCATTAAGGAAAATAGCGAACAAGCTAGGCAGAAAAGAAGGGCAGTAGCGGAAAAAAACAGCTGGCGCGATAAGATTGAATTAATGTCTTCTTTGATTGAAGATGCCTTAAGTAAAAGAAATTCAGCCGCGATAAATTGGCAGGAGAAATTCCTTAAAATCTATAAAGATGTCCGCAGTAAATTTGTACTTATTGGCCTAGCGGCTTTTTTCGCCTTTTTTTTGTTCTTTTATACGCCTTTCGTATGGTTTTGTGCGGCCCCCCTGAAGATCTCGCAGCTTCCTCATAAGGCCGATGCAATCGTTGTTTTTGCCGGGGGGGTAGGGGAGTCAGGAATGGCTGGACAAGGATTAAAAGAAAGAGTAGAATATGCAATTGAACTTTATCGAAAAGGCTACGCCAAGCACATAATCATTTCTTCAGGAGAAACTTATTTATTCAATGAACCTACGTTAATTAAGGGTTTGGCGGATTCTTTAAGCATACAGGAAAACGTAATTACCTTAGAAGATAAATCCAGCAGCACATACGATAACGTGAGATTCACCAATGAGATATTACAGAAAAACCATTGGGATGCCATTCTACTGGTTAGCTCGCCTTATCATATGCGCAGAGCGGCATTAGTCTTTAATAAGATTGCCAAAGACAGAAAAATAACCTTTACTCCAGTACCCTACAGTTCATTCTATGCACACCCCCTCAGGAATGCGCAGGGCAAGATTATTTGGAAAAGAATAACCTTGCGCCAGATAAAAGGGGTATGGCATGAATATTTGGGGATTATCTATTATTTTTTCAAAAATTATATCTAATCCATAAGGAGGAAAGATTTGAAGATCATTGATGAAAAAGGCAGGCTATTCGGTAAGGTTAATATCATTGATTTTCTGGTAATTTTCTTATTATTGCTCTTTATCCCCGGCATCTATTATGGGCATAAAATATTCAAAAAGCCCGTCGATAAAATGAGCAATAGGAGGAGCTTTGTAGAAATCGAAATCCCTTGTATTTTTATTAAAGTTAAGCCTGAGACCTTAAAACTCATGGCGGCAGGAGATAAAGAATTCAACCTAAAAGGAGACCAATTAGGTGAAATCAGCGAACTTGGAAAAAGCAAGCCATACCAATATAAATTTTATGTTTCGGGCGAAGATCCAAACCTAAAATTACCTTTGATAAAGGAAGACCCGCTATTAAAAGAAGTGCCGGCTAAACTAAAAATCAAGGCGGAAATCATAAATAATAAAGATTTATTCTATAAGGAGCGGCAAATTAAACTTGATGCGCCGCTGGAGTTTAAAACTTCGCAATATGTCGTTGAAGCAATTCCTTTTAACGAAATCCAGAAAGAAAAACTGATTCCTGTGCGTGTGAACGTGAACTTTTCCGGGCTCTCCCCTGAACTAAGCGACCTGGTAAGTGAAGGGCATATAGAAAAAAATAACGAGGGGAAGATCATCGGCACGTTAAAAGAGGTCCTTGATAAGAAGCCGTCGCAAATCCAGGCCCTGAAACTTGAAGAAAACAAGCTTGTTGTCATCAGTGATCCATACCGTACCGATATGATTGCAGTATTGGATTTGCTTTGCAGCGAAAGAGACGGTGTCCTTTATTTTAAGAATTACCCGGTTAAAATCGGCGGACAGATAATCTTTAGCTCCAAACTTTACATTATCTCCGGCATAATAACCGGAATATCTTTTACGGATAAAAATGATCCCCCGGATTTGGATAAATAACAGCAGGCTTTTTAATTTCATAAACAGGCTGGATCAGAAACTGGCAGTTTTTTTGAACCGTTTCCGGCTTGTATTTCAATACAGTAAAATCTGCGAATACTTCAAAAAAACTCAAATTGCCATCCGGGGCAGTATTTTTTACAAAGTTAGACTAGAAAAATTAATGGTTCAAGCCGAAAATAGTTATTTGATTAATTATGGCGTAAGGAATTATTTGCGCATCAGCAATTATGCCAGGGATATCATTAATAATAGCGCAATCAAAAAATACGCAGATAATGTAAAAGCTGTTTTTTGTTTTTCTCCCGGCAAAGCAATAGGTATTTTTCTTGCTTCAGCAGTCGCCTCCAACCTGATCTTTTCCCTGGTTTTGCTAAAAAAAATATTTTTCTTCGGTTGGCTAACAAGGGCAGTTTTAATACTTATAAGCCTGCTATTGGTGCTGGAAAAACCCAAGAGCCATCTGTTATTTTCCGGAAGCCTGATTCTTAAATTAGTTAATTCTTGTTGCAAAAAAAATGATTCTAATTTAGAATATTCCCGGGTGTTTACACTAAAGACAGGAAAAAAATGAAGATGAGAGCATTAATTACCGGAGGCGCAGGATTTATCGGTTCACATCTGGCAGAGGGCCTGTTAGAAAACGGTTATGAAGTCTGCATTTTGGATGATCTCTCTACAGGACGATTAGAAAATGTCAGGCATCTCCAGAATAACCCCAAATTTGAACTTGTAATCGGCACGGTCTTAAGCGAATCCTTAGTTGATAAACTCGTAGAACAAAGCAGTTGCGTATTCCATCTTGCCGCTGCAGTCGGCGTTGAATTAATCGTCAAAAAGCCGCTAGAGTCACTGACTACAAACATTAAGGGGAGCGAAATCGTGCTGGAGATGGCAAACCGTTACCGTAAAAAAATCCTCATTACTTCCACTTCGGAAATTTATGGGAAAAACACAAACGGCCCGCTTAAAGAAACCGACGACCGGATTTTAGGTTCTCCGTTAAAAGCACGCTGGAGTTATTCCACTGCTAAAGCAGTAGATGAAATGCTGGCATATGTTTATTGGAAAGAAAAAGGGGTGCCTTCGCTCATTGTGCGTTTATTCAATACCGTCGGCCCGCGGCAAACCGGCGCTTATGGCATGGTAGTGCCGCGTTTTGTGGAACAAGCCTTAAAAAATAAGAATATCACCGTATACGGAACTGGCAAACAAACCCGCTGTTTTATCCATGTTAAGGATGTTACTTCAGCCTTGATAAAGCTGGTCGGCGTACCAAATACCGAGGGAGAAGTATTCAACATCGGCAGCCAGGAAGAGATCTCTATCGAAGACTTGGCTAAAGAAATCATCAAGCTAACCAAAAGCAAATCCAAAATCATGCATATCCCGTACGAAAAGGCCTACGAAGAAGGCTTTGAAGATATGCAGCGCAGAGTCCCCGATACCTCCAAGATCAACAAGTTAATCGGTTTTAAGCCGACTTACAAACTGTCAGAAATAGTGATGGATATTGTAAGGTATGCTAAGGCAAAATAACCCCAATCTTTAAAGCGCTCTCCTTTGAAAAAGCCGATGGAGAAAATCAAAATATTAAGAATTATCGCCAGGCTCAATATCGGAGGCCCGGCGATCCATACGGTTTTATTAGCCTCCGGCCTGGATCCGCTAAAATTTGAAACTACGCTTGTCTGCGGCACCCCCTCGAAAGCCGAAGGGGACATGGGCTATTACGCTGCCAGTAAATCGGTGAAACCTCTTTTTTTACCGGAATTAAGCAGAGAGATCAGCATCTACCACGATTTTGTCTGCTTGCTTAAGCTTTACCGGCTCATTCGCAAAGAAAAACCGCAAATCATCCATACGCATACTGCCAAAGCCGGAACAATCGGCAGGATTGCCGGAATTATTTTTAATATTTCACACCGCAAAAACAAGATAAAATTAATTCATACCTTTCATGGGCATATTTTCAAAAATTATTTTGGAAGGTTTAAAACGCGTATTTTTATCTGGATAGAGAGAATATTGGGGCATTTTTCCGATAAAATCATTACAGTAAGCGAATCGATAAAAAATGATTTAATCAGCCTGAAAATTGCCGAGGGGGGAAAAATCGAAGTTATCCCCCTAGGCTTCGAATTGGGGCACTTTTTAGAAATCCCTGCCAGGGCAAGGCAAACTGAATTCAATATCGGCATCATCGGGAGGTTAACTGCAATTAAAAACCACCGGCTTTTTTTACAGGCCGCAGAAAAAATCATTAAGAAAAATATTTCTGGAATAACCCTGAATTTTAAAGTTGTCGGGGACGGCGAACTACGCAAAGAACTTGAAAATTATGCCCAAGCGCTGGGTATTCATAAACAGACAGCATTTTTAGGCTGGCAAAAAGACTTACCCCAAATCTATAACAGCCTGGATGCCGTGGTTTTAACTTCTCTGAATGAAGGTACGCCGGTTTCTCTAATCGAGGCTATGGCAAGCAACCGAACCATAATTGCAACTAATGTCGGAGGAGTACAGGACCTTCTGGGAGAAAAGAAAGAAATCTTCCCGAATTTTGCACTTTTAGAACGGGGAGCCATGATTAAATCAAACGATGCAACAGGATTAACGGATGCGGTTTGTTTTTTAATCTCCCATCCGCAAATTTGCCTTGCCATGGCAGAACAGGCGAGAATTTTCGCAAAGAATTGTTTTACCAAAGAACGGCTGGCCAAAGATATAGAAAGCCTTTATGCCCGTGTATTGATTTGCACTTTTTAGAAAAATATGCTAAAATCGTATGCATGTAAAAACCTAATAAAGGATGCATATGCGGTATTTTATGTTTTTCCTAATTCCGTTTTTTTTAAGCTTGATCGCAACGCCGGTTATTCGGGCGATAGCGATAAAAAATAATCTGATTGCTTATCCGCGCGCGGACCGCTGGCATAAAAAACCCACTGCCATACTGGGCGGAATCGCTATTTACCTGGCTTCAATCATTTCATTTTTTCTCTTCGGTAACCTGAATAGGGCTGTTGCAGGATTGGCTATCGGGGGGACATTTCTTTTTATTATCGGCTTAACCGATGATAAGTTTCATTTTCCGCCGTATATTAAATTATTTACCCAGATTATCGCTGGCTCAATTGCGATATTTTGTGGAATTACCTTTGGCTTATCCAACAATGCGATTATTTATATCCCTCTGACCTTGCTTTGGATCGTCGGCATCACCAATTCTTTCAATCTTTTGGACAATATTGACGGCCTGGCAGCCGGTATTGCCACTATTTCATCTATAATGCTCTTTTTCTCTGCGCAAATTTTTGCCAATAACCAATTGGGGATTTATGGCCTGATCCTTGGGGGCGCAGCATTGGGATTTTTGCCTTATAATTTTAATCCGGCAAAAATTTTCATGGGGGATTCAGGTAGCATGTTCTTAGGGTACTGCCTGGCGGTAATTTCCCTCGCCGGGGTCACCCGGCATGTTTCCAACCTTTTTATCACCATGCTGCTGCCGATGCTAATTCTAACAGTACCGATCTTCGATACTTCTTTTGTCATGATCTTGCGCGCCATACAAGGAAGAAAAATCTTCAAAGGAGGCAAAGACCATACATCTCATCATTTGGTAACCTTAGGCTTATCGCAAAGAAAAACCGTTCTTTTATTATACTCTATAAGCATTGCCTTTAGCTCGATAGCCTTGCTTTATTCGCGTTTGAATGCTTTTATTATTTCGGTAATTACTTTTCTGGCAGTAATCGTGCTTTTATTTTTTGGCTTCTTCCTGACAGAAGGCGCATCTGCAAAAACCGGTAGGATAAAGGCCGAAAAACAAAAAACTTTGGAAGATAAAACTATCCTCAACAGCATTTTCCTGCACAAACGCAGGATCGTAGAAGTATTGCTCGATTTTGCGTTAATTTGCGTAGCTTATTATTCAGCTTATTTTCTACGTTTTGAGGGGGAACTATTCAGCCGTAATTCTTATCTTATCGAAAATTCCCTGATTTGGATTATCCTGATTAAAATGTCGGTATTCTTTATCTTTGGGCTTTATCGCGGGGTATGGAAGTATATCAGCATTTCCGACCTCTTGACGATTTTTAAGGTAGTGAGCATCAGCTCTATAGTTTCGATATTATTCATTACCTTTGCTTTTAGGTTCCAGGAATATTCCCGCGCAGTCTTTTTTATCGACTGGATCCTACTTTTATGCCTAATCTCAGGGGTAAGGGTGATTTTCCGCGTCCTTGGAGAATTCTTCAGCCGCGCGCGCGAAAAAGGCAATAATATCCTGATTTTCGGAGCGGGTGACACCGGAGAGATGGTCGTACGCGAAATCAAACGCAATAAGCAGCTGAATTATAACCCCATCGGTTTCCTAGACGATGACCTGGAAAAACTGGGGAATAAAATCCATGGTATCTCCGTACTGGGGAGTCGTTCTGATATCAAGGACCTTTCAAGAGAATACACAATCAAAGAAGTAATTATCGCCATACCTTCAATAGACCTCTACGAATTTTCGCAAATTGCGCAGATCTGCAAAGAGTGCGGATTGACATATAGAAAAGTGGTTGGCCTATTGGATAACCAAGAGGAAAAAATTGACCTTACGAAAAACCGGCTTAATTAGCATTTGCGATAAAATCTCTTTATACTCTTTATTGGGAATCGCTTTTTTTATTCCCATCTCCAAAGCAATTATCGAAGTTTTTATTTACTTCGCTATCGTAAGTTTCATCGTCAAAAAATTCCTGCAGCGCGAAGATTTCGTAAAAACACCGCTGAATTTAAGCATCTTCTTTTATTTTTTCTTTTGTTTCGTTTCTATTTTTATCAGCACCAATTACGGGATCAGTTCCCGCTCTTTTTTAGGCAAGGTTTTACAGAACATTGCCTTATTCTTTGTTGCCAGCGAAACCCTTTGCAGCGAAAAGCGCTTAAAGTCATTCATAGCAGTGTTATCATTATCCGCATTGGTATTAGGCACAGATGGGATTTATCAATATTTTACCCATAAAGATTTTATCCGGCAGCGGCCTGATTTAATGATCCCGAGAATCTATGCCACCTTTACCAGCCCCAGTGATTTCGGGTGTTACCTGACCATCGTGATTCCTTTTGCTCTGGCGCAGATCTTCGTAAAAACCCACAAAAAAGCGTTAAAATTATTATTCTTTGGACTTTTTGTGCTTTCTTTCACCTGCCTGGTTTTGACTGTTTCGCGCGGGGCATGGTTTGCTTTCATCGGATCCATTTTATTCATGAGTATCTGGATCCACTCTTTAGCGGTATTTTTCCTTGTCCTAGGGGTCGTATTGATTGTTTTACAGCCCTCCCTGAATTACTATATAAAGGAAAGGCTGAACAATTTCTTTGTTTTTTGCGACCCCAGCTCTATCGACCGTAAATACATGTGGGAAGCAGGGTGGAAGATGTTCCTTTCAAGGCCGATCTTAGGGTTAGGGCTAGGGACATTCATGTTCAATTTCAAAAAATTCGTCAATCCCGGCTTTGCATATATATCTTATGCGCATAACTGCTACCTGCAGATGCTGGCAGAAATCGGCATCATAGGCTCCATTGCTTTCTTATCGATCTTAGCCTCATTTTTCTTTTTCGGCATCAAGGAGCTCTTCAAGAAAAAACTCTCCTTTACCTGGTACACTCTGCTTGCAGCCCAGGCAGCCATATTAGGGTATTGCATTCAAATGGTCGTAGACACAAGCTTCTATAGCTTAGACCTCGGAGTATTATTCTGGCTGATCCTCGGATTGGGTACGGCAGCGCTTAAAACCGCTAAATCTTAAGCAAATTATCCATGTGGATTCTTCTGGTATTAATAATCGGCGCAAGCGGAATCGTTGCTCAAGCACTGCTCTTAAGAGAACTTCTAGTCAGCTTCTATGGCAACGAGCTTACATTGGGATTGATTCTCGCCAATTGGCTGACCCTGGAAGCCGCAGGAGCATTCTTAGCCGGAAAATATACAGACCGGATTAAAAACAATGTTAGCCTCCTTATTTTTCTGGAAATACTTTTTTCAATCTCTCTGCTGCTTTCCATCTATTTAGCCAGGACATATAAAATATTCCTTGCCATACCGCTGGGGGAGGGAATTAGCCTGGCTCAAATGTTTTTGGTGTCATTAGCTATTCTTTTGCCCTGTGCCTTGTTGCACGGAGGCACTTTTAGCGTAATTGCCAAGATTTCTACGGAAAAATCAGCAACCCCCTCTGAATCGATAGCGAAAATTTATTCCCTGGAAACCGCCGGGTCCATTATCGGTGGCATTGGGCTTACTTATCTACTAATCCCGTTTTTAAATAACTTTCAGGCAGTTTTTATTATCGGATTGCTTAATTTTATCGCCTGCTTATATTTCCTTCCCCGAACCAACCGCAGCATCAAAAAGCTCATTTTGATTTCTTTCACCGGATTTCTATTATTTGGAATTTTTATCGACCGTTTGGAGGTTGAATCGAAGAAAATGCAATGGAGAGGGCTAAATCTCCTGGATTCCATCAACTCCGTATACGGCAACATTGCGGTAACAAAAAAAAGCAACCAATATTCCTTCTATTATAATGGCTTACCTGCAATTACCGTGCCTTTTCCCGATAAAGAATCCACGGAAGAATTCGCCAATCTGCCGCTTTTATTCCATGATGATCCTAAGGATGTCCTGGTCATCGGCAATGGGGCAGGGGGGTTAATCGATGAGATGCTTAAAAACCAGAGCGTGCGTATTGATTACCTGGAACTGGATCCTGCACTCATAAGAATGTTAAGGGCATATCCGACTCAGATCAGCGAAAGAGAACTTAATTCGCCGCGGGTGACAGTAATTAATCAGGATGCGCGGTTTTTCCTCAACAATACCACCGGCAGATACGATGTTATTTTGATTGGCCTAGCTGACCCAAGCGACTTAAACACGAACCGTTTTTTTACCGTAGAATTCTTCCAGCTTGCTAAAGAAAAATTAAAGAAGAAGGGGATTTTAGTGCTGCGGATACCCGGATCACTTACCTACTTGGGCGATGAGTTAAAAAACCTTAATGCCTGTATTCTTAAAGCTATTAATAGCAGCTTTATGTATAAAACAATTATTCCCGGGAATTACAATATCATCCTTGCCTCGATGGACATCAAACTAATGTCTGTCGACGCATCGGTCATCTCGCAACGCATCGCCTTGCGCAATATTAAAACGGCTACTTTGATTCCCGGATATATCGAATACCGCCTAAAACCGGAATGGAAAAATTGGTTTACTAAAAATATCACCCCGGCACGAGTAGTAATGAACAGCGATTTTCAGCCCACCGCCCTTTTTGAAACCCTAAGCATCTGGAACCGGAAATTCGGCAGCAACATCTTTAATAGCTTATTTTCCGCGCTAAAAAAGATGCACCTTGCGCCTATCGGGGCTTTTCTCTGCATCATATTTCTTTCTTCTATCTTTCTGATAAAAATCAAAAAGTCTTCGAAATTCAGCGTTAATTTCGCTATTTTTTCTACGGGTTTTTTCGGGATGCTGGTTAATCTTGTTTTATTATTTCTTTTTCAAGTATCCCTGGGGTATCTCTATTACAAAATAGGCCTACTGATCAGTATTTTTATGTCAGGCATTGCCTTGGGCAGCGTTATTTTCTCGGGAAAAACAGCCAGAGGAAAGAATCCGTTTAACTTGCTAATCTCGGTTGAGATTGCAATTATTCTTTTTATCCTGTTCCTGGAAGCTATTTCGTTTAAGCTGGCGGCGAAAGGGAGTACTCTTAGTTTTATCACCCTGTTTTTTATTTCGGGCTTGCTTTTAGGCGCAGAGTTCCCGCTTGCAAATCGAATTTACCTGCAAAAAAAAGCTCTTCCGGGAAAAACCGTTTCAACGCTTTATTTCTTTGATTTGCTGGGCGGCTGGCTAGCCGGGATTTTAGGAGGCGTGGTTTTACTACCTATTCTAGGCATATTAGATTGCTGCATCTTGCTTGCCATTTTAAAATTCGGCAGCCTTTTGCTCTTAGTCTATACGCAGGAAAACCTTCCGGCTTAAAAATCCTTTGACAGGTTAACTGAATTAAGCTATATTATTAGACTCAAAATCATAAGGGGGGGGAGTAAGCATGAATAAAATGACCGTTAAAGATATTGATCTCAAAGGGCGCACAGTGCTGATGCGCGCAGATTTTAATGTGCCTCAGGATGCCAATCTTAATATTACTGACGACACGCGTATCCGCGCAACTTTGCCTACGATCAAATATATCCTGAAAAGCGGGGCCAAAAGGCTGATACTAATGAGCCACTTAGGCAGGCCGGATGGGAAAGTAGTGGAAAAATACAGCCTTCAGCCGGTAGCCAAGAAACTCGGGGAATTATTAGGAGAGCCGGTCAAATTTTTAAATGATTGCGTCGGCGATAATATTAAAAAAGAATGTGGCGGCGCAAAAGAAAGAGTCGTACTCTTGGAAAATTTAAGGTTCCATGCCGAAGAAGAAACTAATGATGCCAACTTTGCAAAACAATTAGCTAACCTGGGGGAAGTTTTCGTAAACGATGCATTCGGCACAGCGCATCGTGCCCACGCTTCTACCGAAGGGGTCACGCATTACCTTAAAGCAGTAGCGGGGTTCCTTTTGGAGAAAGAGATCCAATATTTAGGAGGTGCGGTAGCCAATCCGCAGAAACCTTTTGTTGTGATCTTGGGAGGCGCAAAGGTTTCCGATAAAATCGGAGTGATCGAAAACCTCTTGCCAAAGTGCGACATGATCCTGATTGGCGGAGGAATGTGTTATACCTTTCTTATGTCACAAGGTAAAAAAATCGGCAGTTCCAAACTGGAAAAAGAAAAACTTGACCTGGCAAAGGGTTTATTGGCCAAAGCAAAACAGTTAGACAAGGAAATTGTACTGCCCATAGATAACCTAGTGGTGGACAAAATCGACGCCCAGGCAAAAACCGAACTTGTTGGAGAAAATATTCCCGACGGAAAAATCGGCGTAGATATCGGGCCAAAAACAATTGCTTTATTCGAAACAAAATTAAAAACTGCAAAGACTATTTGCTGGAACGGCCCCTTAGGGATCTTTGAAATGGACGCCTTCAGCAAAGGCACGGGAGAAATTGCGAAATTTATCAGCACCCTTCCTGCAACTACCATTA
>JAQUMX010000003.1 GCA_028717885.1 Candidatus Omnitrophota bacterium
AAAAACCACAAAAAGACAATCGTCAAAAAAATCCTCGACATAGTAATTTTATTGGCAGTATTCATCGTGTCTTCCTTCCTTCTCCACTGCTGTACCGACGAGATCGTATTCCAGGGTATCGGTAATCTGTACCTGAGCAAAATCCCCTGGCTTTAACGCACGCTTAGAATTCACATAAACCTGGCCGTCAACTTCGGGAGCGTCATATTGGCTGCGGCCCAGGTATTGCTTACCTTGCCTCTCGTCAATCAGCACTTCTATGGTTTTGCCTAAAAATTTACGGTTTAGCGCGGAAGAAACCTGCTGTTGCATTAGCATCACCCGGTCAAAACGCTCTTGTTTGGTTTTTTCCGGAAGCTGCCCTTTAAAATCGAAGGCTTTTGTCCCCTCTTCCCTGGAATAAATAAAAGCGCCCAACCTATCAAACTGTGCCTGGCGCAAAAAGGTTAACAGCTCTTCGAACTCTGCATCTTTTTCCGAAGGAAACCCGACAATCACCGAAGTCCGGATTGCTGCTTCGGGAATAACCTTGCGGATCTTATCTATTAACCTCAAAATATCACTTTTAGAAGTCTTGCGCTGCATCAATTTCAAAATCCGGCCATTGATATGCTGGATCGGCAGATCAATATACTTACAAACTTTAGGCTCATCCCTGATAATCTTTAATATGCCTTCTACTTCTTTGCCCGGATAAAGGTACAAAAGCCTGACCCAGTGGATATTCTTTGCTTTACCCAGGATTTTCTTTAAGGCTTTGGCTAAAATCTTTTTGCCGTAAAGATCCAGGCCATAACCGGTGATATCCTGGCCGATAATATTTAGTTCGGAAATCTTTTCCCGATTAAAAAGCGAAACTTTTTGCAATACGCTATCAAGGCCGAGGCTGCTGAATTTCCCTTTTATTTTCGGGATAATACAGTAGCTGCAGTTATGCACGCAGCTTTCACAGATTTTCAAATATGCAAAGTGCTTTTTAGTTAAGGGAAAACGCCCGGCGCCGTGATTAAGCGAAGGCGGACCTAAAAAAGCGTCGATCTCCGGGATTTCTTTCTGTAAGCTTTCTCTATAGCGTTGTGCAAGGCAGCCTGTAAGCACGATCCTTTTAATCTTGCCCTGTTTTTTTAAATCTACGAGCTCAAGGATCGCGTCAATTGATTCTTTTTTCGCGCTCTCGATAAAACAACAGGTATTAAGTATCGCTGTATCCGATTTTGCTATATCTACGATTCCGTACCCTTTATCTCTAAGCCTACCGGCTAAACTTTCCGCATCTACCAAGTTACGCGGGCAACCTAAACTTAAAATCCCGATTTTTTGCTTGAACATCATTATGAAATCTTCAGGCCTTCTTCTTTGGTAGCGATCCCCTTAACCGCTTGCCCCCTTCTTCCCAATCCGGGCATCGCCTTGCCATTAACCTGCAAATCTACGCCTGCGGCGTTATTCAGGGAAAATTCGATTTTTTCTTTCGCGGACCAGGTTTCCGATGAACCCTTACGGAATTGCCCCTGGAAAACTAAACGGCCGTCGGCCTTAATGGTCAGGTAACAATTTTCTTTCGCGTGCATCCCTAACTTAATCTGGCTTGCTACGGGGATCTTCTGAGATTTCTCCGTTTGGATCTTTGTAACCTTTTCACTTTTTACCGGCACAACCGCTGTTTGCGCATGCCTGGCCTTTTTTATGCTTATTTGCTTAGAGATAAATTTAATGAAGCTGAATAAAAGCAGGCAGCCGATAATTATCAGGGCGCCCCTGACAATAACCTTGATCCTTATCTTAGGCAGAAAGGCAAAGACCTTGCTGAAATTTATTTTCTGGGCACTCCCGCTTTGTTCGCTTGCCGGAGTGCTGAAAGGAGTCCTTGCCTGGGGCTCTTTATAATCCGGGATATACTCGCGCGGATCAACCCCTAAAAATTTACAATAAATCTTTAAAAACCCCTTAATATAAATCGGGCTTACCCCTACCAGGCTATCGTCTTCTATTGACCTTAAGATATTTATATGGATCTTGGTTTTCTTCGCAACCTCTTCTAAGGTCAGGCCTTTTTCCAGGCGCTTATTTTTTAAACGCGTGCCGACGGATTCCATAATTCTTAACCTTGCTCCTGTTTCTGCATTGCAGCCTTTTCCTGCTCTAACCATGCATCGCGGTCAATAAGGATCTTGCGCGGTTTACTTCCTTCAAAGGGCCCAACCATCCCTTCCAATTCCATCATATCAATAATCCTGGCTGCCCGGGTATAGCCTAAACGCATCCTTCTTTGCAGTATCGATACCGATGCCTGATTGCTTTCCATGATCACCCGCACTGCCTGGTCATAAAGTTCATCTTTTTCGCCGTTTGCCACATTGGACTTTTGCTGGTCTTTTAAGATCTCTTCATCATAAACCGGCTCTGCCTGATTTTTAATAAAATCTACCACTGCTTCGATTTCCTTATCTGTGACGAGCGTACCTTGGGCGCGGATTAATTTCTCTTCTCCTGGAAGCAAAAATAACATGTCGCCTTTTCCTAAAAGCTTATCCGCTCCGTTTGCGTCAAGCACGGTGCGCGAGTCTACCTTGGAAGCCACCTTAAAAGAAATTCTCGACGGAAAATTTGCCTTGATCACACCGGTAATAACATCAACTGAAGGCCTTTGCGTAGCAAGGATCAGATGGATCCCAACTGCGCGCGAAAGCTGTGCCAGGCGGGTAATCGCGGTTTCGATCTGGTCGCGGCTAACCATCATTAAATCCGCCAACTCATCAATGATAATAACAATGTAAGGAATTTTTTCCTGCTTCTGATTATATGCCTCGATATTCCTCGCTCCGGCTTTTGCCAAAAGCTGATAACGCTCTTCCATTTCCCCGACTACCCAATTTAATGCTACCGCTGCTTTTTTTGCGTCGGTAACTACCGGGCATAATAAATGCGGCAGGCCGTTAAAGGGCGCTAATTCCACCATCTTCGGGTCTACCATTACCAGTTTTAATTCATTGGGGGTACAACGAAAAAGCATGGAAAGAATCAGGCTGTTTACGCAAACTGTTTTTCCCGAACCGGTGGTGCCGGCAATTAAAAGGTGCGGCATATCAGCCAAGTCTGCCACTACCGGGTGCCCCGCAATATCCTTGCCCAGCGCCAAAGTTAATTTGGAATCTGATTTCTGGAATTCATTGGATATAAGAGTTTCTTTAAGGTAAACGAGGTTGCTTTGCATATTCGGCACCTCTATCCCCACCCTGGCTTTTCCGGGGATAGGAGCAACGATCCTCACAGACGGAGCTTTCATTGTCAAAGCAATATCATCCGCCAAGGAAACAATCCGGTTTAATTTTACTCCCGGGGCAGGCTCTAATTCATAACGCGTAATTACCGGGCCGCGTTCGATATCGGTAACTTTTACGGCAATGCCGAAATCTGCCAAGGTCTCTTCCAATATCCTGGCATTTGCTTCCAAGTCTCCCTTGATTTGCCTGGCTTCTAAAGGCGGAGGAGAAACCAATAAATCCAGAGTAGGCAAATGATAGTCGCCGATCTGGATCTCTTGATAATGCGCTTTGGGTTCGGCTTCCGGCGGCCTGGTCTTAATCTGGATTTTCGGTTTACCGGTGAGGGCAGGTTTAGGCGCCATCTCTTTTACCGGCTCCGCTTCGGCAACCGCTTTAACTTTAACAGGAGTGGTATTTTCCGCCCTGGGCTTAATGATTCTCGGCCGTTCTTTTAATTTAAAATTCAAGGCCGGAGTAATTAAATTCTTCGATTTATGGAAAACGTGCGAAAAGAAAGTTGAAATCAAAACTTCGGTTACCAAGGCAAGGGAAAGGATTGCCAAAGTAATAAAGGTAATATAACCTCCCAGCCTGCCGAAATAAGTAGCTATAAAATTAGAACTGGCAAACCCTAAAAATCCTCCGCGCGAAAATGCATATACTTCATTGCCCAGGCTTAAACCGATCAGAGAACTAACGGAAAGCAGAAAAACTAAAATGCCCAGGATGCGCGGGATCCTTAAATCTATTTCTTCCTGGCGAAAGAGCCTTACTCCCAAAAAAATCACAAATAAGGGCACAAAAAAAGAAGCCCAGCCAAAAAGAAATAGCAGCAAGCCTCCTAAATAGGCGCCAAAAGCACGGATCCAGTTCTGGGGTGGAGTATTCGGATGGGAAGTATAGAAACCTAAATCGTAGGGGGTGAAAGAGACCAGGCTCGCCAGGATGATCAATCCAATGGCTACAAAGATTACTCCTTTAATTTCATTGAGTCTTCTTTCTTTCACTGCTTAGGATTTTCTTCTACCTGCTTCTTGCTTAAATTGATCCTGCCCAGTTCGTCAATACCGATAACTTTAACCTTGATCTCATCGCCGATCTTTACTACTTCTTCTACGCTCTTGACGAATTTATCGGACAATTCGGAAATATGCACTAACCCCTCTTTACGCGGGGCGATTTCGCAGAAAGCGCCAAAAGCCATGATCCGTTTCACTTTGGCATTATAGACCCTGCCTACCTCTACATCGTCGGTAATGGCCTTGACCATTTTTATCGCATCAGCGCTCTTTTGCGCATCGGTCGAACCAATCAATACCGTGCCATCATCCTTGATATCGATGGAAGCGCCTGTAGCAGCGATGATCGCTTTAATGGTTTTTCCGCCCGGGCCGATCAGCTCTCCGATTTTTTCCGTATTGATTTTCAAAACTTCAATCCTCGGCGCATATGAAGATAGTGATTCGCGGGGGCTGGAAATACTGGAGAACATTTTTCCTAAAATCTCAAGCCTTGCCTCTTTCGACTGAGCTAAACATTTTTTCAAAAGCTCCAAGCTGATGCCATCGATTTTTAAATCCAATTGCACGGCAGTAACACCGGTTTTTGTTCCGGCAACTTTAAAATCCATATCGCCAAAATGATCTTCCAATCCGGCAATATCCGTGAGGATAATTTCTTTACTGCCCTGTTTAACCAGCCCTAATGCTATACCGGCTACAGGTTCTTTGATCGGCACCCCTGCATCCATCAAAGAAAGGGTAGCCGCGCAAACCGTAGCCATACTGGAAGAGCCGTTAGATTCCAAAATTTCCGAAACCACCCTGATCGTGTAAGGGAATTTATCTTTAGTAGGCACAACCGCCAAAAGGGATTTTTCCGCTAAAGCGCCGTGGCCAATCTCCCTGCGGCCGGGGCCGCGCACAGGAGCAGTCTCTCCTACGCTAAAAGGCGGAAAGCTGTAATGCAGCATAAAGGTCTTGTATTTTTCTCCTTCCAGCGCCTCGATCATCTGCTCATCGTCGCCGGTACCCAAAGTAGTTACTGCCAGGCTCTGGGTTTGCCCGCGCGTAAAAAGCGCTGAACCGTGAGTCCGCGGCAACACGGAAACTTCGCAGCTAATCGGGCGGATTTGCGTGAAAGACCTGCCGTCTACACGGCCGCCAGCCAAAATTTTTTCCCGCACATGCGCCTGCTCTACTTCCACAAGCGCAGTTTTTATATCCGAAGCGGCACATTCATCATTCACGAGCTTTTCCTGCAATTCCTTGACTAATAAATGCACCCCTTCTTCGCGCTCATCTTTATTGCCGATATCATAAATCTCTTTTAATTTTTCGCCGGCGAGTTCTTCAACTTTCTTCTTTAACTCCGGGCTAATTACCTTATATTCAATCGTTGCTTTGGGCTTGCCGAATTTAGCTTTGAATTCTTCCTGCAAACGCAATAAATCCTGCAAAGCATCATAGCCGATTTTTACCGCCTGCATATAATCTTCTTCGGAAACTTCCTTGGCTTTGGATTCCAACATTTCCACGCCTTTATTATTAATCGCTACGACTACCTCAAGGTCTGCGTTATCCAATTCTGCATACGTAGGATTAACGACAAATTCTCCGTTTACCCGGGCGACCCGGCAGCAAGCTAACGGCCCGTTAAAAGGGATATCCGATATGGAAAGCGCAGCTGACGCACCGCAAACCGCCAAGACGTCGGGGTCGTTCTCTCCGTCGCTCGATAGAACGATTGCCATAATCTGCACTTCATTTAAGAAGCCTTTAGGGAATAATGGACGGACCGGCCGGTCGATCAAACGAGCAGTTAAGATCTCGCTCTCCGAAGGCCTGCCTTCTCTTTTGAAAAAACCGCCGGGAATCCTGCCGGCAGCGTAGGTTTTTTCTTGGTATTCTACGGTTAAAGGGAAAAAATCTTGCCCCTCCCGGATTTCTTTTGACATACAGGCAGTAACCAAAACTACCGTTCCTCCGTATTGGATAGTTACCGCTCCGTTTGCCTGTTTGGCAACCTTGCCGGTTTCCAGGAGAAAGTCGTTTTTCCCGAATTTAAGTTTCATCATACTCTCTTGCATGATCTTCAACACCTTTCTTTAGGATTAAAACGGATTGATTTACTTCCTCAGCCCAAGCTTTTCGATAATTTCTTCGTATTTCTTGCTGTCTTTTTTCTTGATAAAGCCGAGCAGTCTGCGGCGCCTTCCGACCAAGCTTAAAAGCCCGCGGCGGGAATGATGATCCTTTTTATGATCCTTAAAGTGTGAAGCCAAAGCATTGATCCTTTCGGTAATAAGTGCGATCTGCACATCTGCCGATCCGGTATCCCTGCTATGGACTTTGAAACTTTCGATAATTGTTTTCTTTTTGTCTTTTACTAAAACCAATTCATTCACCTCCTTAGATTTCTTAATATTATACGATATTTAAAGGCGATAGTCAATAAAATCTAATGATTATTTAAGGATTAATAAACCTGCTTATTTTCTAATTTTTCCCAGTCTTTAAAAAGCTTGCGGCACTCCTGGTAAAGAAAACGCGGCATAAGCTTTATTCCGGCGCGGCCTAGGCGGTTTAACTTAACGCAAGAGACGCTTAATTCGCAAAAACCTATTTTTTTAGCGTCAGAAATCGAAGTGCCGTAAACAATTGTGTCAATTCTCGCCCAATGAATGGCGCTAAAACACATCGGGCAGGGTTCAGTGGTAGAAAAGATCACGCAACCGCTTAAATCAAAGGTTTTAAGCGCCAGCGAAGCTTTTCTTATGGCATTGATTTCTGCGTGACAGGTAGCATCTCGCTTTAATACCGTATTACGCGCAACAGATATTACTTTGCCGTTCTTTATAATACATGCCCCGAACGGCCCGCCTGCGAGGCTGCGTAAATTCTTGCGCGCCTCTTGAATTGCCAAACGCATATACTTATCCTGAAATGTTTTCATATTTTTCTTGCAAGTAAAAAAAGGTAATGTAAAATTATAACAGAAAGGAGAATAAAATGCAAAGAAAGATAATGTTTTTCTTAAGCCTTGGGCTGCTCTTATTCGTTTCTAACAGCACAATTGCCTTTGAAATCGGCAGAGGCGCCGCAGATCCAGACAACAGCCTTCCTCCCCCAAGGCTAATTTATCCGATCACGGAAACCGCTGATATAACCGGAAAAGATAACTTAGAGTTCCAATGGAGATGGGGTTATGCAGCAACAGTAGACCACTATGATTTTCGCCTCTACAAAGGATATAATACTACGGCTGACAACTTAATGCTCAAAGAACAATTGCCGGCAACCACCAATCAAATCGCCGTAGGCGCCGAAAAGTTTGAGAACGGGCAAGTTTACACCTGGGTACTAAAACAGGTTTCTCTTTCCGGCGTAAAAAGCGATGCCAGCTCTAACTCCTTTAAGGTGATAAAGAAATAGGATTATTTGATCGCAGCGTAGGGGCAAACCTATCCCGCCCACCCACAACCCACCTGACACACTACTAGTAGGTCGCCGTCCAACAGGACTCACAAAAATAGTCTTGCAGATAACACTGCGAAAAGTAACCGATCTGGGGCCCTACAGGTACACCTACCCTGTTCTTACACCCGTTAAGCACACGCTCTTGATTCCATTTTCCTCTAGTATATAGTACCGTCAGTATCGGCTGCGTCCACTTCCTCTTTTGTTCCATCATTGGCACCTCCACCAGCTTACCGGAGTCATATTTAATGTTTCCCACTATATGTTAGCCCCCACCATCTCTAGCGTCAAGGGGGAAAAGTGCGAGTTTAGCGTTATCCACAACCTAAGTCATGGATAAACATGCGACCTTATTTGATCGCAGCGTAGGGGCAAACCTGATTATAAGCGCAATAACGGCAGGCCATATAAGCAGGCCTGGCAACAAAATTTTCTTTGCGTAAACCTTCTGCCACTTCCCTTACCTTTTCAATAACTTTTTCTAAATCACTTTCTTTAACCGGGGCGCTGCCGATAACCCCGGATTCCAAAAAGTGCAATTCCACCCGCTTGGGAAGTTTTCCGAAAGTATTCTTATAGGCAAGGGCATATAAATCCATTTGCATGCTTTCTTTTACCCTCTTATCGGCATCCGCCTGCTTGGTAATTTCCGAAGTCTTAAAATCGATAATTACCGCATCATCCCCTTCCCGGTCTACACGGTCAAAACGGCCGTTGATGCGGTTATTCTCCAGCGGAAAATGAAATTCCTTTTCGATTAAAAAAGGCTTACTCTTCTTGACCTGCTCCTGCTCGTAAAACCTGGCTAAGGCATCGTTACCGATACGGAACCGCTCTTCTTGATGTTTCTTATCCAGGAAACCTTGCGGGTCAAAACTCTCGGAAAAAATACGCAGCAGTTCTCCTAATTTCATTTCTGCCCCGGCAAGGCGCTGCTCAAAAAATTTGCAGACCGCCTCATGCATTGCCCGGCCGTAAATTACGGTATGATGCTCCATAATCGGCACGCGCAGGATATTTACGTATTTATATTTCAAAGGGCAAGTCAGGTAATCATCTATTTGATAATAACTTAAGTTTATGGCTTTACTCTCCGGAAATAACGGGGCCTTTTCTTTTTTAACCGGCTTTACCGGCGCAAAGCGCTTAATCGATTCCAAGGCTGCACCTTTAAGCTTTTCTTTTTCCGCTGCTTCTTTGCCTAATGCTTCAATGACAAACTGGCTTAATTTACGCATACGCGCTCCGCCGTAATCTTGGGCGCTGGTAAGATAGAGTATTTCTTTTGCCCGGGTCATTCCTACGTAAAAAAGCCGGCGCTCTTCCTGGATATGGAAATCGCCTTCCGGAAGCATTTCTTTAATCAATGCGTCCGGCAATTCGATCGCTGCCCTGCGCTTAGAAACCGGAAAACGTCCGGCTACGAGGTTCACCAAAAAAACCACTCTAAATTCCAACCCCTTGGCCTTATGAATAGTAAGCACATTTACCGCATCGGTTTCCAGGTCCGCTTCCACTGTCGGCGGGTCGTCACCGGCTTCGATCAAAAGGTTCAGGTAATTCGTAAAATGGATTACCCGGTCCTCGCGGGAAACTAATTCGAAATCGCGCACGATATTAAAAAATTTTGCCAGGTTCTGGATCCTGGTTTCGTTCTCCAGGTTTTGTTCCTTGGTTAATTTTTTCAGATACCCGGTTTCATTTAAAAAACTATAAAGCAGGCGGCCGGTAGTTTCTTCCCGGGAAACTTTGAGGAATTTTTCTAAATCCGTAAGAATATTCCTGATTTTTTCGCGCGAATCTTGCCTTACCGGCTCTAACTCCGCAATATTATCCAGATCCTGAAAAACAGAATAAAGCGATTTGTTCCTGCGTTTGGCATAATGCATGCAAAGAGTCAAGTCCTCAAGGTTTAAGCCATAAACTTCACAACTGGCGAGATAATAAAGGTTCAGCGAATCCGATTGATTGGCAACACTGCGCAAAAAACTGATGCAAAGCTTAACTTCTTCGCGGGAATAAAGGCCTTGGTTACCGCTAAACTGCCACGGTATATCCTGCATATTCAAAGCCTGCAAATATGCCAATGCATCGGAATTCGAACGCACCAGGATCGCAAAATCCCGGTAAACGAATTCCTTGCTCTTTACTTTTTCGGCGATCTCTTGCGCTACCCAATCGCTTTCCGCGGAATTGGCATCAAAAAAACGGTGTTCTAAGGTGCCTTCTGAATTGCTGATTGCCACTAATTTTTTATTGATTTTTGCCTTGATTTCAAAACGGTCAGGATTGTTTTGCTGTATCAATTGATACGCAGAATCGAGGATGGTTTGATTCGAACGGTAATTCTGGATCAGGCTGACCTTGCGCGCATCCGGAAAAGTTTCGACAAAATTCAAGACATTACTATAAGCAGCCCCGCGCCACCTGTAAATGCACTGGTCATCATCAGCCACGACATTGATGTTTTTATCGGAGCCTGCCAATAATTTAATGATTTGGAATTGGGCAAAATTGGTATCCTGAAACTCATCGACCAGGATATATTTGAATTGCTGTTGGTATTTTTTTAATACCAGCGGGTGCTCGCGTAAAAGGTTTAACGCCAGATAGAACTGATTGCCGAAATCAACCAACCCTTCTTTAGCCAAAAGCTCCTGGTATTTACCGAAGGCCTCGGCGATTTCGCGCTGCTGCAATGCTTCTTCCTGTAAAGCCGCATCCTGCGGGCTTTCCTTGGCCCTCAAAGCCAATTCCTGGGCGAATTTCAAATATTCTACAGGAGAAATATCTTCGTCTTTGGCGCGGCTGAATAACGAAATCAATGCTTCGATGAAACGCGTAGGATCCGATAAGGGGCGGAAATAGGAAAGATTAAACTCAAAAATATGTTCCCGGAAAAACACTGCGGCTTCCGGACGGGTAAGCACCTTAAAATCCGGCGCCACTCCCGCTACCAGCGCATTCTCCCGTAAGAGCTTATCCCCAAAGGCATGAAAGGTAGAAATCCAGATATCCGTGTACCCGTAAGGCACCAGCACATCCACGCGCTCGAGCATCTGACGCGCTGCCTTATCGGTGAACGTAAGCGCTAAAATTTCTTCCGGCTTACAAAGCCCTTCCGAAAGAAGCCAGGTAATCCGACGGGTAATTACTGTGGTTTTTCCCGTACCTGCGCCGGCGATAATTAATAAGGGGCCATTACGATGCGTAACAGCAGCCAGTTGTTCCTGATTCAGCCCCTCTAAAACCGTACTCATGGAATTTCGCTTATTTCCTCTTTAGTTTTCTTCGCATCCTCGATAATATTTGACAGATCATCGGCATTAACTTCAGTTTCCTGCGCCTGCAACTGAGGATTTATAATCTTAAAAAATTCCTCCGAGGCAACCATTTTCGTGCCCTCCGGAACCCCAAGCTTAGTTTCGTCAATAGGAATATCCAAGCTTAATTTTACTGCCTCTCTCACAAAGCTTCGTTTTGAAGAGGGATCAAAAAGCTCCTCTTTTAAAAGTACCCCTTCCCAAAAACATAATTCTTCCTGTTCAGCCTTATATAACTTGCATTCTTTGCCTAAAATAAACTTTTTACCTTTATAATAAGGGCGGAAGGCCTCCTCATTAAACACATTGGCAAGCGCATCCCGGGTATTACCTTCAAAGACAGAACCTATTTTTTTATTAAGGTCAACCCTGGTAATTTTCTGCCCTTCAGCGATTTCCCTGTTTATATTTTTTGTTATTACCCCGGAGTCATTCCTCTCTGCTTCGGAATCCAGGATGATTTTATTTTTTGCCAAATCGATATAAGCTATCTGTCTTCCGCTGACATTATTCGCGCTCATCTTGTAATGAACGATTGCCGTAGTAAAGGGCGCTTTACGCTGTGTTTGCGGCTCTTGCGCAAGCGGCGTATCGATAGCCGGAGAAGGCTGTGCAGGAGATAGCGGTTCGCCATCAATAGTTTCGATGTCTTCGTAAAAATAAGGCAAAGCCACACCTTCAAAATCAATCGTCAGGTAATTATCCTTTCTTTCGATAATCTTTCCTTCGATTTTTTTTCCGGATTTTAAAGCAATTACCTCAGCAGAAGCTTGTGCGTAAAAAAACAGCGCAAGCATCAGGCATAAAACCGAAAACCGCTTACCCCTCATTTTTTCTCCTTTCCCTTGATTATGGGATTATCGAGCTTATTTTACCTTGACATTGCCTGCTTTTCAAGTATACTTTAAATCCTAAACAGCCGGCCATAGAAACAAGCCGGGAGCATATTAAAGGAGTAGTTAAAAAATGTTAAAGAAATGTGCAATTTGCGGAAAAGGGGAACTTCCGGGAAAAACAGTCACCCGAAAAGGCCAATATAAGAAAAAAGGCGGCACCGGCAGCAAAATCGCCCGCTGGAGCATGCGTAGATTCCTGCCTAACCTGCAGAAAATGCGCCTGGTAATTAAAGGGCACACGAAAAAGGTTTTCGTCTGCACCAAATGCATTAAAAAAGGCGTAATTTCCCGGGCAGCCTGATTATTTTAGGAAAATTTCCTCGGTTTCCAGGATTATCGATGCTTCATCCCGCCAGGTATCAATCTTAGGAGAATACACCAAATCCAGGCTCTCGCTAGAGACAAGGCTTTCCTTTAAACTAGCCATACCAAAGGCGATTGCCTGGGAGGTATTTTTCCCGTCAGTTACCCAGAATTTCAAGGTATCGCGGCTTAAAACCTGGGGCTCGCCTTTTAGTTTCAGGTTCCTGGTAAAAAACAAAGGCTGCGGATTACCCGCACCAAAAGGCTGTAAAAGCGCAATCTCCTGCGCGATTTTTTCATTTAAAACCGATAACCCCACTTCCATATCCACTTCGATAGCCGGCAATAAATCTTCAAAAGTCATTTTCTCGCGGGCAAAACGGTTAATCACTTTCTTAAATTCTGCGACATTATCTTTATTTACCACCAGCCCCACTGCGTGGCTATGCCCGCCAAAGCTATGCAAGAATTCTTTACATTCGCAAAGCGCCTGAAAAAGATGGAAGCTCTTTATCGACCTGCCCGAGCCACGACAAAGCCCATCATTAAGCGAGATCACGATTGTCGGCCGATAAAATCTGTCAGCCAATTTTGACGCTACTATCCCCAATACCCCCTGATGCCAGCCTTCCTTAGCTAAAACCATGATCTTGTGTTCCTTAAAATCAATTTCGCTATCGATGATTGACCGCGCCTCTTCCATGATTGCGGCTTCGATTTTCTGACGCTCGCGGTTAAGCGTTTCGATATTTTTTGCCAGCCCGAGCGCCTCTTCTTTATTTTCGCTCATCAATAACTGTAATGCCGTTTCGGCAGTAGCTACCCTGCCGCTGGCATTTAGCCGCGGGCTTAAAATATAACTGACAAAAGTGGAATTAATTTCTCTGTTTCCCAGGCGGCTGGTTTCAATCAAGGCCTTTATCCCCAAACGTTTAGCCTGGGTCAAGGTTTTTAAACCCTCTTTTGCGATCACCCGGTTTTCTCCGGTTAAAGGGACTACGTCGGCAATCGTCCCTAATGAAACCAGGTCCAGTTCATCCGCTAGGTTTTTCCCTGCCAAAGCTTGCGCCAGTTTAAAGGCTACCCCTACTCCTGCCAAGTCCTTATATTGATAATTACAACTTTCTAATTTTGGATTAAGGATTGCGTCGGCTTGTGGTAAGGTTTCACCGCTTGCCTGGTGATGATCCGTAACAATCACCTGGATGCCGTTTTCTTTAAGGGCTTTGATTTCCGCGTGGCTGCTGGTGCCGCAGTCAACAGTAATCAAAAGCCCGATCCCCTTTTCTTTGGCAGCCTGAAGAATATTTTTATTCAGGCCATAGCCTTCCTTGATCCGGTGCGGAATGTAATGCGAAACATCGAGGCCTTTTTTTATTAAAGCGCTCTTAAGAATTGTCAGCGCAGTTACGCCGTCGACATCATAATCCCCGTAAATAAGCACTTTTTTCTTTTCTTTGATTGCCTGGTTAATCAAGGCAATTGCCTTTTTCATATCGGAAAACGAAAAAGGGTCCAAAAGCGCGGCGAGGCTTGGCTTAAGGAAATTATGCGCTTCCCGGGGATGGCGTAGCCCGCGATTAAGCAATAGCTGGGCACAAACCGCAGAGATACCTAATTCTTTGGCAAGATTTTTTGCGAGTGCTTCGTTGGCAGGGGTAATTTTTAAAATCTTGTGTGTGGACATATTTTAAGTTATGGCCTCACTTACATCTTCTCTGGCTGAGAAACTCCCAACAATTCCAAACCGCAGGCCAAAACAATCCTTGTTCCCTCCGCCAGCGCTAAGCGCGCCTGAGTCAATTCCCGGTCTTCTCCCAGGACGCGGTGCTGATCGTAAAATTTATGGAAGGTTTGGCCAAGTTCCTGCAAATAAACCGTAAGCATATAAGGATCCAAAGTAGAAAGACAAATATGCAAGATATAGGAAAACTGGACAAGCTTTTTTAACAGGTCGAGCTCCGCCTTTTCCTTCAGCAAGGAAAGGTTTGCTTGGGAAAATTTTACGGCTGCGGGGCTGCTACGTAAAATACTACAGATCCTGGCGTGGGCATACTGCACATAAAAAATCGGGTTTTCCGCGGTCTCTTTTTTTGCTACTTCCAAATCAAAATCCAGGTGGCTGGAAGTCCGGCGCATTAAAAAGAAAAACCGCGCGGCGTCCTTGCCGACCTCATCCAGGACTTCTCTTAAAGTAATATACTGGCCCTTACGCGTGGACATTTGCACAACTTGCCCCGCGCGGAAAATCGTGGCCAGCTGCACGATGATAATCGATATACTTTCCGATTTATGGCCAAAAGCTTCCACAGAAGCCTTTAAACGATTGATATAACCATGGTGATCCGGCCCCCAAAGATTGATCAGCCAACTAAAGCCGCGCTTAAATTTCTCCTGATGATAGGCAATATCAGGAGCTAAGTATGTTTGCGAGCCGTCGCTTTTAACTACTACCCGGTCTTTATCATCGCCGAATTCCGTAGACTTAAACCAGGTTGCTCCATCCTGCTCATAGAGATAACCTTTGGCCTTAAGGAATTTAAATGCTTCTTCTATTTTACCGCTTTTGGTCAAGGCCTTTTGGCTTGACCAATGGTCGAACTCCACGCCAAAATCCGCCAATTCTTTTTTAATCACATCCAGGATAATCCCGGCGGCAAAATCTCCCAGCTCCTCCTGCTTGATTTTTTTTGCCTTTGCCTCTTTGGCAATATCATAGATATAATCGCCTTGGTAATAATTCTCGGGAAACTCCTCTTTTATTCCGTCAAGCTCGCGCATCCTTAATTCCACGGATTTCCCCAGGATATTGATCTGATTTCCTTCGTCATTCAGGTAATATTCGCGCTCGGCACGGAATCCTAAAAAATTCATGATGCTTGCCAGGGAATCGCCTACTGCAGCTTGCCTGGCATGTGCTACGGACAAAGAGCCGGTAGGATTGGCACTTACAAATTCGATCAACACCGGCTGCTTTGCGCCAAAATCCTCTTTTAAAGCTTGCTTGCCTTCGCTAAGCAGCTCCTCTAATTTCGCGTAGAAAAAGTTTTCGGAAAAATAAAAATTAATAAAGCCTGCGCCTTCAACTTTAACCTCTTTAATGAATTTTCCGGCAGGGTCTTTCTGCAGATGCTTATTGATCGCTTCGGCCAGGATTGTTGCAGTTTCACGCGGAGATTTTTTTATCCCCTTACAAAGGCGTAGCGCCAAATTGGTAGTCAAATCCCCGAAACTTGAGCCCGTAGGCAAATCCAAATTAGGCTCTAACGGCGCATCTGCTTGAGGAAAAAGCTCTTTTAGCGCGCCTTTAATTACTGAATTAAGTGCATCTTGTATATTGTTTTTCATTGTTATTTTAAGAAGAGAAAGTATTACGGTAAGGGTTTCTTAGGAATCCGCAGTTTCTTTGCGTCGCTCCACAGGCGCTCTAAAGAATAAAACTCTCTCATTGGTTCATAAAAGACGTGCGCCACTACACTGGAATAATCCAGGACTACCCAGCCGGACTCGTCATTTACGCTGGCCTTTGAGAGAGATTTTATTCTGTATTTATTTAATTCTTCTTCGATGCCCAAGCCGATTGCATTTACCTGGCGTATCGAATGGGCGCTGGCAATCACAAAATAATCGCAGAAAGTGCATACCTGGCGCATATCTAAAATTACTAAGCCGGTAGCTTTCTTGGACCTGGCAACCTGGGCAATACGAAGGGCGATATTTTTCGGTTCTATTTTAAGAATACCTCCTAGCAGAAAACTGCACACCGACTTATCCTATAAAGTCGGGTGGAGAAGTACTATTTTTTTCCTAGGATCTTATACATGCCGGTACCGCAATCGGGGCATTTTCCTTTTACTGCTAGCCTTTTATTCTTCATGGTTACTTTTTGTTCATCTTTCATGCTCTTTTTGCCTTTGCATTTTACGCAATATCCGACTTCAGCCATTTCTTGTTCCTCCTTCGCAGTTAGCGAACACCGGCCAATCCAATATGGCCGGGTGTCTGTTGGATTAGATAAATACCGATATGATTAATTACTTTTTAATCATACCATACCAATTTTTTGGTGTCAATTAAGTTCTTGCTGGCTTATGGCGTTTAATGTGCTTCTCTTCTACTTCCCCGACAATTTCTTCGGTTAAATCCTCAAGGGTCACTAAGCCGACGGTCTTTTTCTGTTCGTTAACGACAATAGCGATCTGGATCTTATCAGCCTGGAATTTCATCAAAAGTTTATTTACCGGCATTGTATGCGGGACATAAGAAGCTTCGTGCACCAAATCCTGCAACAAAAATAGCCCTTTATCCTTTAAAATATAAAGCAGGTCATGCGAATAAATTATGCCGACAATATTATCGATTGTACCGCGGTAAACCGGAAGCCTTGCATGCCCCTGTTCCACAAAAATATTCAACAGGTCATCCGGCGAGGTGTTGATATTTACGGCAACGATTTTTTCCTTAGGCACCATGAGGCTACCCACCTGCATATCTCCGAATTCGAAAATCCGGTGCAACATGCTTCCTTCCTGGTCGGTTAAAAAGCCTTCCTCTTTGCCGACTTCTATCATCAGGCGCAATTCTTCTTCGGTGATCAGGGGAGATTTTTTAGCCGGTTTTATGCCTAATAATTTGATCAGAAGATTGCTTGCCTGCATAAAAACCACGATAACCGGATTAAAAACCTTAACAAATGCTTCCATAAACGGAGCAATTGCCAAAGCAATCCTTTCCGTGTGCTTAATAGCCAGGATTTTAGGAGTGATCTCGCAGACAATGACGATAAATAAAGCTGTAGCTACTGTGGCAATGATAATACCCCATTTATAACCGAAAATAAAGATACAGCTGCCGGTAATAATAGCAGAGATGGCGATATTGACGAAATTATTTCCCACAAGGATTGCGACAATGAACTTATCGAGCTTTGTAATCAGGCGCTGGACGGATTGCGCACGCTTGATCTTGCGGCTGATCATATTGCGCAGCCGAATCTTGCTTAAGGAGATAATCGAAGTTTCCGAAACAGAGAATAAGAAAGAAACTAAAATTAAAATTATTAGTACGGTCAGGCTGGATGGCTGAGTAAAAACGTTGTAATTGTGCATTTATTTAAGTTTAAGCTTATCCTTTAATTCCTCTTCGCCTGCAGCTAAAGGGCCGATGAGCGCTAAATTTATTTTATTTTCCTTAAAAATTTGCTGCGCCGCTTCCCGGAGATCCTCTCTTTTTACCTTTTTGACTTCTGCGATAATTTCCGCGATGGTAAATGTCCTGCCTAAGGTGGCCGTGGTCTCTCCGACCCAGAGCATATTATCCATGGTGTCTTCCAACGCCAATAATAGCTGGCCAAGGTAAAAATCTTTTGCCCTCTTAAATTCATCTTGCGTAATCAGGCTTTCTTTAATCCTCTTTAACTCCTTTAAAATTAATTCTATCGATTCATTTACTTTCCGGTTATCAATGCCCGCATGCACCACAAAAGCCCCGGTATCATAAAAACGTTTTGCAGCGCTGCCGATCTCGTATGCCAGGCCGCGTTTTTCCCTTAATTCATTAAAGAGCCGGCTGGACATATTTCCGCCTAAGGCTACATTCATTAACCCTAAAGCATGCTTTAGCGGATGATTGCGCTTAAAACTATGAAAACCCATTGCCAAATGCGTTTGCTCCGTATCTTTACGGAATAGTTTTACCCTCGCGTCAGTTTGCGCTTCACTAGCCGCAAGAAAACTATTGGCTGATTCTTTTTTCTGTTTGGAAAAAATCTTCTCTACGCCTTTTTTTAATTTCGCGAAATCCACTGCTCCGGCGGCACTCACTACGATATTAGGCGCCGTATAATGGCCTTGCTTAAAAGAAGCGATGTATTCGCGCCCGGTATTCTGTACCGATTCCACGGTCCCGATAATAGTTGCACCCATTGGCTGATCCGGCCAAAGCAGCTCATCGAGCAATTCCCCAACATAGCTTTGCGGCTGGTCCTTATACATCTTAAGCTCTTCTAAAATGACCTGGCGTTCTTTTTCTACTTCTATTTTCGGCAATAACGGATTAAGCACCATATCCGATAAGATATTCAAAGCCAGGTCCTGAAAACGGCCGGGAATCTTTACCAAATAACAAGTAAGCTCTTCCGAGGTAAAACCGTTAAGCGCGCCGCCTACGCCTTCGATAGATTCTTTGATTGCCCTGCAGGAATATTTTTTTGTCCCCTTAAAAAGCAGGTGCTCTAAAAAATGCGATACGCCTTTATTTTTGAAAGTCTCGTACCTGCCCCCTACTTTTATCCAAATACCTAAAGAGAGCGATTGCATACCCGGCATAGGATGGGCAACGATTTTTAAACCGTTATCTAGCTGCGCTTTTTTATACATGTTTTAAATGAGAAACAAAATCTCCCACCCGTTGCACTAAGTTTTTATTGCCGGTATTCTCTTTGATTTTTTTTACGATCGCGCTTCCCACGATTACTCCGTCGGCAACTTTAAAGACATCCTTTACCTGCCGATTAGTAGAAACCCCGAAGCCAACGCAAAGTGGCTTTTGGGTATACTTCTTAACCTGGCGCAGCTTCGCCAACAAATCTTTTGGCAGCCCCTTACGCGCTCCGGTAACACCGGTAAGCGAAACATAATAGATAAAACCGCGGGAGGCTTTAGCCACAAGCTTAGCACGCTCCAAAGAGGTAGTAGGTGAAATGAAAAATACAGTATCTAAGCCTGCTTTAAGAGAGTATTTGATCAAACCCTTGCCTTCTTCGGGGGGTAAATCCGGGACAATAATCCCGTCCACTCCGCAGACAACTGCTTTTTTCGCAAACTGCGCATCGCCAAAAGCAAAAACCGGATTGTAATAAGTCATCAAACAAATCGGTACTTGCGTTCTTCTACGCGCCCTTTTTACCAAATCCAGGATTTGCTTAAGGGTAGTTTTCTTTTTTAACGCCGCAAAAGAAGCCTCCTGGATCGTCGGGCCGTCTGCCATAGGGTCGGAAAAAGGCACGCCTAATTCGATAATATCTACGCCTCTTTTATCCAGCTCTAAAACTAATTTTTCCGTAGTGGCTAAATCCGGAAAACCCGCGGTAATAAAAGCAATAAAGGCCTTTTGTTTTTTGCGCTTTAATTCTGCAAATTTTTTATCGATTCGATTTCTCATCAGAACTTTCCCGTAACAATCCCTAAGTCTTTATCGCCTCTTCCGGAAAGACAAACAATGATAATGGAATTTTTTCTTTTAGCCCGGTTCATCTTCTTTAAATAACTGAGTGCATGCGAAGATTCCAATGCCGGAATAATGCCTTCTACTTCCGATAATAATTTAAACCCTGCCAAAGCTTCTTTGTCATTAACTGTCACATATTGGGCACGCCCGATTTTTTGATAATAAGCATGCTCCGGACCCACACCCGGGTAATCTAAACCTGCAGCAACAGAATGGGTGTTACTGACTTGCCCGGAATTATCCTGCAAGAGGCTGGATTTTGAACCGTGTAAAACTCCGGGTTTGCCGGCAACCAGGCTGGCTGCGTGTTTTCCGGTAGATAGCCCTTTCCCTGCGGCTTCCACACCGATAAATTTAACACTTTTATCTTTGAAGAAAGCATAAAACAAACCCATAGCATTACTTCCGCCGCCCACACAAGCTACTAAATAATCCGGCAGGCGTTTTTCTGCTTTTAAGATCTGCGCGCGCGCTTCCTTTCCGATGATGGACTGAAAATCACGCACCATTGCCGGATAAGGATGCGGCCCGGCAACTGTTCCTATAATATAATGCGTATGCCCGACATTGGTAACCCAGTCTCTTAAAGCTTCGGTCATCGCGTCTTTCAAAGTTTTAGTGCCGCTGGTAACCGGGATCACTCTTGCACCGAGTAATTTCATGCGAAAAACATTTAAACTCTGGCGCTTAATGTCTTCCTCACCCATGTAGATATCGCACTTCAGTCCAAATTTTGCCGCAACCGTAGCTGTAGCTACTCCGTGCTGGCCGGCGCCGGTTTCCGCAATCACGCGCGGCTTCTTCATTCTTACGGCAAGTAAAATCTGGCCGAGGGTATTATTGATTTTGTGCGCGCCGGTATGCAGCAGGTCCTCACGCTTAAGATAAACCCTTTTTATTCCTAACTCCTGGCTTAAACTTTCGGCAAAATATAACGGTGTGGGCCTGCCGGCGTAATCTTTAAGATAATAGGCAAATTCACAGTGGAATCTTTTATCGTGCCTAGCTTTTGCGTACTCATGCTCGAGCTCATCCAAAGCAAAAATCAGCGTCTCTGAGACGAATCTACCGCCGAAACCATCGAAATGTCCGCTTCTATCAGGTAACATATTTACCCCCAAAAAAACTCATTATCTGCATCCAAAACAGATGCGTATGATGCATTAAACTTCTAAAGAATTCTTCTATGCCCGGAGGCAAAAGAAGAAAATGCAAATTTGGAGAATTTAAAGAGAATATACTATAAACTACGAACTTTAGCAATAAGATACTTAAATATAAAAATCCGGTAAAAATTATAATAATGACCCAAAAAATTGCCAGGCATCCATAAAAACAGCTAAACATATTATTATCTTTAAGTATCTAAATGAATCTGTCCGTGGCTTCTCGCTCTCGCGTATCCCGCGTCTGTCTTGTCTGTGCTTTCGTAGCAATATTATCTGATTTTATGGTTTCGCTTCCGCGTGCTGAAATTTTTTGCCGTGTGCTTCGGTTTACGCCTCACTTTCGGTTCGAGACTAACGCATGTGCGCGTCCTCTCGTTCGACGTAATTCCTCGCACACCCTAATCTAAATGCCGGGCCAAAAAATTTCTTATGCACGCTCCAGCAAAACCATAAAATCTACACCATTTTTTGTTCGAAATTTACCGGGCCGCTCACGAGCGATAATTTTTTAAAAAGCCCCATAATCTCTGCAAAGCTCCCGATTCTATGAGTAAAACTAAAATCAAAGAAAAAATACTTATAATCATCAACCAAAAAGACCATTTTCTATATTTAGATAAATTCTTGTCTTTCGTTGTCACTTCTCCATAAATTTCATCCACCTTCTTATTATATTCCGTATTATAGCTATCAACCATTTTACAGAATTCAACAGTACCATTATTAAAATTATTCCCAACTGCCTGCACAAAATCTTTTTGTATACCCTCAAGTGATTTTAACCTTTTTTTAATAATTTTTATATCAACAGAAATAACTTTTTTTCTATAGATAATTTCTAAAATAATTGCGAAGAAAGAACAGATTAAAAATAATGACAGGATCTGTGACGCTGGATGTAAATGACTTCCCCTTCCGAATACAAAAGATGCAGCAGCAATAATACCAAAATTAATAGTTATATAAAAATGCGAAGTTTTATAAGAGTTTTCGTCACCCAACCCTGTCATACTCTTAGCATTATATTCAATTGCCTCATTAATTTTCTCTAAGAATTTAAAAGTGACTTCTTCTTTAATTTCAATATCTGATTTATTATGTATTGTTTCCATTTCTTCCCATTTTTAGTGTTAGCGCCTGTCTTTGGCTGTGTTTTTGCGGGGCATAAAGGCAAGGAGCGGGCACGGATGTCCGCATCCGCTCCAAAATTAAAAAAACGGACTTATCCACGGCCGGATGCGGACAGAGCGACGCAGCCGACATGAGCGAGTCCCGCCTCGCAGGGGCGGGACGAGCGTCCCCGCAAAAATACAGACAAGGACAGACGCAAAAAATACGTAATTTTAAATCAAAGAGCGCGAAATTTATCCCTTAGCAGCAGCGATGAAGCGCTTGACGCGCTTATGATCCTTCTTGCCGGGCTTTGATTCCAAAGAGCTCGAAGCATCCACCCACGCCGGATGCACAGCTTTAATTGCTGCCTGCACATTCTTGGCATTCAGGCCGCCGGATAAAAATATCGATTCTTTCAAATCGCCGAGTTGCGTAAGCAAGTTCCAGTTAAATTTTTTTCCGGTGCCGCCTAATTTGGCTTGGGAAAAAGTATCAAAAAGAAACCCAAAAACCTTATATTTTGAGACATCTTTTAGGCCGGCCTGATTTTTTACCCGGAAAACCTTAATCACCTTATAGTTTTTAAATTTCTTACAGAATTCCGGCGACTCGCTACCGTGAAACTGCAAGATATCCAAACAGCATGCCTTGGCAATCTGTTTAATAGTTTTCTCTTTTGCATCGACAAATACGCCGATCTTAATAATATCCTTTGGGATATCCTTGATAATTTCTTTGGCGTCTGCCACGGAAATATAGCGCGGGCTGTTTCTATAAAATAAAAAACCTAAGGCATCGCAGCCGGCTGCCACTGCCACCCTGGCATCCTCTACATTAGTAATACCGCAAATTTTTACTCTTACCACCCCATCACCTCTTGCACTTTTTTTCCGATATCGGGGGCTTCCATAAATGCGGTGCCGATTAAACATGCAGCTACGCCTAAAATTTTTAAGAACAAAACATCCTGGTAGCTTTTAATCCCGCTTTCTACGACTACGGTTTTATCTTTAGGGATCAAAGGGAAAAGTTTTTCCGTAGTTTTAAAATCAGTTTCCAGGGTATGTAAATTGCGGTTATTAATGCCGATTAAGCTTATTGATTTTAACTTTAATACTTTTTTTAGTTCTTTCTCGTCGTGAACTTCAACTAAAACTTCCATCCCCAGGCTATTTGCTAACTCCGTTAAAATAACAATATTTTCCTGCGTAAGTAAATCCGCAATCAACAATATCGCATCCGCACCGAAATAACGCGATTCATAGACCTGATATTCTTCCAGGATAAAATCTTTTCTTAAGGCCGGGCCGGTGAAGATATTTTTTACTTCGTTAATATAAGAAGTATTCCCCTGAAAATAATCCTCTTCGGTTAAAACCGAAACCGCCTGCACTCCCGCCTCCTGATAAACTGAGGCGATATTCTGTGGGTTAAAATCTTCACGGATCACGCCGCGCGAAGGAGAAGCTTTTTTAATTTCGGCAATCAAACAAATTTCCCGCGGCTTGAAAATTGCCTTAATAAATGGCCGCGTAGGCGGCAGGCCCGTACATTTTGCTTTCAGGTCCTCCAAAGGCAAAGCAGTTTTTGCCAGAAGGATTTTTTCTCTTTTTTTAGCAACAATTTCTTTTAGGCTATCGGATTTTTTAGTCATGCGAAAACCCCTTTAATAATTCGAACTTTTCGAAAGCCTTCCCGGAATCAATTGCGTTTTTGGCTAATTCTATGCCGTCCTGAATCGACTTTACTTTATCCGCGGCGTAGATAGCAGCTGCCGCATTTAACAAGACAATATCGCGCTTTGCTCCTTTAGCGCCCTTTAAAATATTTAAGAAAATTTGTGCATTTAACGCGGTGTCCCCTCCTGCCAAATCAGCGATTGCAACGCGCTTAAAACCAAAATCTTCCGGCTTAATTTCATAAGTCTTAACTTTGCCCTTAGATTCTTCGGAAATCACCGTAGAATCCGTAGTAGTAATTTCATCCAGGCCGTCATTACCATGCACAACCAAAGCATGCTCTGAGCCTAATTTGGCGAGTGCCTCTGCCAAAGGCAGCGTCCAGCGCTGGTCAAAGACCCCGATTAACTGATGTGTAGCACAGGCAGGATTACTTAAGGGCCCCAAGAGATTAAAAATTGTGCGTTTGCCCATTTTTTTGCGCGCTTCCGCAACATATTTCATCGCCGGATGCAGGTTTTGCGCGAATAAAAAAGCAATCCCGATTTTTTCCAGGCACTCCTGGCTTTTTTCCGGGGCAAGATTGATATCTACTCCCAACTTTTCCAGGATATCGGCGCTGCCGGCAGAACTGGAAACCGCGCGGTTACCGTGTTTTGCTACTATGATCCCGCAGGCGCTGGCCACAAAAGCTACGGACGTGGAAATATTAAAAGTACCTGCCCTATCTCCGCCTGTCCCGCAGGTATCTAAAACGACCCTTTCTTTGGGGCAAACTTTTCTTACATGAGTGCGCATCACCAGTGCCGCTTCAACCAATTCTTCGATAGTCTCGCCCTTCTTGTTCAATGCTTCCAAAAAAGGCACAATCTCTTCGGTCTCTACCTCACCGCATAAAATTTCTTCCATCACGGCGGACATCTGGCCTTGAGTTAAATCTTTGCCGCTGGCAATAATTGCTGTTATCTCTTTGATCATAGTTCGAGAAAATTCCGCAGGATATCCTTGCCGGATTTAGTCAAAATCGATTCCGGATGGAATTGTACACCCCAAAGCGGGAACTTTTTATGTTTTAACCCCATAATCTCTTTTTCTTTGGTCCAGGCAGTAACTTCCAGGCACGCAGGCAGGGACTTTCTTTCAACCAATAATGAATGGTACCTGGTAGCTTCAAAAGGATTGGGAATATAGCGGAAAATCTCTTTTTTGTTGTGGTAAATCAATGAAGTTTTTCCGTGCATTAATTTTTTTGCGATGATAATCTTGCCTCCGTAGGTAAAACCGATTGCTTGATGCCCGAGGCAAACCCCTAAAATCGGTATTTTTCCGGCGAACTGCCTGATTACTTCGCAGGAAATCCCGGCATTCTCCGGCCTCCCGGGGCCGGGAGAGATGACGATTTTTTCGGGGGATAGCTTTTTAATTGCGGCAATCGAAATTTTATCGTTACGGAAGACTTTTACCTTAACACCCAACTCGCCCAGATACTGCACCAGGTTATAGGTAAAAGAATCGTAATTATCGATCATCAAAATCATTCTCTTTCCCTCCAGATCCGCGCCCCAATTTTTTCCAGTTTTGATTCGATGTTCTCATACCCGCGCTCTAAATGATAAATCCTGGAGATCGCGGTTTTTCCTTTTGCTACCAGGCCTGCCAATACCAAAGACGCCGAAGCGCGTAAATCCGAGGCCATTACAGGCGCACCGGATAACGACTTTATCCCCGCTACAATTGCGTGCGGGCCTTCTCTTTGAATAGTTGCACCCATACGGTTTAATTCCGCCACGTGCATAAAGCGGTCAGGATAAATCTTTTCGGTAATCACGCTAATGCCGGGCGTAACACTCATTAAGCTCATGAATTGAGCCTGCATATCTGTGGCAAACCCGGGAAAAGGCAAAGTCGTAATATTTACCGGCTTTAAATTTTTTCTGGAATATACGCGTAAGGAATTTTCTGACTTACAAACGCAAGCACCCGCTTCCTGCAATTTATCGATTAAAGCTCCCAGATGGCCGCAGCAGGCATTCTTGATCGTAATATCTCCCCGGGTAATCAAGGATGCCAACATAAAAGTACCGGCTTCGATCCGGTCAGGAATAATCCTATGCTCAGCTCCGTGCAAATGTTTTACGCCTTCGATTTCGATAATCGGCGTGCCATGGCCTTTGATCTTTGCGCCCATCTTAATCAAAAATTCTGCCAAATCCGCCACTTCCGGCTCACAAGCAGCTGACTCAATCACAGTATTCCCCTGGGCGAACACTGCAGCCATCATCACATTATCCGTGGCCAATACCGAAGAACCAAAAACTCCTCCCAGATAGACTAAATTGCCTTTCAATTTTTTCGCCGAGGCCACCACATAACCGCCCTCAACATCGATCTCTGCTCCCAATGCTTTCAATCCTTTAATATGCAAATCTACGGGCCTAATCCCGATAATACAACCGCCGGGCAGAGAAACTTTGGCTTTTTTCAATTTAGCTAAAAGCGGGCCCAGGACGCAGAAAGAAGCGCGCATTGTGGAAACTAATTTGTAGTCCGCGATGTAACTGATATTTTTACTGGGGCTAACCGTGACTACACCTTTATCACCGTCAAAATCTACCGCTTTACCGAGAGAACGCAGGATTTTAAACATCGTGTTGGTATCGCGCAAATTCGGCACGCCTCTTAGCACGCAAGCATCATCGGTAAGAAGCGTAGCTGCCAAAATCGGCAACACTGAATTCTTTGCCCCGGAAACCGTAACCTCCCCTTTTAAAGGAAGGCTGCCTTCAATAAGTAATTTATCCATTCTCTACCTTTTCTCTATGATGGCTACCCTGTCGATATTATTATAATCCTTTATTACTTCTATTGCCTCAAAATTTTTATTTTTCTGGAAAATATTTTTTATTCCTTCTAGCTGGCCAAAGCCGATTTCCAGGATCAATTTACCATGTATTTTCAGGCATCTTCCGCAAGTGAGCGCGATTTTACGGTAAAAATCCAGGCCATCCTCTCCGCCATCCAAAGCTATTCTCGGCTCATAAGCAATCTCTGGCTGAAGTTGAGAAATTTCCCAAGAGGGGATGTATGGAGGATTACTGACGATAATGTCATACTGCGTACGGCGTACGGCGTACGGAGAGAGCAGATTGCCTTGAATGAACTGAATTCTTTCATCTACCCCATGCAATATCGCATTTTGCTTTGCAATTCTTAATGCCTGTTCTGAAATATCAACTGCAGTTATTTTTGCAGCAGGAAACATCTTAGCCAAAAAAACAGCGATACAGCCGGAACCTGTCCCCAAATCTAGAAGGCTCAAACTTATGGCGTTGTGGCCCTGTGACTTTGTGACTTCCTGAACCACCTTTTCAACAAGTATCTCCGTCTCCTGCCTGGGGATCAATACACCGGGCTCAACCTTAAATTCCAGCCCCATGAATTCTGTTTTGCCGAGGATATACTGCAACGGCTCGCCATGAATCCTTCTTTTTAAAACTGTACCGATATATTTGGAAATTTCGGCATTTAAAGGCAGGGCGCGATTGCGGTATAAAGACATTCTGTCGCAACCTAAAACTTCAGCAAATAAGATTTCTGCTTCTGTCATTTTAATAAGCACATAACTGCGGGATCTCTCATTTATTTCTCTCCAGTAATTCCTGCTGTGCCTTAATCAAGGCTTCGGAAAGCTCATCAAGCTCTCCCTCTAAAATCGCTTCCAACTGATGCGAAGTAAAATTAATTCGGTGGTCGGTAACCCTGCGGTCAGGAAAATTATAAGTGCGGATTTTTTCACTGCGGTCGCCGGTGCCGATCTGTGCTTTTCTTTCCCGGGAAACCTTCTTTAACTCTTCCTGCTGTTTCATATCCAAGAGCCGGGCACGCAAAATACGCATTGCCTTGGTTTTATTTTTTATTTGCGAACGCTCATCCTGACAGGCAACTACCAAACCGCTTGGGGTGTGCGTAATCCGCACGGCAGAATCGGTTTTTTGCATGTGCTGCCCGCCGGGGCCGCTGGAGCGATAGGTATCAATGCGCAAATCCTTTGTATCAATTGCCAACTCCACTTCTTCAGGCTCAACGAATACCGCTACAGTCGCAGTAGAGGTATGGATCCTGCCCTGCGCCTCGGTTACGGGAACGCGCTGCACACGGTGCACGCCACTCTCGTATTTTAACCGCTTAAACGCATCTTTTCCTTTAACGCTAAAGGAAACTTCTTTAAATCCGCCGGAATCATTTTCGCTGGCAGACATTAATTCTACCTGCCAGCCCTTAGCGGAAGCATATTTATTGTACATCCGGTAAAGGTCAGCGGCAAAAAGCCCTGCTTCATCTCCGCCGGTGCCCTGCCTGATTTCGACGATCATGTCCTTACCCAGGTCCCTATCTTCTCCGGCGAGTTTTCTTTTTAGTTGCTCTTCCAAGCTTTGCTTTTTAACTTTTAGCTCTTCAAGCTCTTTTCTGGCTAAATCCAAGAACTCTTTATCATGCTTCTCCCCTAGAACCGATTCCAAATCCTTGGCTTCTGCAGAAGCACGCTTATAGTCCCGGAATAAAAACACTTGGTCTTTCAGGCTGGAAAGCTCCCGGACATAACGGCCATAAAGTTCCTTATTGGAAAGAACCTCTGGTAAGCCCAAAAGATTCTCCAGCTCTTGATAGCGTTGTTCTATTTTTTCTAATTGTTGCTCTTGCATATTTTTAAGCAGCTTTTTTCCCGTATTTCTTCATAAACTTATCCACTCTACCCGCAGAATCAACGAACTTCTGCTTTCCGGTAAAAAATGGATGGCATGCAGAACAAACCTCAACCCTAATGTTCGGTTTAGTAGAACGCGTGTGGATGGTATTGCCGCATGCGCAAACAATAACACAATCCTGATACTTAGGATGAATCTTTTCTTTCATTTGAATCCTCCTTGCCCGCGAGGGCATACCCGCGCAAATCAACATAAGCGCGGGGTATCTCTTATTGGTTCATACCGTTTAAAAACTCTTCATTATTCTTTGTCTTTGCCAATTTCTCGATCAACAATTCCATTGCCTCGACATTGCTCAATTCATTGAGGACTTTGCGTAAAATCCAGGCCTTCTGCAAGATCTCCTGTTTTAGTAATAACTCTTCATGCCTGGTGTTGGAGCGCTTGATATCGATTGCCGGATAGATGCGGCGCTGGAATAAATTCCTGTCCAGCTGCAATTCCATATTCCCGGTGCCTTTAAATTCTTCGAAGATAACTTCATCCATCCTGCTTCCGGTATCTACCAGGGCTGTAGCAATAATGGTAAGGCTCCCGCCTTCTTCGATAGCGCGAGCCGCGCCAAAAAAGCGCTTTGGCTTTTGCAAAGCATTCGAATCAATACCGCCGGATAGAACCTTGCCGCTATGCGGCACTACCGAATTATAAGCCCTGGCTAAACGGGTAATGCTATCAAGCAAAACCACTACGTCGCGCTTGTGCTCTACCAGCCTCTTGGCTTTTTCCAGTACGATTTCCGCAACCTGCACGTGCCGTTCTGGCGGCTCATCGAAAGTCGAAGAGATTACTTCGCCTTTAACGTTTCTCTGCATATCCGTAACTTCTTCCGGGCGCTCATCGATCAGCAATACGATTAAAAACACATCCGGCTGGTTATGCATAATTGCATTAGCGATCTTCTGCAAAAGCACGGTTTTACCACTGTACGGCTGAGCAACAATCAAGCCGCGCTGCCCCTTACCGATAGGGGTAAGCAAATCCATGATACGCATGGAAACTTCTTTGGGGTCGCTCTCCAAAACAAAATGCTCTTTCGGATACACAGGAGTAAGGTTATCAAAAAGCACTTTCTCTTTTGCTTCCTCCGGGTTCTCGAAGTTAACCGCCTGGACCTTTAACAATGCAAAATATTTTTCTCCTTCTTTCGGGGGGCGGATCTCGCCGCTTACCGTGTCTCCGGTCCTTAAGTCGAATTTCCTGATCTGTGAAGGGGAAATATAAATGTCGTCCGGGCAAGGCAAATAATTATAATTCGGGGAACGCAAAAACCCGAAACCTTCGGGAAGGATCTCCAATATCCCCTCCCCAAACATAAGCCCCTCTTTCTCCGCCTGCGCCTGCAGGATCTTAAAAATCAAGTCCGTTTTTTTTAGCCCGCTAAAGCCGTTGACATTAAGCTCCTTGGCGAGTTTATTTAACTCCGTAATTTTCATTTCTTTTAATTTTCCGATATCTAATTTTTCCACAACTGCCTCCTGATTTTTTCCACTTGTTTTTTTGTCTCCTGTAAACTACCGCTATTATCTATTACAAAATCCGCGATACGGACCTTATCTGAAAGGGGCAGTTGCGCTTTTATCCTGTTTAATACTTCTGCCTCGCTAAAGGAAAACTTTTTCTTCATGCGTTTGATTTGTTCCTTACGGTTGATTTTTACCACAATAACCTTATCCACGTTTTTGTACATTCCCGACTCGATTAAAAGCGGCACATCAAGGATAACCAACCCGGGCCGGGCCGTCCTGATTTTATCCTTGATCATCCGGATTACCCGGGGGTGGATAATCCGATTAAGTTCCGTAAGCAGCTTTCGATTTTTAAAAACCAGCGCGCCAATATTTTTACGGCTAAGGCTTCCGGAAAAAAGTTTTTTTACTTTCCGGCAGGTTGAAGTGCCCGGCTTAAGCAAGCTATGCGCGATTTTATCCGCGTCGATAACCGTACAACCATGCGCCTTAAAATACCTGGCGGCGGTACTCTTTCCGCTGCCGAAAGAACCGGTTAACCCGACAATGGTTTTTTTGGCTATTTTTTTCTGCAGCATGCGCTTTTTTCGCAACATCCAAAAGTCCTGCTATTCCTGGCTTTCATATAAAGATCAAGGTATTTCTTCGCTGACTCCCCCCAGGAAAAATCGGCATTGATTGCCGTATTCAATAATTTATTCCATTTATTTTTGTTCTTGAAAGCCTGGATCGAAGATTCGATAGTGCCAATCAGCGCGTCCTTACTGTATCGGTCAAAAATAAAACCATTATCCTTATTTACCGTATCAGCCAAACCGCCGGTTTTAAAGACCAAAGGTATAGTCGCATAGCGCAAGCTGATTAATTGCCCCAAACCGCAAGGCTCATACTTCGATGGCATAAGAAATAAATCCGAGCCGGCGTAAATTTTATGCGCCAGCGCATCATCGAATTTTAAATGCAGAGAAATCACCTTAGGGTGTTTCTTAACCATCTCTTCCATAATCTGATGGTATTTTAAATCGCCGGTGCCTAAAATTACCAGCTGCAAATCCATATTGCAGATCTCGTCAATGCCTTCTGCTACGATATCAAAACCTTTTTGTTCCGCTAACCTGGAGACCACGCCAAATAACGGTACGTCTTTTTTCAAAGGCAACTTGCAAAAGGCCTGTAAATCTTCCTTGTCTTTTGCTTTACCGCTTAAGTTCTTGGCGGAAAAGTTACTGGCAATGAATTTATCGGTTTCCGGGTTCCAGATGGTATAATCCAGGCCGTTTAAAATCCCAAAGACAGAATTTTTACGCTTATTCAAAACCCCTTCCAGGCCGAAACCGAATTCCTGGGTCTGGATTTCTTTGCTATAGGTGGGGCTAACCGTATTGATAATATCGCTGTAAACCATCCCGCCTTTAAGGATATTGATCTTACCGTAAAACTCCAGCCCCTCAATATCAAAAACGCTCCAAGCCAAATCCAGCTTAGGAAATTCTTCTTTTGGGAAAAGCCCCTGGTAACCGATATTATGGATAGTCAATACCGTTCTAGTATTTTTGTAAAAACTATCCTGGGCATAAAGGTTCCTTAAGTAAACGGGAATTAAGCAAGCCTGCCAATCATGCACATGGATAATATCGGGCTTAAAATTAATCTCTTTTAATAATTCCAGCGCCCTTTTGCAGTAATAGGAAAACCTTTCCAGGTTATCCGGGTAATCCCCGGTCTTATCGCCATAAAGGCTGTCCCTGCCGTAGAAGCTTTCCTTTTCGATAAAATATACCTTGATGTTCTTGCCGAGAGTGGAATATAAAATATCGTTCTTCAATCTTTTAAGGTTAAACTTGGTTTCCTGAATCATTTTATATTTGGGCATAACGATAATGATTTCCTGGCCTTCAGCCTCCAGCGCCAAGGGTAAAGCGCCTGCCACATCCGCCAAACCGCCTGTCTTTGCGAAAGGAACCACCTCTGATGCGCACATCACTATTTTCATTTTACCTCCTCCATGTTTAACCAGTTTTTCCCTTTTTTGATACTGACCCTGATTGGCACATCCAATTTCAAAACATTCTCCATGCGCTCCTTTACCAAAGCGCTTGTTACCTGCAATTCCTCCTGCGGAATTTCAAATACCAGCTCATCATGGATTTGAATCAGCATTTTGGTTTTTAACTGCTTATTTTTGATTTCACGCTGTATATCTACCATTGCTAATTTAATCAGATCGCTGGCAGAGCCTTGTATCGGAGTATTCACTGCCTGGCGCTGCGCAAGCTGGCGGATCGCCATATTCCTGTTCTTGATTTCCGGTAAATACCTGCGCCGGCCAAGAATAGTAGTAGCGTAGCCGGAATCTTCTACTCTTTTAATCTGCTCATCAATATAAGTTTTAACCCCCGCGTACCTAGAAAAATAAGCATCGATAAAACCTTGTGCCTCATCAACCGGAATATTCAGGTCGCGCGACAAGCCGTAAGCAGAAAGGCCGTAGACAATTCCGAAATTAATACGCTTGGCAACCTCTCGCATCGCTTCATTGACATCATTCTCCTCTATCCCATAAATCAAAGACGCAGTGAATTTATGCACATCTTTATCTTGTTTAAAAGAAGCGAGCAGGGTTTGGTCTCCGGATAAATGCGCCAAAATCCTAAGCTCGATCTGCGAATAATCAAAAGATAAAAGAAAATTATTTGTTTCCGAAACGATGATTGCCGCGCGGATTTTACTGCCAATCTCGGTCTTAATCGGAATATTCTGTAAATTCGGATTAGTGGAACTAAGCCTTCCGGTTTCTGTGGTGGTCTGGTTAAAAGAAGCATGGATCCTTCCCGTATCTTTATCCACCAAATCCGGCAAAGTATCTACATAAGTAGTTTTTAATTTCATCAACTGCCGGTACTCCAGGATCAAGCCCGGAAGCGCGTGCTTAACTGCTAATTTTCTTAAAACCTCTTCATCCGTCGAAGGGCCGGTTTTGCTGCGCTTGGCTACCGGTAATTTCAATTTCTCAAATAAAATCTCTCTTAGTTGTTTCGGGGAATTAATATTAAATTCGCTGCCGCTTATAGTATAAATCCGGCTGATTAGTTCCTTTAACCGCTTATCCAGCTCTATGGAAAGTTCTTTTAAAAGCTTCAAATCGAGCTTAATGCCGTTAATTTCTATTTCTGCCAAAACTTCGGAAAGCGGCATCTCCAGGTCAAAAAAAAGTTTCAAAAGTTCCTTTTCCCGCAACTCTTCTTCCAGTTTTGGCCTTAAGCGAATGATAAGGTCGATTGCCCGGCCGGGCCCCAGTGTTTCCTCCTTAACCCCTTCTTTAAGGTAATTCCATGCCAGGTCAGCCAGAGTAAATCCTCCGGCAGAGGGATTAATCAAATATGCGGCGATCATAGTATCAAAATACGCGCCCGCCAAAGCCAGATCCGATTTCGCCAGGGAAACTTTAGCCTTCTTTAAATCGTGGCCGATTTTCTTTAGCTTTGTGTCGGCAAGTGCCTGTTTTATTCCTGCGCCAAGCTTATTGAAGCGGAAAATTTTTTCTTCCGCGCAAAATACCAAATCGTTTTCGGAAACCCCAAAAAGAAATAATTCCCCTGTTTTCCCGAACGCCTCTTTTAAATCCTTATCTTCTATTTTCTCTACTGCTGCCTGTTCAACCGGTTTTTCCTCAAGGGGAAGGGTTTTTAAAAACGACTTAAATTCCAGGTATTTAAAAAGGCTGAATAATTCCTGGTAATCAGGAGTGCCGATTTTGATTTTTTCCAAGTCCAGCGCCACTCCGGCATCCTTATCCAAAATCGCCAGCTCTTTGCTTAATTTGATATTCTGCGCATTTTCCTGGACGATTTTTTTCAGCCTTTCCTGCTTGATTTTAGCAACGTTATCCAAAAGGTTTTCTGCCGAACCGAACTCTTTTACTAATTCTACCGCGGTCTTTTCGCCGATGCCTTTTGCCCCGGGGATATTATCAACATCGTCTCCCATCAGAGCCAGAATATCGGGGATTTGTCCGGCGGAAATTCCAAAACGCTCCAAAATCTTCTTTTCGTCATAAAAAGTACCCTCATTCTTATAAGGGCTAAACACCTTTGTGTTCTTATTCACCAATTGCAGCATATCCTTGTCAGAACTGATAATCGTTACTGCCAGCCCCTTTTCCTCTGCCTGCTTAGAGAGTGTAGCAATCACATCATCCGCCTCAAAGCCTTCTTTTTCCAAAATCTCTATTCCGTAAGCGGCAATGATTTTCTTGATCAAAGGGAACTGCCCCTGCAGCCCTTCGGGCATAGGCGGGCGCTGTATTTTATATTCCGCGTATTTTTTCTGACGGAAGGTTTCCCTGGACACATCGAAACAAGCTGCCAGGTATTGCGGGTCATGCTCCTTCAAAATTTTATTGAGCATATTCACAAAGCCGAAAATTGCGTTCGTGGGCTGGCCAAAAGAAGTACTTAAGCCGCTTACCGCAAAAAATGCCCGGTAACAAAATGCCGTCGCATCAATTAAATATACCCGTTTTTCTTTCATGGATTATTTCATGGGAAATTTTGGTAGGAATAACTAAGGCTTTTTTGCTCTCTTATCTGACTAACAACCTGTTCTGCAACTTATCCACGAACTCTACTATCCTTAAGTTATCCGAATCTAGTTGCATGGCATCCAGGGCCTCCCGATAAGCCTGCAGTGTATCTCCTGTATCATAATGTTTTTTTGCCCGTTCAAAATAAATTCTGGCTGCCGCCTTATCATCCTCGCGGATCAATTTCTTTTGCGCGGCAATCCCTTCTGCCAGGTCCGCAACTTCCTTTTCTCCGAGAGCTGCCAGCTCGCCTTGTTTTTGCCCGGTAGCAACCTTGATATCTTCAACCCGCTGTTGGGCCTTTAACGTCCAGGGCTCATCGGGTAAGCCTAATTCCGCCCTTTTCTCCCAGAAGAATTGCGCCTTCTTTAGATTACGTTGGGTTTCGTATAAAAGGGCCAAGTTTGAATAAGCGCTTAAGAACCCCGGGTCAGCTCCGATACATCTCAAGTAATATTCCTCCGCCGAAGGCAAATCCCCTTCTGCCTCGGCGATAATACCTAAATCATTATAAGGAACCGCGTATAAGGGATCGGCAATCACTGCGCGCTGATAAAAAGCTTTCGCATCTTCCAGGTTACCGGCATCTTGCAAAACAACACCTTGCTGACGGTAATCCCTGGCCATTTTTTGAAATCCGGCCAACGGGCCAAGCTCCGGAAGCCCCTTTTTTGCTTTAGTATTTTGAGCAGAAGAACTATTTATCGTAGATTGCTGTGCAGCGAAAACAAAAGAGTGACCCATAAGAAAGATAGCAATGATTATTGTCCTTAGGCTATTTTTGAAGGAGGGGTAAACCATTGATACCATTAATTATACCTTCAATTTCCTTGTGGTCAAGAGAAAAATTCCGCAGAAAGCGGCATACCGTTTAAATTAAAGGATCCATGCTTAACGCAGGATGCTTAACTTTCTCCAAATATGCCAACAATTCTTCTGAATTAGTAGCTATGGATTCATCGGCAATTTTTTCCATTAAATCAGGCTCGCCGATTTCTGCGCAGCGCTTTTTTAATTTTTCGCTCAAAAGCTCTTTTAGCTCTTTAGGCAGCCACACTAAACGCTTTAATCCGCCTTCGGCAAGAATGAATTTTTTGCTCACGATGTATAATTTTCCTACTCCGGCAAACCCGGGAGTCTGTACTCCTCCGCCAACTGAGCCGGCTAAAGTAGTAAATGTCATGCCGCAAGGTGTTGTCCCGGAAAAATCGCGATGCACTACCATAACGCCATTAGCTTCGGGGATAATTGCCACAATACACTCAAAACACCCGCAGGATGACTGCGGGGCATCCATCATCGAATACATATTTACTTTTTCCACGGATTTATTCGATTTTTGGTAAACAAAATCATTGATACTCTTCCACTGCCCCAATTTTGCATCCAAGGCATTTCCTTTCAAGATCGGCTGGTTCGGGCCGGTAGGCGTAATTTCATAAGAGGCTTTGCCGTCGAGCCAGGAATATGCCCCGCACAACCCTAAGCGTTCGGGAGTGATAATGCAAACGTGGTTAGGCGCAAATGACTGGCACAACAAGCAGGAATAAAAAGTATCTACGCTTTCGTCGGTCATGCCGCCAATACGTTCATCGCGCTCGGCAAAAGTCTTATTCGCTCCGGCAAGCAATTTTTCTACATCCGCCTGCTTGGTATAAAGTTTTACCGCAATCTTATCGACAATTGCGCTATATTCCTGATGCAGCATGGCATGCAAAATCACCCCGATATGCTTTAAGCGAAAACCTTTTTGATAGGCATCCTGAGAAATCCTGATCCAGTTCATATCGCGCTGGCCGACGTGCATCAGGCCCATGGCGTAATTGACAAAACGGTGGATCTGGCGCTCCAGGATAGGCTCAAAATCCTTTTGCATTTTTCTGCCGGCAATTTCCACGATGATTGCCAACGGCAAACTCCTGGAATTTTTTTCCAATCCATCGATATCCGGCCCGACAAGTTCGATTTTTCCGTCTTCAACCTCTTCCATCTTCTTCATGGAAAGGTATTCAAAAGCAGCGGAGGCTTTGCCGCCGAATTCCACATAAAGATTTTCCCGGCGCACGCGCTCGCCTTCAAAGGCAGCGGCATAAGGAACCGGGATATCGATATTGGCGACTTTCACTTTTAGGCCCCTGACTTCGATACATTTTGCAGCAAGTTTTTTATAGTCGGTTTGCGTAACCAGTGCCTCGAAAAGTGTCGTATCAATCTTTCCTAAATTCGGCACTTCCAAGTCCGTAATAATCGGAAAACCTAGGGCCAATACGCCTAAACCCGTAGCGACAATCACTTCATCTACGTGGCTTAAAAGCACGACAAATGCCGGCACCTTTTGCTGGGTATATTTTAAAATTTCCTGCCATTGCCCGCTTTTTAATCCGCCGTACATTAGCGGAGCGCGGATAGCCCAGTTGACCGCGTAAATCGCCGATAAATAATCTTCTCCTAAAGGGACAATATAATTTTCCAGGCCCATCTCGATTTTTTGGGCTTCCAACTGCGCCTTAAAAGTTTTTCCGTTCAGATTACCGACTAAAATACTGACAATACTTCTGCTCTGGAACTCCCGGATCAAAGTAACTGCAGAAGCTTCGTCTTTTGCCGGGCCTAAAATCACTGCAATCCCGGCGATCCTTCCGTCGACAAGCTGAATCCCTAAAGAACGCAGTAATGTATCGGACAAAAACCCGGCGTATCCGGCCTGCGGATGCTCATGATTTTCGTATTTTAAAACCGCTAAAATTTCTTCGCAGAGCAACGTAGCAACACCTTTATTCAATATCCCGCCCAGCGCCGGAATATTAAAACCATTGCCGGCTGCCTGGTTTTTACTCAAAGCCTCTGCCTGCTGCAACACAACAGAACAATCCGCTAAAGTTTTGACTTCGATTTTTAAAAGCGCATCGGTTAACGGCAAATAATAGTTAGTCTCCGGAAAAGCCAATTTCGCATCGCTCCCCTTAGCCTTAATTGCGCCTTCGAGAACTGTTTTAGTAAGGTTTAATACTGCTTCATTGCCTTTAGTGCCTAATTGGATGATGACATCTGCGGACATTTCTTCTCCCTTTCCTGTAATTTGCCCTTCTACGAAAACCACTAAAGATACACCGACTGCTTTTCCGTCTTTGAATTTAACTGCTTCTGCCTTGCCTTCGCCGACGATTTCCTGAATCGGGCTTTGCACTACCTCAATCTCCGAAGGCAGTCCTGCAATATCGCTATCCGGGTTAACCAGCTTGATCCCTACTTTGAATTTTTCCTGGAGTTGTTTGGCTAGGCCGACTGTCCAGTCCTGCGGCCCGTTGATACACACAGTATCATTAATCAAATATTCATCTAGTTTTTTAAGGTCTTCGGGGGTGCTTAAAAACACAACGCCTTTTTTTCTTGCTCCGGGGATCGCAGGTAAGTTCGCCATTTTAAAGTGAGGCTGCGTCTAAAACTTTAGGTACTAGCTTATCCCAGCCAATCGGCATCAAATGAATGCCCTGGCACATTGGTTTTAATTCTTTGATCAAGCGCGCGGCAATCTCGATACTGGTTGCAGCCTTGTCTTTAGTCTCTTGCATTTCTTTAATTAAAGCTTCCGGAACGGAAACTCCGGCAACATTCTGGTTCATATATTTTGCCATGCCGGCGGATTTCAATAAAACGATTCCCCCCATGATCGTAGTCTTCAAATGTTTGGTTTTTTGCAGAAAATTTTCAAAAAGCTTAATGTCATAGACTGCCTGGGTCTGGAAAAATTCAGCGCCCGCAGCGATTTTTTTCTCCATTTTAATAATCTGCGGTTCAAGAGGGTCTGCTCCGGGATTTACCACTGCGCCCATACAAAATTTTGGCGCTTCGCCCAACAATTTATTGCCTTTCATATCCGTACCCTGCTGAAGGATTTTTGCCACTTGTAACAATTGCACGGAATCCAGGTCAAAGACCGGTTTTGCTTCCGGATGGTCGCCAAGCGCAGGATGGTCGCCGGTTAAAATCAAAAGGTTTTCAATGCCGAAACTTGCTGCGGAAAGAATATCGGATTGTAATGCCAAACGGTTCCTGTCGCGGCAGGTAATCTGATAGATCGGCTCAAAACCGTTTTGCTTTAATAAAACGCAAACGCCTAAAGAACCCAAGCGCATTACCGAACTCTGCAGGTCGGTCACATTAATTGCGTCAACACGCTTACGGATCAATTCTGCGTCTTCCAATAATTGCTTGGTTTCAATGCCTTTTGGCGGGCCGATCTCTGAGGTTAACAAAAACTTCCCAGCTTGAATTTTTTCTTTGAAGGTCATTTGATTACCACTTTTTAAAGATAAAGAAAACTGCCGCTAGGATTAGCAAGAAGCCTACGGCGTAATTCCATTTGAATTCTTCTTTTAAATACAGTACGGAAAAAACCGTAAAAACTACCAAAGTAATTACTTCCTGGATGGTTTTTAGCTGCGCCGCAGTAAACCTATAAGAACCGATGCGGTTTGCCGGCACTTGAAAACAATATTCCGCAAAAGCAATCAACCAGCTCACCAGAACTACAATCCAGAGCGGCGAGTTTTTAAACTTCAGGTGGCCGTACCAGGCAAAAGTCATAAAAACATTGGAAATCGTCAAAAGAACAATCGTGCGCATCTAAGCTTGCTGTAATTTCGCAGCCTCTACCAAGTTGCGCATCAGCATAGTCACAGTCAAAGGCCCTACTCCTCCGGGAACCGGAGTAATTTGAGCAGCCTTCTTTTCTGCGGGCTCAAATTCTACGTCACCGACTATTTTTTCAGCTACGCGGTTAATCCCCACATCGATAACAATTGCCCCATCTTTTACCCAATCGCCTTTGATTAATCCGGCTTTTCCTACTGCCACAATCAAGATTTCTGCTTTACGCACATGTTCTTCTAATTTCCCCGCCTTGGAAGTACCAATATGGCAAACAGTAACCGTAGCGAATTTTTCCAGCAATAAAAGGGCTAGGGGCTTGCCCACGATTTCACTATGCCCGACCACCACTACTTCTTTACCGTATAAGTCCGCGCCGCTAGCAGATAGCAACTCCATTACTGCCGCAGCTGTACAAGGCAGGATTTTCGCCTTTCCAAAAATAATCTTACCTATATTAGCCGGATGCATCCCTTCTACGTCTTTTTCCGGAGCAATAAATGCACTGATTTTCTTGTAATCGATGCCTTGTGGTAACGGCATCTGGATAATGATTCCGTTTGTTGCTTTGTCTGCATTTAGCTTCTTAATAAATTCGATTAGGGCACTTTCTTGCGTATCGCCGGGTAATTTCTCTAAATTATATTCGATACCTAAAGCTTCTGCGGCTTTTTTCTGCGACTTGGTATAGCTTTCTGCACCGGCATTCTCTCCGACCATCACACTTGCTAAAACCGGTTTATTTTTTAGTGTCGCGATTTCCTGCTTGATCCCTTCCTTAATCGTCTCTGCTAAAGGCTTACCCTCTAATAATTTTGCCAACTTTCTCCTCCATGAGATGCCTTATCCGCTTAATCCTTTTTTCTTTCTCTTGCAGCTCTTTCCTGATTTTTCCGGCTAATTTCTCATCCTTAAGGCCTTTTAAATTTATCTCCACATTGAAACTAGCGCTCACGAAACCTGCCTCCAAAAGCACTGCTGCCACAGCTACATCGCTAATTAAATTAACATTGCTTTTGCGGATCAATGGAGGGCAAAGTTTTATCCCCTCAAAACAGAGGCGCGCGGTCATAAAAGGAATATTCAAAGCATCATTAAGATTTTTACTTTTGTAAGCTATCACATCTAAATCAACCAGCTCAAGGAATCTTTTGCTTAGCTGTTCGGAGCTAGCCAGTATTTTCTGCAGTTCTTCTTCATACTCTGAGTACTTCGGCTTACCCAAAGTAAAATTAAGCACCATACTAATCAACGCTGCTCCCATTGCCGCAGTCAAAGCAGCTACAGAGCCGCCTCCGGGAGCAGGGAGCTTTGCCCCTAAATCCGCAAGGTATTTTTCTATCGAAACATCTTTATACATCATCTTAATAACTATAACCCTCCTCTAAAGCAAAAGCGTTTTTGATCAACTTACTCTCTTTTTTTTCTTCGCTAAGCAACACAGACACCACATCGAATCTTGCCCTTTTACCTAAGAGATTATGGTTCTTTAAAAATAAAAGAGCGGCGCGGGAAGCGTGTCTTTGTTTCTTCGGCGTAACCGATTCCTCCGGAAAACCGACTTTAAGGCTTTGGCGCGTCTTAACCTCTACAAAACAGATTGTGTCCGCTTCCCAGGCGATAATATCGATTTCGCCGGATTTAGTGCGAAAATTCCTGGTAATGATCCGGTAGCCGTTTCTGCGCAATAAATCAACTGCGATATCTTCACCGGAATTTCCCAGCTCTAAATTTAGCTTAGACACCGTCAAAACTCATCCTGTGGATAGCAGAAGCGCCGAATTTCTTTAAGGCGTCTCTATGCTCTAAGGTAGGGTAACCTTTATGCCGTAAAAAACCATAAACCGGATAAAGACGGTCATACAAAACCATGATCCGGTCACGCACTACCTTGGCAACAATAGAAGCAGAAGCGATACTGATCGAACGGGAATCCCCTTTTATAATATTGGTATATTCTATGCCCAGGTTCAGTTTTACTGTCCCGTCAACCAGGATATGGCATCCTTTGCCCTGGTTTACCCCGCAATTATACAGGAGGTTTAATACCGCTTCCTCCATTGCCATTGTGGTAGCTACCAGGATATTTTTGCGGTCAATTATCTTTTCGTTTACGATGCCAATGCCAAATACGGACTTACGGATAATCTCCTTAAAGGCATTCTCTCTTTGCAAAGAACTAAGCTTCTTCGAATCGTCAATACGGTTGGAAAAATTTATTTCCTTTAAAACCACTGCCGCAGCTACTACCGGACCGGCTAAAGGGCCACGGCCCACTTCATCAACGCCAATGATCAATTCTATGCCTCTACTTTGCAGCTTGCGCTCGTAGTAGAACACTTTTATTTAGGCAGTTTTTCTTCTTTTGACTCGATCTTAGTGGCGCGTTTACCTACCTTGCCGCGCAGGTAATAAAGCTTTGCGCGTTTGACCTTGCCTGAACGGATAATTTCGATCCGGTCGATACTCGGCGAATACAACGGGAAAACGCGTTCGATCCCCTCGCCAAAAGAAACCTTACGTACGGTAAAATTTTCTTTTGTGCCGCTTCCTTTTTTGCAGATCACTACCCCCTCAAAAGGATGCAGCCTCACTTTGTCCGGAGCTTCCGGAATCTTAACCAATACTTTTACCGTATCGCCAACGTTAAATTTCGGCATTTGTTTATTGGTATACTGGGCTTCGATAAGTTTCATTTTATCCATTTTGTGTTACTCCTTTCGCCGCAGAAAGCGGCGCACCCGCCACTCCTGTATGGCGGCGTGCATACTATTGTTGGTTAATTCTTAAGCTTCAATAAATCAGGCCGGAGTTTCTTTGTTTTCTTGATAGCTTCTTTTTTTCTCCAGGCTGCGATTTTTTGATGATTACCCGATAAGAGTACTTCCGGCACATCCATCCCGCGGAAATTAGCAGGCCTGGTGTACTGTGGGTATTCTAATAGATTACCTTCGAATGACTCAAAATTCAAGGAATTTTTATCCCCCAGCACTCCCGGGACCAGGCGCACCAAACAATCCACCAAAACCATTGCCGCTAACTCGCCTCCGGTTAAAACATAATCTCCGATAGAAACCTGTTCATCTACGAGATTTTCTTTTACCCGCTCGTCTACGCCTTCATAATGGCCGCAAATCAAAATCAGATGCTTGCGTTTCGCAAGGGTTTTGGCTTTCTTTTGCGTAAGCTTCTCGCCTTGAGGGCACAATAATACCACATGTGGCTTTGTAGCCTTGCCTGCCTGCCGGACAGACAGGCGGCCTTGTGACTTTATTTTCTCTACTGCCCGGAAAATCGGCTCTGCAGTCAAAACCATGCCAGAACCGCCGCCGAAGGGACGATCATCAACTTTTCTGTGCTTATCAAGCGTATAATCCCTTAAATCATGGACGGCAATTTTCACTTTTTTCTTTTCTTGTGCACGCTTCACAATCGACTCATTGAGTACCGGGCCGAACATTTTCGGAAAAATTGTGATGATGTCAATTTTCATTGATTAACCCTGTTATAATTATTTAAAAATTCTTTTTTAAATTCGCTAAAGTTATCTTCCTTGATTGCCTGCCTGACATCGCGCATCATTTTTAAGAAAAAATAGAGGTTATGGTATGATAAAAGCATTAGCCCTAACATTTCTTCTGCATTGAAGAGGTGCCTGAGATATGCGCGGCTAAAACTCTTGCAAACATAACAATCGCAGCGCTTGTCCAACGGAGAAAAATCTTCGATATAAGGGGAATTACGGATCACGATTTTTCCTTCGCTGGTAAAAGCCGTGCCATTCCTGCCGTAACGCGTAGGAATCACGCAATCGAACATATCCATCCCTCTTTCTACCGCCTCCAATATATCCGGGGCATAGCCAATACCCATCACATAATGCGCTTTATCTTCAGGCAACAGGCCACTCACGTAATCGATAGTTTCATAAATCAGGTGGCTCGGCTCTCCTACGGAAACCCCACCGATAGCGTAACCGTCGAAATCCAAATTTATGATTTCCTGCGCGCATTGTTTGCGCAAATCATCGTAAGTAGCACCCTGGATGATCCCGAACAATAGCTGGCTGTTTTTTTTCTTGGCTTTTCTCGCGCGCTTTGCCCAATGGATAGTACGCTCCATGGCAACCCTGGCGTGGTCTTTGGCAGTCGGATAATCGGCACACTCATCCAAAGGCATGATAATATCCGAGCTTAAGGTTTCTTCGATCTCCACTACATCCTCGGGAGTAAAAAAATGTTTTTTCCCGTCCACGTGCGATTGGAATTCCACTCCCCGGTCACTAATTTTCCTTAAACGTGCTAAACTAAAAATCTGATATCCGCCGCTGTCCGTAAGAATCGGCTTCTGCCAAGATAGGAAATTATGCAACCCTCCTGCTTTAGCAATCACTCCCAAACCCGGCCTTAAAAACACATGATAGGCATTAGCAAGGATAATCTGCGCGCCCATCCCTTCCAAATCGCGCTGGAATACGCCTTTAACCGTAGCATGGGTACCTACCGGCATAAAACAGGGAGTTTCGATTTCTCCGTGCGCAGTCTTTAATTTTCCCAGCCTTGCCCGGCTGTTCTTTTCTTTATGGATTAATGTATACATCTATATCACCAACATACAATCGCCGTAGCTGTAAAAACGGTATTTTTCTTCGATTGCTTTTCTGTAAGCCTCTTTTGCCAAATCTGCCCCCACAAAAGCATGCACCAACATCAGCAAAGTCGTACCAGGCAGATGAAAATTCGTGAGTAAGCAGTCTACAATTTTAAATTTATACCCCGGATAAATAAAAAGGTCTGCCTCTCCTTCTTTTTTTCCTGCGGCAAAAGTTTCCAATGCCCGGCAAACTGTAGTGCCTACTGCCAAGGTTAAGCGATTCTTGCTGCGCGTTTTCGCAATCAAATCAATAGTTTCTTCCGGGACCTTAAAAGCCTCAGGCTCTATCCTGTGCTGAGTAATGTCGTCGGATTTTACCGGCTTAAAAGTACCAATCCCGACGTGCAAAGTAATATGCGCGATTTTAATCCCGGATGCTTGGATATCTTCAAGTAATCCTTTACTAAAATGCAATCCTGCCGTAGGGGATGCAATTGCCCCGGCTTCTTTGGCAAAAACCGTCTGATAATCGATATTGTCGCTGGCCTCGGGGTTACGTTTAATATACGGCGGCAAGGGCATAACGCCCAATGAATAGATACTTTCTATATCCGGCAAATCAAAAGTCAACTCATTGCGGTTACTTAAAGTTCCAAAGGCGCTATTGCCGTTAAAAATTATTTTTTCCCCGATTTTTAAGCGCGCCGGCTTGATTAAAGCATCAAAGGTCAAACCACTTTTGCGCTTTAAAAGCAAAACTTCAACCTTGCCTCCGCTAGAGCGCCTCCCCAATAGCCGGCTGGGCAGGACCTTGGTATTGTTCAGCACAAACAAATCATCCGGCTTAAAAAATCCGGCGATTTCCTTAAAAACCCGGTGCTCGATTTTACCGGTTTTGCGCGACACCACCAACATCCTGGCATCTTCGCGTTTTGCACATGGATATTGCGCAATTAATTCTTTAGGTAAATTATATTCGAAATCAGAAAGTTTTAGCAAGATAAGACACAACCTCTGGGGTTAAATCATCGCAGGAAAAAATGGCTATGCCGTCGGGATTAAGGCCGCGCACTATTTCATACTGTTCCTGGAAAATGCTTAAGCTATCCTTCATTAAAAATAGGCCCATTCCTACAAAGACTCTTCCTTTTTGCCGCTGGGCCAAAGCAGACCTGACCATTTCTTTAGTTAATTGCTCATCCGGCGTATAATTCATTAAAACCACATAATCTAAAGCTCCTTCTTCCAGCCAGAGCGGCCAATCCTGGAATAAACTAGCATATGCCCGCTCCGCAGACGGTACTACGGCAGCAGAAACCAGCATCTGGGGGTTTTGAAGTTTAATGTGCTTGGAAATCCTTCTTACCAGGCTGCTAACTTGTTGCCTTCGCCAATTATCCCACTCCAGGCATTGCTTGTCGGTTTTTAATCCATTCAACGGATCAATCCCGGCCAAAGAAGAAAAATGCTCGAGATTCTTTTTACCGTAGCCATAACTTAATCCGAACTTATTGAATTTAGAGCTGGGAATAAAAGGCACGGTCATCGGGTAACGCACGTAATCCAGGTGAAAACCGCTAAATAAAGGATAGCGCTTGCTAATTTCTTCGACGATAGCAATCAAAAACCTTGCTACTCTGGGGTCTCCCGGCTCGAGAAAATACTGGTCCTCCCTTAAATAATATTTATCCGATTCCAGCGGTTTTTCCTTCCCGGAGGGCCGTAAATATTGATCACGGGTGAGAATACCCTTGCCGAATTTTTTTACGATATCGGCATCCGTATTCTGCCCCAGGCTTAAAAGATTAACCCAGGCAAATACCTTAATATTATTCTCCTTTGCCTGTTTTAATAAAAAATCTATCGGGTCAGCTTGGTCCTTCTGCAGCATTTCCCGGTATTTTGACTGGTCTAGAATTACGGAATTATAATAAGCCTTGCCCGACTGATAAACCTGTAGATAGATTTCATTAATTTTTGCCTCTTTGCACAAATTGATAAGCTCTAGCGCCGCCTTTTTTGAATAGAGCGCTTTTTTCTGGGAGAAGACAGTCACCCAGACGCCGCGGCTGGTTTCCTTTGGCTGCGCAAAAACAGGATGCAGGAAAGAATAAAATAAAACAAAAAATAATAACGCTTTTTTAATCATTATTTTTACCGGATAAAAAATTATTTATGTTTTTTATGACTTGAGGCCTCGGAATGGATACAGCCGCAATATTTCTGGCAATAGATACCCTTTTGCCTGGCCTCATTATGGGCATCCCTGTAACCGATACGGAAATCTTCGTAATAAAATTTAATTTTTTCTTGCGCAGCTAAATCTTCCCCGATTTTCTTTAAGGCTTCCTGATCCTGATAGGGGCTAACTAATAGCGTTGTGGAAAAATATTCGAACTGCCTGAGCTTTGCTTCCTGAGCGGTTTTTTTAAGCCGGAAATTCCAGCAGCTTAAACATCTTTCTTTGCCCTCTTTGCCTTGTGTCGCCTGCACATATTCTTCGGGGCGGTATTGCGGATAAATAATTTCGGCACCCTGTCCCTGGCTATAAATCTCCAACGCCTCTTTTCTCCTTAAATATTCTTCCTGAGGATAAATATTAGGGTTATAAAAGAACCCGGTAACCGCTGCGCCTTTTTCTTTTAGCGCTTTCAGCGGATAAATTATGCACGGCGCGCAACAAATATGTAATAGTATCTTCATTTGTCAAATAATTCTGATTGCTTCTCTTTATTCTTTAGCCCGAAGTGCTCAAAGGCCTGCTTTGTGGCTAATCTACCGCGCGAAGTGCGCTTCAAATATCCTGCCTGCAGTAAAAACGGCTCGATTGTATCTACGATAGTATCGACTTCTTCATTCAAAGTGGCTGCCAATGACTCAACACCCACTGGCCCTCCCTCATAAATATCGATAATCGTCTTTAAAACCTTGCGGTCATAGTCATCAAGCCCTGCCGGGTCAATCCCTAACTCTTCCAAAGTTTCCCTGGCTATTCTTAGGTCAACTTGCTTTAGCCTCTTTACCTGCGCGTAATCCCTGACCCTGCGTAAGAGGCGATTGGCAATCCGCGGTGTGCCGCGGGCGCGCCGTGCTATTTCATCTGCCGCTTCCGATTCAATCTCTAACCCTAAAATTTTTGCCGAATGTTTAATAATCTTTGCCAAGTCCTCGATCCGGTAAAAATCCAAATGGTAAAAAATCCCGAACCTGGAACGTAAAGGCGAAGCCAAAAGCCCGGTGCGGGTAGTTGCGCCGATTAAAGTAAAAGGCTTAAGGTTAAATTTGATCGTCCTGGCGAATTGCCCCTTATCGATCACAAAATCGATCTGGAAATTTTCCATAGCCGGATAAAGGAACTCTTCGACTACTTTGGACAACCGGTGAATCTCGTCGATAAAAAGGATGTCCCCTTTTTCCAGGTTAGTGAGTATCCCGATCAAATCCCCCGCCCTTTCGATTGCCGGGCCGCTCGTTGCGGTGATCTTTGTGCCCATTTCATGAGCAACAATATGTGCCAAGGATGTTTTCCCTAAGCCTGGCGGGCCAGAGAAAAGCAAGTGCTCTAACGGCTCTTTTCTTTGCTTGGCTGCGGTTAAGCAAACCTTTAAATTATCCGCCAGTTCTTTTTGGCCGACAAATTCGGAAAGTTTTTTCGGCCGCAAAGAAAGATTTAAAACTAAATCCTCTTCGGTTTCATTTTCCGCGTTAAATACCTGCGCCTGTAAAGAGGCATCTTGCGGCTTAATTAGTTTCTCTCTTGTTATTTCGCTCATAAGGGATAATATTGTTTTTATTCCTGGTAATTTCTATATCCTCGAAAAGCCCTTTTTGGACAGCCACGATTTCTTTCATCCTGATTAGCTCCAGGATCGCCAAAAAAGTAACGATCGTTTCGATCTTATTCTTTGCTGCCTTAAATAACTCGGAAATGGCCATGCTCGGCCTTTCCAACAAAAGATGCAAAATCTGGTGTACTTTTTCTTCAATGGTAAATTCGTCTTTGAACACCTCGTAAAAAACTTCTTTCGGGACTTCTTCCAGGGCTTTGGAAAAAGCGCTGATCAAATCGAAGATGCTTGCTTCAAAATACACTTCTTTTTCCTGCGGTATTTGAACAGGGTCCGTGCCTTTCGGCCGTTTAAATACCTCCTGCTGGCCTAATTCCCTCTGGCGTAAAGTTTCCGCCACTTCCTTGAACTTTTCATATTCCAGGAGCCTGCGCACCAGTTCTGCGCGGGGATCCTCTTCCTCTTCCTGGTTTTCCTGCGGTTCCGCGGGCAAGAGCATCTTGGATTTAATCTGCATTAAAGTCGCAGCCATCACCAGAAATTCTCCGGCGATATTTAGGTCCAAAAGCTTCATTAGTTCCATATACGCCAAATACTGATCGGTAACTTTGGCAATCGGAATATCATAGATGTTCAGATGGTCTTTTTTTACCAGATATAACAATAAATCCAGCGGGCCTTCGAAAATTTCTAATTTAATTTTATAAGCCATTATAATAGGTGCAACACTTTCTTGGCTTCGGCAACCGTTTTCTCGGCGATCGCCAAAGCTTTTTCCTTGCCCTGCTCCAGAATACCAAATAATTTATCTTTATTGCTTAAGAGCTCCTTACGCTTTTCCTGTATGGGATTCAAAGTTTGTACTAAAATCTCCGATAGTTCTTTTTTACAATCCGTACAGCCAATCTCCGCTTTACGGCAGGCAGGGGCGATCTGCTTTGCTCTTTCCGGAGCAAAAACCTCATAATAGCTATGCACATTGCACTTTTCCGGATGCCCGGGGTCTGTGCGCTTAACCCGTAAAGGGTCGGTAAACATCCCCTGGATTTTTTTCCGGATATCCTTCGGATCCTCGGAAAGCGCGATAAAATTATTGTAACTTTTGCTCATCTTGCGGCCGTCAAGGCCGAGCAGGCGCGGCTGCTTGGTTAAAAGCGCATCTGGCTCGGGAAAAATTTTTTCTTTATATAAACTGTTGAACCGTCTGGCGATCTCCCGGGTTAATTCCACGTGCGGAAGCTGATCTTCGCCTACGGGGACTACTTGTGCTTTGTATAATAAAATATCCGCTGCTTGTAAAGCCGGATATCCCAAGAAACCATAAGTGCTCAAGTCACGACCTTTAACCTCGCGTAATTGTTCTTTATAAGTAGGGCAACGCTCCAGCCACCCTAAAGGAGTGAGCAAAGAAAATATCATAAACAGTTCCAGGTGCTCTTTGACCTGCGACTGGACGAAGATTGCGCTTTTTTCCGGAGAAATACCGCAAGCAATCCAATCTGCCAAGTTATCAATGATATTTTCTTTTAGATTCTGCGGGTTTTCGTATTCCGACATCAAAGCATGCCAATCGGCAACCATAAAAAAACAATCATACTGCTCCTGCAGCTTCACCCAATTATCTAATGCGCCTACCAAATGCCCTAAATGCAATTTTCCCGTAGGGCGCATTCCGCTCAAAATCCTTTTTTTCATTTTAAATTTTTACCTATAGCTTCCTGGCGATCTTTTCAATCTCATGCGCCTCAATCACATCGCCTTCCTGAAAATTATCAAAACCGTTTAAAGTAATCCCGCATTCAAAACCTTCTGCCACTTCCTTGACATCATCCTTAAAGCGCTTAAGGGCGGAGATAGTGCCTTCAAAGATCACTTCGCCGTTTCTTACTAAACTAACGGAACTACCTCGCGTAACCTTGCCCTTAGTAACAAAACAACCGGCAACTGTACCTGAACGAGAAAGCTTAAATACTTTCCTTACCTCGACCCTGCCCAAGAAACTCTTTTTTAATTTTGGCTCGAGCATACCTTCCAGGGCAGCTTTAATTTCACTGGCTAATTCATAAATAATATTATAGATTTTTATTTCCACACCTTCTTTTGCCGATAATTCCTTGGCTAAATCATCTGCCTGGATATTAAAGCCTAAAATCAAAGCATTAGAAGCAATTGCCAGGATTACGTCCGAAGAATTAATATTGCCTACGCCTTCATGGATAATCTCCATTCTTATTTCCGGAGTGGAAATCTTTCCCACCACATCCTTGATTGCTTCCAAAGACCCCTGCACATCGGCTTTAATAATCAGTTTTAATTCTTTGATTTTTCCTTCCTTAATATTAGCGTAAAGGTCTTCGAGGCTAATACGCTTTACGGTCTTAATCTGGCGCTGCTTTTCTTTTTCCTGGCGCAGCTCCACAACTTCTTTTGCCTGCTTATCGCTTTCTAAAGCAAAGAATTGTTCTCCGGCAGGCGGAATCCCCGAAAGCCCGAGGATCTCAACCGGATGCGATGGCCCTGCCGCAGTAACCGCGTGCCCCAAATGATTGAACATCCCGCGGATCTTCCCATAATAATTGCCCGCGACAATATTATCGTTTAAATGCAGCGTGCCATTTTGCACCAAAAGTGTAGCTACCGGTCCGCGGCCCTTAGACATCTTTGCCTCGATAATGATCCCGCGCGCCAAGCGGTTTGGATTGGCTTTTAATTCCAGGACCTGCGCCTCGAGTAAAATCATTTCCAATAAATCATCAATTCCCGCACCGGTCTTGGCAGAAACCGGGACAGTAATGGTTTTTCCGCCCCAGTCTTCAGCCATAAGATTCAGTTCCGAAAGCTGCTTTTTAACCTGATCAATATTCGCCTGAGGCTTATCGATCTTATTGGCTGCCACGATAATCGAAACCCCGGCAGCGCGCGCATGATCAATGGCTTCTCTGGTCTGCGGCATTACGCCATCATCAGCTGCCACCACCAAAACCACGATATCGGTGACACTTGCACCGCGCGCACGCATCGCCGTAAAAGCTTCGTGGCCTGGCGTATCAAGAAAAGTAATTTCTCCTTCCGGCAAGTTCACCCTATAAGCTCCGATATGCTGAGTAATCCCTCCGTGTTCCGTGTCTACGACTTTGGTTTCACGGATCGCATCGAGTAAAGAAGTCTTGCCATGGTCAACATGCCCCATAAAAGTAACGATTGGCGGGCGTGGCTTTAAATCTTGCGGCCGGTCCGCAGCTTCGTGCATTTCAATAGCTTCTTCTTCTTCAGTCAGCGCTTGTTTAATCCGGTATCCGTATTTTTCGCAAATTACCACAACACTTTTCTCGTCTAAAAACTGATTGATCCCGACCATAACCTTCATATCCATTAAAGTTTTAATCAGGACTGAAGGCTTTTCTTGTAGCTTAATAGCTAAGTCTTTTAGCGTAATCGGTAATTCTAATTCCAGCTCTTTCAGCTCCTTTTTTACTACTGGTGCTGCCGGAGCTGCTGGCGGCGGAGGCTGTGGCGCAACAATCGGTTTTGCCATCGGCACAGGCTTAACCACAGGCTTAACAACCGCAGGCTTAACTTGCGGCTTGATTGTAACCGGCGCGACAGAAACCGGTTTCACTGTTGGCTGAATAACTTCTTTCGGCTTTTCGGGAATTATCGGTTTAGGCTTTCCCGGAATAACCTGAGGTTTAACTTCTGCCTTGATTTTTTTCTCTTTAACCGGCTTAGGCGCTTTAACAGCAGCTTTAGTAACCTTGCGTACCGGTTTAACTATCTTCGGTTTTACTACCGCTGCTTTTGCCTTTTTCTTAGGCGCGGCACTGACTTTCTTTACCTCTTTTTTCACGGTTTTTTTCGCTTTAATTACCATAAATACCCTCTATTCTTTTTCGATTAGTTTTTTTGCTTCGGCAATTAATTTTTCGGCTTTTTTCTCGCCGATACCCTTAACCTGCAATAAATCTTCCGCTTTTGCTGCGGCGATTTCCTCTGCGGTATTAAAACCGGCAGCTTTTAAGCCTTGTAAAATTTTTTCTCCCACTCCGGAAAACTCCTCGATAGGCGTGCCGGCTTTTGCTTTTTTCGTTTTTTTGGCTTTCTTAGTTTTCTTGGCCTCTTGCTCTCCTGCTTCTGCTGTGGGCGCAACCGCCTCTTCCTCTTTTTGTTTCGGAGAAAGCGCTTCAGCTGCAGCTGCCGCTTTATTACGGATATCCAGTTCCCAGCCAATTAACCTGGAAGCTAAGCGCACATTCTGGCCGTGCTTACCGATTGACAAAGAAAGCTGGTCATCATCCACGATTACCTGGGCTTTTTGCGTTTCTTTATCTAACTTAATCTCCGCGATTTTTGCCGGAGATAATGCGGCTTTAATGTATTCTTTAATATCCTCATTGTACCTGACAATATCGATTTTTTCGCCCTGAATTTCATTGACGATATTGCGCACCCGGTTGCCGCGCATTCCTACGCAAGCGCCTACGGAATCCACTTTTTCGTTTTTCGACCAGACGGCGATTTTTGTGCGCTCTCCCGGCTGCCGGGCAACTGATTTAATCTCTACGATCCCCTCATAAATTTCCGGGACCTCCAGCTCGAATAATTTTTTGATCAAGTTCGGATGTGTCCGCGACAGGATAATCTGCGGGCCACGGGTATCTTTCTTTACTTCTACCACATAAGCCCGGATACGCTGGCCCTGCTTGAACTCTTCTTTAGGGCTTTGCTCGCGTTTTAAAAGCATGCCTTCAGCTTTGCCCAAAAGGTCAACGACGATATTGCCTTTGTCAAAACGGTAAACTACTCCGGAAACAATTTCCCCGACTCGCCCCTGAAAATCATTGAAGACCACTTCTTTTTCTGCCTCACGGATCTTTTGAATAATTACCTGCCTGGCAGTCGAAGCTGCAATCCTTCCAAAATCAATGGAAGTGACCTCTTCCCTTTTCTCGTCTTTCAACCGAAAAGCCCTGATCTTGCCGTTAGTGCGGTCCAATTCCACGGCCAAGTCCTCTCCAGGCTTAATATCGATTACTTTCCGGGCAGCGCTTAACAAAGCGCTCTCCACAGCCTGGATAAGCACTTCTTTCTTAATCCCTTTTTCTCTTTCTATCTGGTCCAATATCGCTAATAATTCCTGACTCATAGAATCTCCTGTTTTGCTTTATTAATTTGCGTAAAAAGAATCTTCAATTCTTTCCCGTTTACTTCAATAAATACGGAATCCTCATCCGCATCTTTAACTTTTCCCAACCATTCTAATTTCCCTTCTATCATTTCATTCAAAAAAAACCTCACTTCTTTATCTTTTGAACGTAAAAAATCGTTTTTTGATTTTAGCGGCCGGTCAATCCCCGGAGAAGAAACTTCCAAGAGATACTGGTCTGCAATAATATTCTTTTCATCGAGGATACGGCTGATTTCTTTGTTTATAAATGCGCAGTCTTCGATAGTAATACCGCCTTCAGGCCTATCCGCAAGAATACGTAAGACCAATTGCGGGCCTTCTCGGCGTAAAATCAATTCCACTAACTCCAGGCTTGCCTGCGTCAGAAAAGTACCGATGATATCAGTCAACTCTGCGGTAATCGCTTCTTTATCCATGTAAAGCCGCCCTTATTTTCTCTAATACCCCTTCTGCAGTAACGGCGTTTTTCTCTTCTTTGCCGCGTTCTTTTAATTCCAAAGTGCCGTCTTTTAAAAACTGTTTGCCGATAACTAACTGCAAATTAATACCTAACAAATCTGCATCCTTGAATTTTACTCCTGCGCGCTCATCCCGGTCATCAAGTAAAACTGTTACCCCTGCGCCTTCCAATCTGGCATGCAAATTGTTTGCCTGCTCCATAATTTTAGGCTCCGTAATATCCAGCGGCAGGATAATTACCTTATAAGGAGCTACTTCCATTGGCCAGATAATTCCGTTTGCGTCGTGATTCTGCTCTACTACCGCAGAAATCAGGCGCGAGACCCCGATCCCATAACAACCCATGATAATCGGCTGCATTTTTCCCTGCGCATCCACGAAATTTGCCCCCAGTACACTGCTGTACTTTGTGCCTAATTTAAAAATATGCCCGACTTCCAAAGTGCTCACCTTTTCCAGTTTACCCTTACACTTCGAGCAATTTAAAGCAGCATTTTCCTTCGCCGGAAACCCCTTATGGCAAACAGCGCAAAAAAGTACGTTATCCTCGCCTTCCTGTGCCGGAACCATAAATTCATGCGAGACGCTCCCGCCCATTACCCCGGAATCAGCCTCGACACTTAAAACCCCTAAGCCGCAACGCTTAAAAATCCGCTCGTATGCCGCAAAGATCAGTTGGTAATTTTTATCCAGGCCCTGTTCATCCCTGTCAAAGCTATAAGCATCTTTCATAATGAATTCACAGCCGCGCACTAATCCGAAACGCGGGCGCAGTTCATCGCGGAATTTTGTCTGGATCTGATAAAGCACTACTGGTAATTGCTTGTAAGAAGAAACCTGCTGCCTGACTAAATCGGTAATCACCTCTTCATGAGTCGGCCCCAGGCAAATCTTACGCCCCTTACGGTCCGTAAAACGGATCATTACCTCACCGATGTCTTTATCGCGGCCTGACCTCTGCCATAGCTCCAAAGGCTGCAGAGCCGGAAGCAATACTTCAGCTGCGCCGCTTGCCTGCATCTCCTGCCGGATTATATCCTGGATATTCATTAATGCGCGGTAGCCCAACGGCAAATATGAATATACGCCTGCCATAAGCATCCGGATCATGCCGGCGCGCAACAATAATTTATGCGATTCGGATTCCGCTTCCTGCGGCGCATCTTTAAGTGTCGGTATAAATGTTTTTGACCAATACATTTTTTTATCCTGCGTTAAAGATTTCTTTAGCTAAATCAATTCCTGCTTTTTTAAATAACGGGTAAAAAACCGGGATAACTCCGGTAGCCCTCCATTTGCCTTTTACTTTACCGTCCTCTACGCTTTCGATATCATAGACAAAAATATCTTCCAGGACTACCTGCCCATCTTTTAATCCGTTAATCTGGGCAATATGCGTAATCCTTCTCGTGCCGTCTAAAAGCTGGTCCTGCTGGACAATCAAATGGATTGCCGCGGCAATCTGGCGGTGGACAGCGTCCAGGGTAATCGGCACCCCTGAAGTAAGGATCATGGTTTCCATCCTGTAAATGACGTCCTGCGGCGTATTTCCGTGCATGACTGCCAGGGAACCGGTATGCCCTGAACAGATTGCCTGAAGCATATCCAGGGTTTCTCCGCCTCTGATTTCTCCGAGGATAATCCTCTCCGGCCGCATACGCAGGGAATTTTTAAATAAATCCCGGGTAGTAATTTCGCCCTTACCTTCGATATTCGGCTGGCGGGTTTCCAAACGCACTACGTGATCCTGGTATAAATGCAATTCCGGAGTATCTTCAATAGTAATAATCCGTTCGTCTTTATCAATATACGTGGAAAGCACGCCCAAAGTAGTAGTTTTTCCGGAACCGGTAGCGCCGGCAACCACCAAATTCAGCCTTGCCCGCATACTGGCAATCAGAAAATCCGCCATTCTCTTATCAAGGGTACCGCGGCCCAATAAATCCTCCATGCTTCTAATCTCGCTTAAGAATTTCCTGATCGTAATAATCGCCCCGTCAACTGCCAGAGGAGGAATAATAATATTTACACGCGATCCGTCTTTTAAGGAAACGTCGGTAAAAGGCACTGCTTCGTCGACGTGGCGGCGGGTCGGCATTAGGATTTTCGAGATCAGCCGGTTTAACTGTTGCTCATCATCAAAGGAAAGCTGGGCCAGCTCTTTCTTGCCGTTTCTTTCCAAATATACCCTTTTGGGGCCGTTAATCATAATTTCTGTGACAGTCGGGTCGCTGAGCAATGCGTCAATAATCCCCAGGCCGGTAAACTCTATCAGGATCTCAGTCATTAACACTTTACGATCCTGGTCAGAAGTATAAATATGCTCTTCTTTTGCGATATCATTAAGAATTTCATCGAAGGCGGTTTTTAACGCAGCTTCATCCATGGTCGGACGGGAAAAAAGTTCATTGTATTCGGCAATCAACTTCTTCCTTACCTTGTCTTTTAAAATCTTATCCATAAATCCTCCTATGGCGGGTGCTAATTTATCTGATTTAATAATGCCGAAACGCTTTTTCTTAAGGTAACCTTTTTTATTGCTTTGCCGTGTTTAAATAAAAGGCCCTCTTTCTTTCCGAAAGCTATTCCCAAATCAGCTTCTTTTGCTTCGCCTGGGCCATTGACTACGCAGCCCATGACTGCTATTTTTAAAGGCTTCGCCCGTACGGAGTACGGCGTACGGCGTAGGGCGCTCTCTAATTCTTTAACAACATTCACCAAATCCACTTCGCAGCGCCCGCAGGTCGGGCAACTGATAATTTGTGGCCCGAAATTACGTAGTTCCAAGGCTTCTAAAATACTCTTCGCCGCCTTAACTTCTTCTTGCGGCTCTTGCGTAAGAGAGATGCGGATCGTATCTCCGATTCCCTCTAAAAGCAATGCCCCTACTGCGATAGCGGATTTGACCGCTCCGCAAAAAGGCGCACCCGTAGCAGTCACACCCAGATGCAGAGGATAATCACAAGCCTTAGCCATCAAACGATACGCTTCCACAGTATCGCGAATATTCGAAGCTTTCAAAGAAATGACAATATCATGGAAATTACAGCTTTCCAAAATCTTGATATAATCTAAAGCGCTTTTTACCATCCGCCCGGGAACACCCCTTTGTCCGCCCCCTTTAGGAAGCGAACCGGAATTTAGCCCCATCCGGATAGGAATTTTTCTTTTTTTCGCGGCTTTTGCTACTGCAACTACTTCTTCTTTACGAAAAATATTCCCCGGGTTTAACCGGATTTTATCCGCGCCGTTTTCCATTGCGGTAATGCCTAAACGCCAGTCGAAATGAATGTCTGCCACCAACGGCATCTTTACTTTAGGCTTGATCCTGGCAAATGCCCTGGCGTCATCCATATCTTTTACTGCCAGGCGCACGATCTCACACCCGCTTTTCTCCAATTCTTTAATCTGGGCGATAACTTTAGCGGTATGCGCGGTCTTAAATTTTACCATCGACTGAATGGCAACCGGATGATTTCCCCCGATACAAAGAGCGCCGATCCTTACTACCCTAGCCTTACGCCGAAATAACTTTGCCATCTATTTAATGATCTTTGAAATCTTGTCCCCGAAAAACCTTAAAATATCGTTATAAGTAACAACTACCACCAATAGCATTAAAAATAAAAATCCCGCTTGGCTGATTATTCTTTCTGCTTTAATGCTTAAGTACCTGCCGCGGATTTTTTCTACCAGCAGCAGAAAAATATGCCCGCCGTCTAAAACCGGTAAAGGCAACAAATTAAAGATCGCCAAACTTACGCTCAATAGGCCAATCAGGTTTAATATCGAAGCTAACCCCGTATGCGCAGCTTTAGCCGTAATCACGAATATTCCGATAGGCCCGGTAACAGAATCTTTTAAAGACAAGCTGCCGCTCATCATCCGCCAAATTGCTTTATAGGTAATTACGGTCAACATCCCGGCTTTTTGCCAGGACAAAGAGAGCGATTCGATAATACCATGCCTAACCTTGACTGTCTCTTCGAAATCCGGGGTAATCCCCAATAGCCCGACATTGCGCTTTTTCCCTAACGCGTCATCCACTTCTTTCTTTTTTAAAACTACATTTGCGCTTAAGTTTTTACCGGCGCGCAAATAATCGATTTTTACCTCTGCGCCCGGCTCCTTATCGTAAATAGCCATCTGCAGGTCATCCCAGGAATTTAGTTTCTTTCCGTCCACGGCAATAATCCTGTCCCCTGCGATAATCCCTGCTTCTTTAGCGCCGTAACCATCGAGCAGCCCGCCGACTTTAGCGGTAAGCGTAGGGTATCCGCCAAAAAAAACCAGCCAAAAACAAACCAACCCCAGAATATAATTCAAGAACGGCCCAAAAAAAACGATTTTTGCCCGCGCAAAAGCGCTTTTAGAAAGGTATTCGTCGCTCTTACCTTTATATTCCTCCAGGTTATCGCCGGCTAATTTTACATAGCCGCCTAAGGCAACGGCACAGACGCTATATTCGGTTTCCCCGACTTTCTTTTTTAAAAGTGCCGGGCCAAAACCTAAAGCAAATTTTTCCACCCGCACCCCTTGCATTTTAGCAACTATAAAATGGCCGAATTCATGCACCACAATCAGGATACCGAACATTACCACAAAAACCAATATAGAAATCATTAATTTGCCTTTCTTATAGCTTGAATAGCTTCCTGCCTTGCCCAGGCATCTGCCGCAAAAATATCCTCTAAACGCGGGACACTTACTTTTTTATGCTTTCGTAAGACTTTTTCAATTATCATAGGAATGGAGCAAAATTTTAAATTTTTATTAAGAAACGCCTGCACGCAAATTTCATTTGCCGCATTCAGCACGCACGGCGCAGTGCCGCCCTGATTGGCAACGGCAACAGCCAGCTGCAAACAAGGAAACTTTTTAAAATCCGGCTTTTCGAAATTCAAACTTTTCATCCGCGTAAACTGCACCCTGCCTGCATTATTCGCCAGGCGCTCCGGATAGGTCAAAGCATATTGAATCGGGATACGCATATCCGTAAAAGAAAGCTGCGCCATTACTACCCCGTCTACGAATTCTACCATCGAATGAATCACTGCTTCCGGATGGATCAAAATTTCGATTTCTTTTGCCGGAAGGTTAAATAAGTACATCGCTTCCAATAATTCCAGCCCCTTATTCATCAGGGTTGCGGAATCAACGCTGATTTTCTTGCCCATCTTCCAGCGCGGATGCTCTAAAACTTTTTTTAGTGATACGCGTTTTATATCTTGAACGCTACAACCGCGCAATGGCCCGCCGGAAGCAGTCAGATAAACCTTCTTGATTTTATTGCTTTCTTCTGCCTGCAAGCACTGCCAGATCGCTGACTGCTCGCTGTCAACGGGAATAATCTCTGCGCCAGCGGCCCTTACCTTTTGCATAATCAAAGGGCCCGCCATAACCAATGCCTCTTTGTTCGCCAGGGCGATTTTTTTCCGGCATTCTATTGCCGTTAATAAAGGTTTTAGGGCCGCAGAGCCGCTGATTGCCAGGACTATTTTTTCTAAGCGCTGATCGGAAATAATCCTTTTTAACCCCTCTTGCCCGGTAAGAATTTTTGTTTTAAGTTTCTTCTGCAAGCAAAAAGCTGCCTGAGGTTCTTCAACACAAACAAATTCAGGCTTAAATTCTTTTGCTTGGGCATATAAAAGATCGATGTTCGAATTTGCAGTCAATCCCAAAACCCGGAATCGATTGCCTAATTGCCTTACTACCCTAAGCGTGCTTGTGCCAATGGACCCTGTTGAACCTAATACCGCTATATAGCGCATCATTACTTCAAGATAATACTAATGTAAAAATAAAATACCGGAGCGGTAAAAAGCAAACTATCCATAACATCCAAAATTCCGCCCATCCCCGGCAGGATCACCCCGGAGTCCTTTACCTGGCAATCCCGCTTGATCAATGACTCGGATAAATCTCCCAGCTGGCCCAATATACCCAGTACTAACCCGATCAAAACCACATGAAGGGTATCCATCTTTAAAAACGGGCTGCAGGCCAAAGCGCCTGAAATACTGAAAATCAACCCGCCGATCGAACCTTCTATGGATTTATTCGGACTAATCCTGGGGATCAACGGCGTTTTACCTAAACGCGATCCTACTAGATATGCGCCGATATCGCCTAATTTGGTAACTATTAACACGGTACTAAAAAAACCGAGCCCTCCGCTTAAGTTGCGGATCTTGATCAAAAAACTAAAAAACCAGGAAACATAAAGGATCCCAAAAACAGTAGTAGAGATATCCACCACTACCCCGCTATTTTTCCTGCGCTTAAAGAGCATAACAATAAGGAACAAAAGTGTCAGGATAATAAAGAGCAATTCCCATTTCTTGGTCAGCTCAAAACGCAACATAATGGAAACCGGGATAATTGTCCCCATAATGATCCCGAAATATTTATACGCGCTGATATCCTTCTTTTCGAGCATGGTAAAAAATTCATACAGCCCCATAACGATAAAGAAAATCATCATCAAATTGAAAAACCAGGTCAGGAATATCGTGGCCAGGACAATCGCAATTAAGGCCAAAGAAGAAGCTATTCTCTTAAGCAGCATTAAATCCCCCCAAACCTTCTCTCTCTTTTTTGGTATACTTCAATTGCTTTTTCCAAATCTTTAGGCCCAAACTCCGGCCAATATTTTTTAGGAAAATAAAACTCGGCATAAGAAAGCTGCCAGAGCAAAAAATTACTGATGCGCATTTGTGCGCTGGTGCGGATCAAAAGGTCCGGATCCGGCAACCCCGCAGTATAAAGATAACTGCCAAAAATTTCCTCATTAAGCTCTGCTGCCTTTGCCTGCCCCAGTTCTACCCGTTCTGAGAATTTTTTCGCCGCATCCACAATTTCCTGGCGGGCGCCGTAATTAAACGCCAGCACCACTATTAGCCCCGTATTCTTTGCCGTCCTTCTGGCTGCGTCTTCCAGTTTTTCCTGAAGGTATTCGGGCACAGGGTTTTTTCTTCCGATCGTCAGAAAACGGATATTGTTTTCTTCCAGTTCCCGGATTTCGCTATCCAGAAAATTATTCAAATAGCGCATCAGGATGCTGACTTCGCTTTTTGGCCTGGCCCAGTTTTCGCTGGAAAAGGCAAAAAAAGTAACTACCTCAACACCCAATTGCGCTGCCCGCCGGACGATCTCTTTTACCCTTTTTACTCCTTCACGGTGGCCGGCTGTGCGCGGCAATCCCTTTTGTTTCGCCCAACGGCCATTACCGTCCATAATTATAGCGATGTGCCGCGGGATATTATTTTTATCGAGCATATTATATTGCAAGAATTACTGGTGGACGCGGTAATCTATTTCCGGGAAAATATTATCCTTATATTCTATGTCCCTTAGCCAATTATCATCGATTGCCCCGGATTTGATCTGCTCATACAGTGTTGTGAAGCGCAAAAGATGGTCCTTGGTACGCCTTACGGCGTAAGACACATGAGTACCGGTACCCATAATAAAAGCCCAGTCGGAACTTTGGGCAAGGAGTAGCTCTCTTAACGCCTGATTCAAGGCGCGCTTGACAATGCCGTTACAGGAATTCTGCGAATGGGCTTTTGCCAATTCGGTCATGCGGTAAGAAGACGTGTGCAAATGGCGGTAAATCCAGTCATTGGAGCCTTGCAGCCACATTTCGCTATAACCTTTCCATCCCCAGCTGGACATCGAAGGAGTAATCACCTGGTTACGCGGATTTTCCAATAAATATTCGGATGGAGTGGTCATTTTAATCGTCTTCTGGTCAAAATACGTCTTACGAATAAGAAATTCCAGCCACATCGGGCCTTCATACCACCAATGGCCGTATAATTCCGCATCGTACGGAGAAACAATGATCGGTTTCTTCTGCATAAAATCATACAGATATTCTACCTGTTTTTCGCGGTTAAACAGGAAGTTACCCGCATGCTCTGCCGCTTTTTTCCAGGCCATATGCGCATCATAAGGCTGCTTATTGTCACTGCCGGTAATCCGGTAGTATTTAATGCCGGTGTTAATCCTAATTCCGTCGCGATGGATATAGGGGCGGATATAATCATAGTCAAGGTCAAAACCGATATCGCGGTAAAACTCACGGTAAAAATAATCACCGGGATAACCCTCAATAGAAGACCAGACTTGTTTTGAAGATTCCAAATCCCTGCCAAAACAAGCTACTCCTGATTTACAATATACAGGAGCAAAAACTCCGTATTTCGGGCGGGGAGTGCCGTGTAGCACCGAATGTGCATCGCCGAAGAAATAACGTAAGCCTGATTCTTTCAGGATTTCATCGTGCCCCGGCTGATAGCCACACTCCGGCAGCCAAATGCCAATCGGTTTCCTGCCGAAATTCTTTTCGTAGTGGCTCACTGCCACTTTTACCTGCGCGCGCACCGATTCCCTGCAAACATCCATCAGAGGAAAATAACCGTGAGTAGCGCCGCAGGTAACGATTTCAACTTTGCCTAAATCCTGAAAGCCTTTAAAGGCGCTAATCAGATTGCGCCGGTAGCGCTCGAAAATATCGCGCGACTTACAGAAATTATGCAAATACATCTGCGCCAAGGCATGAAATTCTCCCTGCCAACGCGTTCTTTCAACTTCCTTATGTGCCAATTCAATAAGTTGATTGATATGCTTAAGGTATCTTTCCTGCAAAAGCGGGTCAGTAAGCATGGAGATCAGGCTCGGGGTCAAAGACATCGTCACCCGGAAATCCACATTTTCATTGATCAGCCTTTCAAAAACATCAATTAAAGGGATATAGGTTTCCGTGATTGCTTCGTATAACCAATCCTCCTCGAGAAATTCTTCATGTTCCGGATGCCGTACGAACGGAAGGTGCGTATGCAGAACTATGCAAAGATACCCTTTATTCATGTTTGGCTTGCTCCCTTAAGTTGGTGTGCGCTTTTGTTTCCCTGCTGACTATTGGAGTAATCGTCCTGGTTTCCAATTCATCGGCAGAGGTTGCCTCCACGGGAATCACCTGCTTTCCGTCTGGTAAAGCAAAACGTAAACTGAAAGTGCCGTCTGGCCGTAATTTCAAAGGCTTACCCTGAATAGTAACTTTTGCATCCGGTTCCGTGGCGCCATAAACAATGAGTTCCGTATTCACCACAAGCCAGAATTTCCTTTCGCGCATTTTTTTCTTTACCGGGCTCGAACCCATTCCTGGTGAAGCCAGCGCTCCGGAAAATAAAACCTTGAATCTTTCCTGCCAGGCCTTGCCAACCGGCGAACTCTTGCCAAAACCAAATCCCAAGCCATAAAGCCTGGCGAACATATCTTCCGGGATCATCCATTCTTCGTCGGTTATCCATGAAGGCCCGTCCAAAGGAGTAGTCACGGTATTAGAACGCAAGATAGTAATGAACCTGCCGTCTGAAAGCAATAATCCGAAATCAACGCACCAGGACCTGCCCGGGCCATTGGTATCGATATACCAGTTGATGGCCTGATCCCCTACCTCAATGTCAAAGAAGCGATGGGCATTGGAGCCGTTAAAAATAACATTACTGACGTCATAAACGCGTAAAATCCTTTTGGCGCTGTAAAAGCTATCGCCTAATTGATGGCGAAAATGTTCGCAGGTTGAATGTGTCACTTCCCAATAAGAATGTATCCAGCGCGGGTCGCGCACCTGCAGCACCAGCCGGTCCTGACCGTATGTACCAGGGAGCTCTTCTACGATCCTGGGCGCAGAAGGAGCGGCCTGAGGAGTAAAATATTTCATCCGTTCCATTGCAATTTCCTGGATCACCGGGATTTCTTTTTCCGCAACAGGAGGAATTTCTTTTTTGGTCCGGCGGGCAGGAGTTTTCTTGCCGACAACTGGTTTCTTTTTTCTGGAAATCGCTTCCTTGATTTTCTTTTTTGCTTTACGCAAAATTGCCAAAGGAACCACCCCCTTTTTGATTAATAAAAAGGGGGATGCCTATCCCCCTTTTTATCGAACAAGAAATCTGTTCTTTTATGCGTTTAGTTTAAGTCATTTTTTGTTTTTGGTAGATTTACCTTTAATCAAAGCATCCTTCAGGTCCTCTTCTAAGGCCTCTTTAAGCTTAGTCACTTTCTGCAACTCCTCTTTCAAGCTTTGGCCTACTAACTGTTCCTGAAGCAGTGCCTTCTTGGTTGTCTCAAGCGCTGTCTTTTCTTCTTCTACCTGCTGCGAAAGAGCGGTGATTTTTGTTTCTAGCCCAAGCTTTTCCTGGTTGAATTTACTCATTTTCTCCTCGAGATCCAAGCGGGTAGCCATCTCTTTGTCGCGCGCGCGTTTTTGGCGCACGGCATTGCCGCAAGAACTGATCGTCCCGAGAAAAAAGATCGCTGCCAATACTGCTAAGATAATAATGACCCTGTTTTTCAGGCTCTCCTCCATATTACCCCCTGGCTATTTCAAATTTTCCGATGGTTCCAGCATTTCCCCTTGAGAAGCGCCTTCTTTTACCTTGGTCATCGCCGGTAAAATCACGATTTCCACACGACGGTTCAGCTGGCGGCCTTCCCTGGTATCATTTGTAGAAACGGGGTTAAATTCGCCGTAGCCGATAGCGGTTAAGCGGTCAGGAGAAACATCCTTTTTGTTTACCAGATAATGCAAAACACTTAAGGCGCGAGCAGTGGATAATTCCCAATTAGATTTCCAGCCGGAAAATTTAATCGGGGTATTATCGGTATGTCCTTCGATGCCTACTTTATTCTGGGGCACATTTTCATTTAAGACCGTAGCCACTTTATCAAGGATATTGTAAGCTTCGGGCCGGATTTTGTCTTTGCCGGAATCGAATAAAAGGTCGCCGACAACCGTAATCACCAGGCCCTTTTCCATCATTTTCAGGCTCACCTGTTTATCCTGGATTTCTTTGCCTAACCTCTCTTCAAGCAGCTTTTTAGCGTTGTTTAATTCTTCCAACTGCGCGCTTAACTCTTCGATTTTTTGCACATCCGAGCGCCTGCCGGTCTGAAAAACAAAAGTACATCCTGTAATAGATAAAGACAAAAATAGCACTGCCAAAACCTTAAACCACTTGCTTTTCATAACTGCCTCCTGTCTGGATTAAAATTTTTTGAATGGAACTTAACTATAACACAACCAATAGGTTTAGTCAAGCCAATTTTTCCAATAAGCACAGATAATATCGGGGTGTGCCATTTTTTCATCATTGCCTCTTTAATAAAATTATTTTATCAATAAAGCCTAAAAAAGTAATGTTTTTTGAAAAATTTCAGATAAAAATTGTTTCTTCGCGGGCAGAGCCCAGAGAAACAATCGAGATGCGTGTTTTTAGGAGATCTTCCAGATAAGACAAGTAGCTTCTGGCATTTACGGGCAGTTTATTGTAAATTTTAACACCGCAAACCGGATCATTCCAACCGGGCATCTGCCGGTAAACCGGAACAGCTTTTTCCAAGACTTCCAAATCATAAGGGAATTCTTTAAAAACCTTACCTTTATATTTATAGGCAGTGCAAACCTTAATTTCCTTTAATCCGTCTAAAATATCCAGTTTCATAATTGCTAGTTCCGAAATACCGTTAAGCATAATCGCCTGTTTAACCATTACGCTGTCGAACCATCCGCAGCGCCTGGGCCTGCCGGTGGTGGCGCCAAACTCATTGCCCTTTTCGCGCATGAATTTATCGAATTCCTTGGTAAATTCCGTCGGGAACGGCCCTTCTCCGACGCGGGTGGTATAAGCCTTGGCAACGCCGATAATCTTATTGATTTTTATCAGCGGCATCCCGGTGCCTGTACAAGCCCCGCCGCTGGTTGCAGAGGAAGAGGTGACAAAAGGGTAAGTACCGAAATCGATATCGAGAAAAGTCCCTTGTGCGCCTTCAAAAAGGATATCTTTTTTCTGCGCATCGGCACGGATCAATAATTTCGTAGTATCGGCAATAAAAGGAGCAAGGATTTTTCCATAATGCAGGTAATCGCGATAGATTTCCTTAAAACTGAATGCAGGATGCCGGTAGACTTTCTCGAAGATCTCGTTTTTTTCTTTTAAATTATCCTGCAGTTTTTCCTTTAAAACAACAGGATTCAAAAGGTCGACCATCCTGATGCCGCAGCGGTTGATCTTATCCGCATAACAGGGGCCGATACCTCTGCCGGTTGTGCCGATTTTATTTTTGCGCTTGCCTTCGCGCAATTTATCGAGGATACGGTGATAAGGCATGATCACATGCGCCAGCTGCGAAATTTTTAAGCGCGCATCGATAGAAATCCCGCAATCTGCCAAGCCGCGAATTTCCTTAACCAACATTTCCGGATCGATCACTACACCGTTGCCGATACAGCAGATTTTACGCCGATGCAGTATACCCGACGGGATAAGGTGAAAAATATATTCTTTCCCCCCGGTAACTACAGTGTGGCCGGCATTGCTTCCGCCCTGATAGCGGGCGATATAATCTACTTCTTTAGACAAGATATCGATAATCTTGCCTTTTCCTTCATCACCCCATTGGGACCCAACGATTACAATATTCATTTTTTTTCCTTTTACGGATTCATGGTAAAAATTTTCCGTGCGATATCCGGATATTTTGCGATAAACTTTAATTCGTCATCCACCAGCGGCTTCTGGTTATGCACATTGGCATAACGCACTAATTCCAAAATCTTGGTTGCTTCCTCTTCATTGTGGAATTCAACTTCCAGCTTCTCATAGACATTCCTAAAACCTTTAATCCCGGAATATTCTCCGGCGGTAATTTGCCTGCCGGTCTCGATAATCTCCGGGTCGCCGCGGCCCAACTCTTCATAATCATAGAGCTCATAATTCCTTCTGTCCTTGAGCGCTCCGTCGGCGTGTATCCCGGATTCATGCGCAAAGGCATTTGACCCGATCCCCGGCTGATTTATAGGAATCGGCACCCCAAAAGCATAAGAAGCATATTTACAGGTCTTCCATGCTTTTTTTAAATTAATCCTTTCATCCAATGCATATTCCTCCAGGCCATGGCCGTATTTAATCGCCAGGATCACGGAAACTAAGTCCGCATTTCCTGCGCGCTCCCCCATCCCGTTGACGCAGGTATTGATATAGGCATCACAGCCGGAATCTACCGCTGCCTTTGCTCCGGAAACCGAATTTGCCACTACTAGCCCTAAATCATTGTGGCAATGGATCTCAATCGGCAAAGCAACCTCTTTAGCGAGGATTTTAATCCGGTCATAAATAGAAAACGGCGTATCGCAGCCTAAAGTATCGCAATAACGGATACGGTCTGCTCCGATATCCCTGGCTGCCTGGGAGAATTCGATCAGGTAGCTGATATTTGTCCGCGAAGCGTCTTCCGCATTCACGCAAATAGATTCTGCTCCGGATTGCCGGGCAAGCTTTACTGCTTCGGTCATTTCCTTGATTACCGAAGCATGGTCAAGCTTACCTTTAAATTTATGGACAATCATTTGATCCGAGGTAGAAATCGAGAGGTTCAGGTATTTAATCGTAGGCACTAATTTAAAAGCAGTCTTCACATCCTCGGAGGTAGCACGGATCCATCCGCTTAAATTTATCCCGGACAATCCTCCGCTACTCAGAAGTTCCAGATTGGCATTGAGGTAATTTGTCTCGTGCCGGGTAACCGGAAAACCGAATTCAGACTGCGCCACCCCCATGTCGTTGAGGTGTATATTGATCATGGTTTTCTGCAATTTCGACAGGCAGATGCGCGAAGTCTGCACCCCATCCCGGTTGGTAACATCCAGAATATAGATTTTTGGCTTATGCATAGCTATCTCCTTAACATTAATATTTTTTTCAGCTCTTTTTCCGTAACCGCCCCTTGCGTGCCGAATATTTCCTGGTTATCCACAAGGTATGTCGGCCCGGACATGACCATAACTTCTTTATTCAAACGGATATTTTCTTTTAAAAGCTCGGCTGCCTCGGGGCTGCGCGAGACTATCCTGATCTTCTCGGCCTCTACAGGGCTCAAACAATCCTCCCACCAGGTGGAACTGATATTATTTGCCCGGCAGCTGATGTAGTTAAAGAATTTATCGGGATAATATTTTGCGACACTAACCGCGCGTAGCGCCTCTTCTACTTCCGGCTTGCCGTTTAAAGCCTCGAATTTGCCGTTATTCTCCGTCAGTAAAAAATGCAACGATGGATGAAGGCCCTTTACCCCTTCCAGGACTCCGGGGGTATCCTTGTTGAATAGACTAATAAATAAATCCAGCTTGCCGCTGAATTTTTTACGGCCCAAGAAAAGGGAAATGCCGCTATATTGAGGCTTTACCAGATAATAGTTCCCTCGTAATTCAAACCTCTCTTTAAAATCGGAAAATTTTTTTTCCTGGTCAACTTCCTTGCCAAAAAGATAACCCGGCAAATTATCTATTTTCAACTCTGTGATGATTTTTTTTGCCTGTTCTTGCGGATAGTATAGGCGCGTTACCGCTAGCCCCGGAAAAATATTTTTAAACGTAGTAAGCAGATCTGAGCTGGCGCAAGCAATGCAATTCTGCGGCTCAATCACCAGGAGATGGACTTTATTTGCCTGGTTAAATTGGCACTGCGCCTTAATATTCCCGGGATTTATACAAGAGCCGACCGCCCCTTCTTTTTTACAATCCATATCACGGAAACAACGCGGCAAAATCGCCTCTATTTTCGGGTCGTTACTAATCTTATCGGACAAACCGATATCTTGCCCGCTTGCATCAACAATCTGCTTATCTTTTAATTTTAAAACTGTTTTACCTAGATGACGGCCCTGCCAGGAAGGCCGGAGCACTATTGTGGAACCGATTTTCTCCAGGGCAAGCGCATTTTGCTTGGCATAAGTTGTAATTAAAACGTCTACGCCGGAGACCTGGCTGATGAGCTGTAAGTCATACTCTTCGCCCAACCGGCTTAAAAGCACGATAATATCAGCCCCTTCTTTTTTTAATTCTTCTATTGCGCTCTTTAAGGCTATCGCAGGCTCGATAAACTCTAAGCCAGTAGCTTTATTGACTACCCGTTGGCTGGTTAAACCGACTATCCCCGCCTTTATTCCTCCGATTTCTTTTATCGCAAAGGGCCTAATCTTGCTCGAACGGATATTTGCAGATAAATAAACAAAATTTGAATTTGCCAGGGCCTCTTCCAGAAAATCTTTTCCGAAGTTAAATTCATCATCCCCAACACAAACAGCATCGTAACGCATTAAACCCATCGCCTGCAGGTTAATCCTGGTACGCTGCATATCAAGGCTGGGGTTCTGCGTATTTTCATCCAGCTGCCCGCCGGCAAAAAATGACCCTGAATCCAATAAAAGCACATTGCGGTTAGCTTTACGCACCTGATTGACCAGTGTAGCGCGCCGCGCTACTCCCCCATCCGGCTCAATCGGGCAATTGCAGGGATAAAGCGCTGCATGGGTGTCGCCGGTGTAGAGAATGGTAATTTCTTCGGCAGTTGCTGATTTAATGACAAAGTTCAAAGCACAAATGACAAAAAAAATAAAAAATCCAAAATTCAAAACAAAGGTTTTGAAATTGAAAATTAGAATTTTGAATTTATTTTGACATTGAGATTTTGACATTTGGATTTAAATTAAACCCTAATCTCTTTTGCCCCAAGTATATTCTTAATCTCTTTGATTTGTTTCAGGATTTCCGGAGAAATCGGAGTATCGATATTAAGCAGAGAAATCGCTTTCCCGCCCGGCTTATCGCGTCGGCCAAAAGACATGGCGGCAATATTTATATTGTGCTTACCTAAAAGCGTGCCCAAGCTTCCGATGATACCGGGCACATCTAAATTTTGTATTACCAACATGTCGCCTTCAGGGGCAGCTTCCACATAATAGTCCTGAATTTTGACAATCCGCGGTTTCTTGTTTGCAGAAAGCGTGCCGGAAAGCTTGATTGTCTCCTTATCGGTTTTCAATTCTAATTCTACTAAAGTAACAAACTCCTGCTCCCGGGAAAGTTTCGATTCTTTAATACTGATCCCTCTTTCTTTGGCTATGCTGGTGGCATTGATAAAATTCACTGTTTCCTGCAGGATCGGCGAAAGTACGCCCTTAACCAAAGCCATGGTCAACGGCGCTAAATCGTATTTTGTGATCTCTCCGCCGTAACTGATATTTAATTCCTGGAACCGGCCTTCTGCCAACTGGCCGCAAAAACTGCCTAACTTTTCCGACAAGCTGATATGCGGCTCTAAGAATTTGCAAACCTCGGCTTCCAAGCAAGGGTAATTAGCGGCATTACGGATCCCTTTTCCCAATAAAGCATCGCGCACGATCTCCGCTACCTCGATTGCCACGTTTACCTGCGCTTCTTCTGTGGAAGCCCCCAAGTGCGGAGTAACCACGACATTCTCCAATTTCAAAAGTTCATTTTCTATAGCTACGGGTTCTTTTTCAAAAACATCTAGCGCTGCGCCGGAAACCTTACCTTCTTTGATCGCTTCGGCCAACGCTACCTCGTCGATAATGCCGCCCCTTGCGCAATTGACAACCCGCACGCCTTTTTTCATGACCGCAAACTGCTCCTTGGAAATCAGGTGCTTAGTCTCTTCGGTCAAAGGCGTATGCACGGTAATATAATCCGAACGCACAAATAAGTCCTTTAATTCCACGACTTCCACACCGATACTCTCCGCAACCTCCTTAGAAAGAAAAGGGTCATAAGCTAAAACCTTCATTCCGAAAGAAAGCGCGCGCTTGGCAACTTCCGAGCCAATCCTTCCGAAACCAACGATCCCTAAAATTTTATTGTAGAGCTCGACCCCCATAAATTTGGAACGCTTCCATTCCCCTTTTTTCGTCGAGGCAGTTGCCTGCGGGATATTACGCGATAGCGACAAGATCATGCTCACGGTATGCTCTGCCGTAGAAATAGTATTACCGGCAGGGGTATTCATCACGATAATGCCTTTTTGCGTCGCAGCATCAAGATCGACATTATCCAAACCGACGCCTGCGCGGCCCACGACTTTTAAATTCGTGGCTGCAGCGATAATATCTTTGGTGACTTTTGTAGCGCTGCGCACGATCAAAGCGTCATAGTCCTTGATTACCTCTTTTAATTGTTCGGGCTTAAGGTCGGTTTTAACGTCGACTTGAAAGTCTTTTACATCTTTAAGAATCTTCAAGCCCTCTTCGGATAACGCGTCACTCACAAGAATCTTTTTCATTTCAAAAATACCTCCTCTGCAGCTTTGACACCTTTACCTAACTCAAACTTATACCCCATCTGGGAGAGCACTTTTTCCAAACAGGAAATCCCGGCAATAATATCGAATTCTTCGATAAAACCCATATGGGCGATACGGAAAACTTTTCCTTTTAATTCTGCCTGTCCGCCGGCGATTACGACGCCGTATTTATCGCGCATAGTCTTGACCAATTTTTCCCCTTCGAGGCCTGCCGGGACCTTTACTGCGGTTACTACATCAGAAGCAGCAGTAGGAGCAAATAATTCCAGGCCCAATGCTTTCATCGCAGCGCGGGTGGCGTCTGCCATTTTTTTGTGGCGGATGAAAATATTTTCCAGGCCGTCTTCACGCATCATTTTTAATGCTTCATTTAAAGCAATCACCAGGGTCAAGGCGGGAGTAAAAGGCGTATCCGTAGACTCCCAGGCTTTTTTTGCCGTCCTTAAATCAAAATAATAACGGGGAGATTTTGCCGCATTAACCAGGCCCCAGGCCTTAGCCGAAACGCTGATAAAGGCCAGCCCCGGCGGCAGCATCAATCCTTTCTGCGATCCTGACACGCACACATCTACGCCCCAGCTATCGGTTTTTAAATCAATTGCGCCTAAGCCGCTAATAGCATCCACTACCAAAACCGCATCGGTTTTCTTCACTACATCTGCGATAGCCGCAATATCATTGGTTACGCCGGTAGAAGTTTCGCAGAGTGTGGTAAAAACCGCTTTGATCTTGGGATTAGCCTTTAATTTCTTGGCAATCTCCTGCGGGTCAACTGCTTTTCCCCATTCTACATTAATAACTTCGGCAGTAATCCCGTAGGCTTTGCAAAGTTCGGTCCATCTTTCTCCGAATTTCCCCCCATGCACGGTAAGGGCAGTGTCACCTGGGGACAAAAGGTTAATTACTGCGGTTTCCATTGCTCCGGTTCCCGAAGAAGTAAGGATATAAACATCTCCGGAAGTCTGGAAAACATATTTTAAACCTTCGCCTACCTCTTTTAGGACTGCCTGGAATTGCGGCGTACGGTGGTGAATGATCGGGCGTGCCATCGCAGCGCGTACTTGAGGCGGTAAAGGTGTGGGCCCTGGGGTTAATAAATAACTCTTTCTCATTTCAATCCTCCTAAATTCAAAATATTGTTAATCGTTTGTAGGTTACGTAGCTCGTTACGGTGTTCGTTTAACGTTTTACGGCACGGTTAACGTATAACGATTAACGTTTCGAGTTACGTAACCGATAAACGTATTACGAAAACCAAAATTATTTCTTTTTATTCGGTAAAATTACCTCGTCGACGATTCCGTATTCTTTTGCTTCTTCCGCGGACATGAAATAATCCCGGTCCGTATCCTTCTGGATTTTATCCAAAGATTTTCCCGTATGTAGCGCCAAAATCTCATTGATCTTATCGCGCATTTTTAAAATTTCTTTTGCCTGGATGGAAATATCCGAAGCCTGGCCCTGTACACCTCCCCAGGGCTGATGAATCATTACCCGGGAATTCGGCAAGACATGGCGCTTACCCTTAGTGCCGGCGCATAAAAGCACTGCGCCCATGCTGGCAGCTTGGCCGACGCAATAGGTAGCTACGTCGCATTTTACGAACTGCATCGTGTCATAAATGGCTAAGCCTGCGGTAACCGAACCGCCCGGAGAATTAACATAAATATTAATGTCCTTATTTACATCCTCCATCTGCAGAAAAAGCATTTGAGCCATAATCAGGTTAGCTACATTATCATCAACCGGGGTACCGATGAAAATAATCCGGTCCTTTAAAAGACGGGAATAAATATCATAGGCGCGCTCATAACCGCGGCTGTTCTGCTCGATGACCATGGGAACCAAGATCTGCGATCTTTCTTGCATCAAACACCTCCGTTTTTAAAAAATTAACTCCAGTTAGCTTCCTTCAACAAAAACTCCAGGACATGCTGCGGCATATGTTCATCCTGAGAAATATTCTCTTTTTTGGCTATCGCGGACAAAACCAGGTAAATTTTTACCTGGGATTTTGCCTGCGGCCCTAACTCCTTGGCAATTTCTTTTTCCTGCTCATCGATCTTCTCGCGCGGCATGCCTTTTAAGGCCAGATTCACCTTTGACTGCCTGACCAAATCCTCCAGCTGTCGGTCGATCATTACTTGAGGAATTTTAAAATCCAGCTCCTTAGTTACCGCTTCGACGACTTCGTTTTCGATTTTCTGCCGCTGCTGATTTTCTTTCTGAAGGAAGATCTGCCTTTTAATTGCTTCTTCTAACTCGGCAAGGCTAGGATACCCCAAACTCCTGGCAAAACTATCGCTGAGGCTGTCGAGTTTGCGCGATTCCTTTAAAGAATCCAGGTGGCGCTTCAGCTCATCTGCGGTAACTTCGATTTTTTTGTAGTCCACCTTGATGCCCTTATATTTCGGCAAATCAAATTCGGGGCTCACCTCTACCGTAGCTTTAAAGCTTAACAGCTCCCTCTCCAGTTTTACGTCGGAAATCTCCGGCATGTCAATGACATCCAGGCCTTCTGTTTTAACTACTTCCTGATAGACATCGGGGATCAAACCGCGTAACACTTCTTCATTGACATGATGGGCGAAGTTTTTCTCGATCATATCGCGCGGGGCGTGCCCCGGGCGGAAACCCGGAACCTTGGCAGTTTCCGAAATCTTCTTAAACGCCTCTTCAAATTTATTTTTTACTACTTCACCGCTTACCTCTACGGTAATTTCCCTTTTTGTTGCATCGATTTTTTTTACTTCGCTTTTCTTCATTTCTTACCTTTCTCTTCCTACATCTTGAATCTTTCACCCAAATAGATTTCACGTGCCTTGGGGTTATTGATCAGATCCTCAGCAGTGCCGGTAATCAAGATTCTTCCGTCGGCAATCAAATATGCGCGGTCGGTGATGGAAAGCGTTTCTCTAACGTTGTGGTCGGTTAATAAAATACCTAGTCCCCTTTCTTTCAATTCTTTAATAATTTCCTGCGCTTCATTTACTACTATCGGGTCTATCCCGGAAAACGGCTCATCCAAAAGGATAAAAGAAGGATTGGTAACTAATGCGCGCGTAATCTCCAGGCGCCTTCTTTCTCCGCCGGAGAGCGTAAAAGCTTTGTGTTTTCTTAAGTGAGCGATATTCAATTCATCCAATAACATATCCAGGCGCTGCTCCCGCTCCGTCTTGCTGATCGACAGAGTCTCCAGGATTGCCATAATATTTTCTTCGACGGTAAGTTTACGAAAGATGGAAGCTTCCTGAGCAAGATAACCGATCCCGTAACGGGCACGCTCATGGATCGGCAGGGATGTAATATCGTTGTTATCGAAAGTAATTTTCCCGCGGTTAGGCGGAATAATGCCTACGATCATGTAAAAAGTAGTGGTCTTTCCCGCGCCATTTGGGCCCAAAAGCCCGACAATCTCTCCGCGCTTAACTACAATGTCAACACCCTTGACTACTTCTCTGCCGTCATAAGACTTGGATAAACCCTTAACCTCAAGAAGGTGCATATAATTTTCTCCTATTATTTAATCCTGCGCCTGTTCAAATGCCGGCATGTCGCTGGTAGAATAAATCAAAAGCTGAGGCCTGCCGGAAAGAGCAAGCTTCTTGTCCTGCCCAGAATAAACCGCTTCCCGGCTATAAGTAATATTTTTTTCGCGTACGGTTTTTACATTACCCTTGGCAATAATCTTATCGATAGAAGTATTGGCAAACATGGAATCTGCCATCGGGTCTTTCACGCTATTCTCCGGCGCCTTTTTCTTATCCGAGCTAAAGTATATTTCCATGGTATCGCTATATATCTGGGAATCCTGCCGGTCAACTTTAACGTTATTGTTAAAAACCGCTACATTCTTGGCATAATCAATTTCCAACGGGCCGTCACAGGTAATAATTACACTCTTTGAATTATCTATCTCCTCAGGCTTATTCGGATCCTTTGGCGACAAGATCTCAACTAATACATCTTTTTCCAGGTTCATTTTATTCAAAGCCGTTTCTCCGTAAGCCCCTTTGGCGCGGGTAAACAAATTGTCTTTGCTGATATTCACATACGCCTTGGTGCTGATCGAAGAATTAACCCTATCCCAATCCAAAGAGTCCGTAGTTAACCTGACGCCCTGGGAAGTAGAGATGGTTACGTTTTTCTCCACATGGATTTTTCCGTTAGTTTTATTGAAATCGCCTTTGTCAGCAGTCAACTTCACGGATTGGTTGCCATAGAGATTACCTGTAAGGTCTTTAAGCTTAACCACGTCTTCGAAAATATTTGCTTCCTTGCCAAAGAGGTCCCAGGTTTTTTTGCCCTTCTCTCCGTAACCGGCCAGAGAGAAATCCCCGATCTGCTGATCAGATTCTTTTTCATCATCGGATAACGCCGCAGAACCGGGCCCGGCAGCCCAGGAACAGGAAAAAACCAAAAAGAAAAAAACAAGTAAGCAAAAAACTTTTTTATAAATCATAACCGCTGATTATTTCCTGCCATTTACCCTGTGTCTTAAGGATGAGCTCCGCTACTTCCCGCACCGCGCCTCTACCGCCCTGCCTTAAAGTAATATAGGAGGCTGCCTGCTTGATTTCCGGGCAGGCATTAAATACTGCGATAGGAAACCCTACCCTCTTCATCATGCACAGGTCCACCAGGTCATCCCCCACAAAACAGATTTCATCGGCATTAACATGATATTTTTTTAAAATACCGGTTAATGCCGCTGATTTAGGGGAAACATCGGCAATTACTTCTGCCACACGCATATCCCTGGCGCGCGGCTTAATCGTGCGTGATCCTTTGGCAGTAATCAGCACAGTTTTGATTCCGGCCTTGCTTAAAAGATAAACCCCTAGGCCGTCATGCACATCGAAAAATTTCGAGTCCCTGGCACGTGAGTCATAAATAATCCTGCCGTCAGTCAAAACACCGTCAACATCCAAAAGCAGGAGTTTTACTTTTTTTACCTTTACCAGGATGGAATTATCAAATTCTAACGGCATAATCTATACGAGGCCTGCACGCAGCAGGTCCTGCACATCCAATAAACCCACAGGCTTGTTTGCCTCATCCACTACCGGCAACTCATCGATCTTTTTTTCGCGTAAAATCCGCAGTGCTTCCACAGCCAACATCTCCGGGGCGACTGTGGCAGGATTCTTAGTCATTACATCTTTTACCTTGCGCCGGGAAAGGTCGGGATCCGCCTCCAGGTGCCTGCGCAAGTCTCCATCGGTAAAAATCCCGGATAACTTTCCTTTTTTATCGATGATAGCGGCACTACCTGAGCGCGCCTGGGTAATCTTTACCAAAACCTGGGAAATTTTTTGCTCTTCATTTACTATTGCGTTCTGCGAGCCGGTGCGCATGATGTCGCTTACCTTCAAAAATAGCCTCTTGCCAAGCAAGCCTCCGGGATGAAAAAAGGCAAAATCTTTTTCTTTGAAACCTTTTAATTCCAGCAAACAAACTGCTAAAGCATCTGCCATTGCCAGAGTAGCGGTAGTAGAAGCTGTGGGCGCCAGGCCAAGAGGACAGGCTTCTTTTTTTACCGAAACATCCAGCACGCAATCGCTGTATTTAGCAAGCACCGAATTTGGATTACCAGTAAGCGCAATGATCTTTGCCCCGATTTTTTTCATCAGCGGCAATATCTGTTTCATTTCGTCGGTAGAGCCGCTATTAGAAAGAATAATAATCAAATCGTCGGCAGTAACCTTGCCTAAATCCCCGTGGATTGCTTCTGCGGTATGCAAAAATAAGCTCGGAGTCCCCGTAGACGCAAGGGTCGCGGAAAATTTCTGGGCGATAATGCCGGTCTTACCCATCCCGCTAACTACCACCCTGCCTTTAGTTTTTAATAACAAAGAAATTGCCAGTTCGAAGCTTTTCCCCAGATGGGTTTTTAAGTTCTTTACCGCATCGGCTTCGATATCCAAAACTTCTCTTGCGCGTTTAACCAGGTTCATAGTACTGCCTCGATTTTCTTTACCTGCTTTAAGAGTTTCGCCAATTGTTCCAGGTTAATCATATTCGGCCCGTCGCATGGCGCTTTATCCGGGTCGGGATGCACTTCCAGGAAAAGCCCGGAGCAGCCAAAAGCAACCGCCGCGCGCGATAACCCTTCGACAAATTCTCTCTGCCCGCCTGAACAGCCGCCCTTGCCTCCGGGAAGCTGCACGCTATGCGTAGCATCGTAAATTACCGGATAACCAAAATCAGACATAATTTTCAAACTGCGTAAATCCGAAACCAGGTTATTATAGCCGAAACAAGCCCCCCGTTCGGTAATTAAAATTTTTTTATTGCCGGTGGATTCGACCTTACGGATAATCGGCAGAATATCCCAAGGCGCTAAGAACTGGCCCTTTTTAATATTTACGATTTTTCCGGTCTTTGCCACTGCCAGCACAATATCTGTCTGTCGGCAGAGAAAAGCCGGGATCTGGATAATATCCAGGACTTGCGCCGCTTCATGGATTTCTTTTTGGCAATGGATATCGCTTAAGAGCGGCAGATTTAATTTTTGTTTGACCTTGTGCAATATCTCCAGGCCTTTTTTTATCCCCGGCCCGCGGAAAGACTCTATGGAAAGCCGGTTGGCTTTATCGAAACTGGATTTAAAGATCAAGGGCACTCCTGCCTTATGTGCGATCTCCTTGATCTTTTTGGCAGCCTCTAAAACGAACTTTTCCGACTCAATCACGCATGGCCCGGCAATCAACACCAAGGGCGCGCGGCCACCGATTTTGATTTTTTCTACCATTACCTGCGGCATGATTTAACCTTTCCCGAGAAACGACTTTAGTTTTTCCAAATCTTCAGGCGTATCTACGCCGATAGTGTCGTATTTGGTTTCCAACACCTTGATCCGAAAACCTGCTTCCAAAACCCTTAATTGCTCCAGGCGCTCGATATTCTCCAAATTCGAAGAAGGCAGGTTCTTATACATAAAAAGGAAATCCTTGGTATAACCGTATAATCCGATATGCTTATAATACGTAGGCGCAGTTACATCGGAATTTTGCGCACGAAAAGGAATCGGCGCCCGGGAAAAATAAAGCGCGAAACCGTTCCTGTCTACCACCACTTTTACCACATGCGGATTATTGACCTCTGCGCTATCCTCGATTTTTTTCATAATCGTAGTCATCACGATATTGCGGTCTTCCAACAATGTGCGGGCAACTGCGTCAATCATCGTCGGCTGGATTAACGGCTCATCCCCCTGGATATTTACTATTACCTTCACATCCATCGGATTCACCACTTCACAGATCCTGTCCGTTCCGGAAGAATGCCCCTTGGCGGTCATAGCAACCTTTGCCCCGAAACCCTTAGCAGCTTCAGCTATCCGCTCGTCATCGCAGGCAATGATTACCTCGTCTAAAATCAAAGATTGTTTTGCGCGCTCCCAGACATGCTGGATCATGGGTTTGCCCAAAATATCCGCCAATATTTTTCCTTCGAAACGGGTCGAAGAATACCTCGCCGGGATTACGCCGATCACATCCATAAATTTAACCTATTCTTTCTGCTACTTCCTTGCGTGAGGTAACTGCCGTGCCCAATTTACCTACCACTATTCCGGCGGCAAAATTAGCCAGGTGCGCTGCTTCATGCTTGGTTGCTCCGCAGGCAAGCGCTAACGTAAAAGTGGCAATTACCGTGTCTCCTGCTCCGGAAACATCGAAAACTTCCTGGGCAACTGTGGGAATGCGGGTGATGCGGCCGTTTTTTTCATATAAGCCCATCCCCTGTTCGCCTAAGGTTACCAGAAGAGATTCCAGATTAAGATAACGTAAAATTTCCTTTGCCGCCAAATCAATATCCGCATCGGTAAAAAGCCGGTCACTATTCATTTTAAAACGATTGGAGGTATCCCGGATTTTTAAGTTGCGCACTGCATTTTCCAGTTCTTTGCGATTTGGCGTAATCGAGGACACTTCGCGGTAATACTGAAAATGCTCCTCCTTAGGGTCAACGGTAATAATCTTTTTGGTTTTTTGTGACAGCCACGCTAATTTATCCAAGAGGGCCGCATTTACTACCCCCTTACCGTAATCCTCGATAATCACCGCATCGAACTTCCCGATATTTTTTTCCAAGAAACGGTTGATCTTCTCGCTGGTTTTAACCGGCAGGGAATCGGTATGCTCCCAGTCAATGCGCACTACCTGCTGATGCCCGGCAATAATCCGGGTCTTTACTGTTGTGGGCCGCTGTTGCTCCACGATTATTCCCGTAGTATTGATCTTTTTCTTTTTTAATTCCGCGCGCAGGATTTGCGCGTTTTTATCCTTGCCGATGATCCCCAAAAGGGTAACCTTGCCATCCAAAGCAGTAATATTATATGCCACATTAGCAGCTCCGCCAGGAACGAAACTACGTTCCTTTGCCCAGACTACCGGTACCGGGGCCTCTGGAGAGATCCTCTCGACACTGCCTTTAATATATTCATCCAGGATAAGGTCTCCTACTACCAGTACCTTTGCCTGGTTAAACTTGTGCAGTATATTTTTTAAATTTTTCATAGCTTTTCCGTGATTGCCTGGGCCAACAATGGGAGCATAATCTCGTGGTGCCCGACGATATAATAGCTTTTCCCGCCGGACATTACCGGCCGTAAGCACACATTTTGCGTGGGGCGGTAGTGGTAAATCATATCGAAATTTGCCGTAGTAAAATCCTTCACGCTAAACCCTAAGTTCCGCGCCAGGTTCAAGGCCTTTAAAAATACCTCAGGCAGCACTACAGCCGAGCCAAAATTCAATACTACCCCTCCCCGGTCGATCTTAATAATCTGTTCGGTTAATTTACGAAAATCCCTTAACGAACCTTCGCCGGTAAAAGAGGCGTCAAAAGAAGGATGTTGGTGAATAATATCAGTGCCGATTGCCACATGCACACAAACCGGGACATTATATTTATAAGCACTGTAAAGTAGGCTTAAATTTTTATGCGGTAACTTTACGCCGGCAATCCTCGAGGCGATTGCATACCCTAACCCTAAGCCGTCCGCAACCCCTTCCTTAGCTGCAAGGTTAATAAATTCTGCGGTTTCCTTGCCCATGCCAAAGCTGCCGTCTTGCAGGTTTTGCGCCACATCCTCGGAGGTTTTACCCTGAAAAGCAAGTTCAAAATCATGAATAATCCCGGCGCCGTTTAAACAAATACAAGTAATCACCTTTTTCTTAATCAGCTCGATCAAGACCGGATTCAAACCGCACTTGATCACATGCGCCCCAGCCATAAGAATGACGCCCTTTTTCTTTTTACGGGCGTAAACAACCGCTTCTGCTAAAGCACGAATATCCTTTGCTTTCAGGATGTTCGGCAGAGAATCAAAGAACTTCTTAAAGCTGGCTCCGCGGCTCGCCGGCTTGGCAAAATCCTCTTGATTTACCTTGCTATAGCGTTTTTTTACCGAATATGTCCTTACCTTATATATATTAATCATCGAACTTATGATTTTAGCACAATTTTCATTTAAATCAACCTTAAATTTATGAAGCAAAACGCATGGAGCAATTACGGCATTCCCGGCCATGCCCTCCTGAGTCAAACATCAGGAAATCACACCCTGCATGCCAATTTGCGCTCGAAGCAGGCATCTCGCCCGAATACTTACAATAGGCAAGTATCCGTTCTTGCCTGTTATCCCTGGCCAGAACCGTTAACTTCGGCCTTTCCCATTTTTTGTTTTTAAGCCTTAACATAATGCCCTCCTTTTAAAATACTACATTAAAATCGAATCCGCTAGCTCCAGGATGTAGTCAGTGGTGACGGCTTTAAGGCAGGCGAAATTCTTTACACAGTTATGCGCCAGGCATTCTACACAACCAATATTTTGATGCGCAAATTTGTCCTTCTCCCCTACCGGCCCCCAGCGCAAAGGGCTTAAGCCTCTTTGCGAGCGGCCAAAAATGGAAATTACCGGTACCCCCACAGCAGAACCGATATGTACCGGCCCGGAATCATTGGAAATAAACAGCCTGCATCTCTTAAGAATACTGGCTAACTGGCTAAGCGAAGTTTTTCCTGCCAGGTTGATTGCTTCATGCAGCATATGCCGGGAAACGCCCTGCGCTAAAGCAATGTCTTTCGGGCCTCCAACCAGCAATACTTTAAACCCGTATGCATCTACTAGGCGGTCGGCAACTTCCGCAAAACGCTCCTGCGGCCAGATTTTAGACGGGCAGCTCGCTGCCGGGTGGATTGCCAGCAATCTTTCGCCGAGGCTAATCCCTTTTTCTTTGAACAATTCATCTGCCCAGTTTTCGGAATCATTCTTTATAGGCATGAATAATTTTTTATCTTCCGCTTCGATACCTAAAACCCTGAGCAGGTCAAGGTTATATTCCAACTCATGCTTTTCTCCGTATTGTTTGGTATGATTCACCCCATCGGTCAAAAGAATCCCCAGCTTACGGTTATAGCCGAGCCTGCGTTTTATCCCGGCAAAAAAAGTAACCAGATGAACACGGTTAGTCGGATGCAAAATTACCGCTAAATCGAATTTCTTTTTCTTTATCGCCTGAGAAAACTTCATAGATTCAAACCAGCTTTTATGTTTCCCGTCTTTATCATAGGTAATTACTTCGTCAAGATATGGATTGCCCTCGACGATATCTTTTGCCTGGGGTGCTACCATCATCGCAATGTAGGCAAAAGGGTAATGCATCTTTAATGCCTTTATTACCGGAGTGGATAAAATTACATCTCCGATCCGGTCGGTGCGCACAATCAAAATCCTCCGGAAATCTTCCTGCGGCTTAAATGGGGCTTCCTCGACCAGCATCTGTTTTGCCAGGCGTAAAACATCTTCCACCCTGATCATCGAGGTACAGTTCAAAGTTTTAAAAATACATTGCGCTCTTTCGCAGGGCCGGCAAAAAATATCCTTCTTGGCAGAAACCGCATTATCCGACCAGGGGCCATATTTTTTTTCATTTGTCGGGCCGAAAATAGCCAGCACCGGCAGGTTAAAATAGCTGGCCAGATGCAAAGTTGCGCTGTCGTTACTGATCAATAAGCTGGAATTTTTCAAGAGATAAGCCAATTCCCCGAGGGAAGTCTTCGAGCTTAAATCCAATACCGGAAAACCGCAGTGCCCGCGGACATACTCCGCGGTTGCCGCATCATCTTTATCCCCGGTTAAAATTACTTTTACCCCCAGGTCCTCAACCAGCCTTCTGACTAATTCGCTAAATTTTTCCCTGGGCCATCTCTTGATATGGCTCTTGGCGCCCACGGAAACAATCACTATTTTTTCCTGCTCGGTCAATCCGGAGCCTTGCAGGAAATTCTTTACCTGTATGCGTGCCTGGGGCTGGATAAACAGAGAAGTCTCTTTAACCTGGCTTGGCAGGTCTAAGTGCATCTTCGATAAAAGCGTATTTACTTTATAGAGGTGCCTGTCGCGCATATGCTGGATATTTTTTGGAATGCGCAGGAAATGAGAAATTTTATATTTTGCCGGAATAAAAACCCCGAAAACACTATTACGCAAGTCCACGACCAGGTCGAAATGTTCGCTGCGTAATTGCCGGATTAAATTTACTTTTTCCTTTAAAGTGCTTTGCTTATCAAAAACGATCGTGCGTTCGATAAAGGGGTTACCTTCAAAGACCTCCTTCGGCCTGGGGCCGACGATGCAGGTAATTTTTGCCCGGGGAAAAGCTTCCCGCAAAGCATCCAATGACGGCAATGTCAAGATCACATCCCCGATATTGCTTAAAGTAATAAATAAAATCTTATTTATCATGATGTCTAAAGGTTTTTACTGTTTCGATGACCTCTTCCGGCATGATCGCCTTCATGCAACGGTTATCCTTACAATTAACCTGATAACAGGGAACCTTACAACCGGTGTCTTTACGCATAACCACGACATTCTTGCCAGGAAACGGCCCGGTAACCGCAGGGTCGGTCGGGCCAAACAAAGCAATGATCTTTTTTGCGCCTACGGCATTGGCGATATGTAACGGCCCGGTATCCGCGCAAATAAAAAGGCTTAATTTTTTGAAAAGCGCCCCAGATTGCTTTAAGTTGAATAAGCCGCAGGCAACTACCGGTTTTTCTTTCATTAGTTCCGTAATTCTTTTTGCCAAGCCGACATCCTGGTGCCCGCCGGTAATAACTACCTTTGCCTTAAGCTTCTCTATCAACAAGTCGGCTAACCTGGCCCAGTATTCTTTTGGCCAGCGCTTGGGGTCCCAGTTGCCTCCGGCATTTAACCCCACGACAAAATCATCGAGCAGCAAATGGTGCCGGGAAAAGAATTTATCTACGAATTCCTCATCGCTCTCGCTAAAAAAGAATTCCAGGTAACGGTCTTCGGTCTTTATCCCTGCTTGCTCGATAATGTTCAGGTAATAATCGATACGATGGAGCGAATCCTTGGAAGGAACGGGGATCTTTTTTGTCAGCAGGAATGCGCGTTTCTTCGTATTATAACCGACTCTTTTCGGGATATCGGCAAGCCGGCAGATCAAAGCCCGGGTGAGCGAACCATGCAGGAGAATTGCCAAATCGAATTTCTTGGACTTAAGCATACGCACAAAATCGAACTTCGCGAATACGTGGCCATGCCGGTCCTTCTCATCATAAATAATAATTTCATCAAGATGAGGATTGCCTTTAAGCACTTGATAGCACCTGCTGGGAATGATGCAGGCAATAAAACTCTCCGGGAAATTACGCCGGATATTCCTGATCGCCGCCGTAGAAAATAAAACATCCCCTACCCAGTTCACATTAAAAATAAGGATGCGTTTAATTTTTCCCCGATGCTTTTCTTTTTTCATGGCGCAGTTTTTTCCCTTCTTTAAAAAACGTGTAATACCCGGAAGTTTCCGTATAGAACACGAACATATTACCGGCATTGCGAGAAATCCTTAAGCGCTTCAAGGCAAAACAATCATCGTTAGCAAACTGCCTGCCGGGATTGGTGGCTACTGCCCCTGAGTACCCGGCGTCAATAACCATCTGCCTGATCTTAGGGTTAAAGAGCCCCTCGGGGTAACTAAAAATAGGGATCTTTACCCCGAGTTTTTCTTCGAGAGCTTTTTTGGAGTCGGTGATCTCATGCAGGATCTGCGCATCCGAATGCATATTCACTAATGGCTCAGGCCCGAGGCAGTGGCTGCCGAAAAAAACTATTCCTGAATCGCGCATCTTTTTAACCTCATCCCAGCTTAAACGGTCGTTTTGTCCTCTACCTATTTCATTAACGATAATAAAGACCGTCGCCGGAAGGTTATATTTCTTTAAAACAGGAAAAGCGTAAAGATAATTATCTTTATACCCGTCATCAAAGGTAATACAGAGCGTTTTTGGCGGAATTTTTTTATTTTCCTTGATCAACTTAATCAAACTTTCCACGGGGATAACGTTGTAGCGGTTTTTCTTTAAAAATCCCATTTGCCTGTCAAAAATTTCCGGGGGCACCACCAAACGCAGGTTCTCCTTTGCCGCCGGATTAACCGAATGATACATGAGTATTGGTACGACATATTTCGAGCGTAAGAAAAAAAAGCCGGAAAGGAGCGCAACAAGAAAGATGCTAAAAATCGAAACGATTATAATTTTGCGTTTAGACATTCCTTACCACCTCATAAACCCAGGCTGTTTCATCAGCCATCTTTGGAATAGAAAAATTATTGCCGATAAAAATTTGCGCGTTCTTTCCCAGCGATTTTCTTTTTTCTTCATCGCGCAATAATAGAGTTATTGCTTCTGCCAATTCTTTGACCTTTTTGGGCCTGACCAGCAAACCCGTATGCCCATCCTGAATCAAAGCCTTTATTCCTCCGACATATGAACCGACTACCGCGATCCCGCAACTCATCGCCTCCATCAGCCCCAACCCTAAGCCTTCATTTAAAGAAGGCATGACAAAAACGTCCATTACCGGCAATACCTCGCTGGTATCGGCTACCGAAGGGATAAATTTCACGCTTTCCTCGATTTTAAGATCCGCAGTTAAACGGCTGAGTTCATCTAACATTTTTCCGCTACCTACGATTAAAAGCTGCGCCTGAGGGATTTTTTCCAAAACCTGCTTCATCGCTTCGATCAAATAAGAATGGCCTTTCACATCGGAAAGCCTGGCGATAATTCCTACCACCGGCCCGTCTTTCAGCCCAAGCCTCTGCTTAACTTGCGACTTTGCGGCCTTAAGGCTTTGCGAAATAAACCTTTCTACATCAATACCATTATGCACCACCGTAATATATTTTTCTTCCAAACGAAAATCGTTAATTAAATGCTCTTTTACCGATTCGCTGATCGCAATCACCTTTTTCCCCCAGCAGGGGAAAAGCCTGCGCGAAAATCTGCGTTTAAAAAATCCGTGGCAGGTAGAAATAAACGGCTGGCGGGTATTGGCGCTTAATAAACATGCCAGCACCTGTGTCACGCGGGTATTGGCGTGGATCACATCGATTTTTTCTGCCTTCACAAGCTTCGCCAGCTTAAAAAAAGAAAATAAAATCTTTGGGTGTACTTCCGCCTTGGTTTTAATCGGAATAGGGATAAATTCTACTCCCAAGACACGGAAAGTTTCCGCCAGTTCTCCTCCGCTGGAAGCCAGGTAAACCTCATGCCCCTTAGCTTTAAGCCCCTTGGAAAGAGATAATAAATAACTAGAGATTCCTCCGATATTCAAATGCGTGGAAAGTAAGAGTATTTTCATTTCAATAATTTATTCACTGCCTCTAATACTTCTTCAACGGTAATTGACTGCATACATTTATTTTTTTTGCAATTTGCCTTATAGCAAGGGCTGCAAGATAAATCCTTTTTTATCAAAGCGTAATTTTTTGCCGGCGGCAAATGGCGCGCCGGGTCCGTAGGGCCAAAGAGCGCTACAAACGGCGTGGCTACGCTTGCCGCAATATGCAAAGGCGCCGAATCCGCAGAAACAAAAACCGCGCACTTCTTGACCAAACAGGCAAGCTGGTTAATCGTGGTCTTGCCGCAAGTATTGATGATCTTGATATTTTTCAAGGTACTCATCAACTGATTCGCCAAGGGAACTTCATTTTGCGTTCCGGTAATAATAACCAGGATCTCCTGCTTTGATAATTCTTCGCAAAACTTGGCAATAGAGGCAATCGGCCAATTTTTACTTAACCAACGCGTGCTTGCCCCTAGATTGATCCCGACAAACTTCTGGTTTGCGCTCGCCCAGGTTGCCCCTAAAAGTTCCTCGATATACTCCTCATCCTTTTGGCTGGGCCAAAGCTCCAGATGCTGCCCTTCTAATTTTATATCCAATAGTTTAAGCATTTCGAATTGATGCGTTAACGGGTCAACCGGCGGCTTCTTATCCACGATGCTGTGATTAAGCAAAAAGCCGAATTTATTATTGTAATATCCATAACGCTCCAGGCTCATGCTTAAAGCAGATAAAATGTGGCTGGCACGGTTATTTTGCAAATCAATCACCAGGTCAAAATTTTTCCTGGCCAGTTCTCTACCTAATTTCCATAGGCCGGCAATCCCTTTATCTTTATTCTTAAGGTCGCAAACAATCAGCTCATCTATATATGGGCAGCCCAAGAGTACTTCTTTGGATTCGTTACCCACAAGAAAGCTGATCTTATAATTAGCGGGAAATTTCTTGCGCACTGCGCGGATAGCAGCCGTGGAAAGGATCACGTCGCCTACGGAACTGAATTTAATCATCAGGATATTAAAATTCTTCCTGGCATCTTCATAGGCTTCAAGAGTACTCTTGACCATTAAATCAACGTTGTATTTTTCTTTGACTTTTTTATAAGCAGACTCGGCAATTGTTTTTGCCAATCCTTGGTCTTTATAAATCTTTAAAACCGCCTCGCTCATTTGCTGCGGGTCATCAGGAGAAACCAATAGCCCGTTAACCCCGTCTTCGATGATGTCGATTACTCCACCGACTCTGGTTGCTACCACCGGCACTCCGGCTGCCTGGGCCTCGATAATTACCCTGCCAAAAGCCTCTTGGGTATTAGTCGCCATCACCAAAAGGTCCAAATTTGCCAAGATCGCCGGGATATCCCGCTGGTTGCCTAAAAATTCTGTGTAGTGCCAAAGGCCGAGCCTGCGTACCAAAACCTGTATTTGTTCTTTATAAGACATGCGGTTTGCCGGGGCGTCTCCTACTATCCAGATTTTTAATTTTGGCACAGCCCGGGAGACTTTTGACATCGCTTTAATGAAGCTTAAATGCCCTTTAATCGGAGTAAGCCTGCCGATAATCCCCACATTAAATTCATCTTTTCTCTTGGTATCGGGGCCGATATACCTAAACTTATTTGGATCAACGCTACGCGCAATTAACCTGATGCGTTCATAAGGAACGCCAAAATCTTCGATCATATGCCGGGCAATCACATTGCTTAAGACAATCACCCGCTTACCCCACCCCATTACATAACTGAAAAAATGCTTACGGTAATAACCATGGCAAGTGGTAATGAATATCCTGCCGGTTTTACGCGCTGCCCAATATCCTGCCCAGGCAGGCGCGCGGGAACGCGCGTGCACAATATCAATATTCTCCTTTTGAATAATCTCCGCCAGCTTAGAGGCATTGCGTAAAATTGCGATAATCGATTTCTTTTGCACGGGCAGCCGGTAATGAATAGCTCCGCAAGCTTCCAACTCTTTAACCAATTCTCCGCCGTTAGAAACTACCACTGCTTTATGCCCGAGCTTAACCAGCTCCCTGCTTAAGTCCAGCGTACCGGTTTCCACACCACCGACATTTAATTCCGGCAGGATCTGCAAAATATTCATAGTATCTTTTTAACCGCTTCCTTAACTTTAAGGTTGTCTTCCAAAGGTTTCATTACCGGCTTGGTTGCGCGGATGTCTTTAATGCTTTGCCCTAGCGATTGTATGGGGCAACGCATAATATATCTATTTTCTGTAAAAACATTTAAGAACATCTGATGTTTAATGCTTAAGCCGGGGGCTTCGAAAACCAACACGCGTTTCCCGCTGCTGGCTGCTTCGGAAATCATAGAGATACTTTCCGGAGAAGTCACCACAATTGAACTTAAAGCCAAAATCCCCCCTACTGCCGAAGCAAGGTTTTTTTCATTGGCAATAATTAAAAGCTTGCAGGGGGGATAGTTTTTTAGCTCCTGTTTTAACAAATCTTCCACCTCTTTTGAAGTGCGCCGGGAAGTAGAAACTAATAAGTCCATCTTCAAGTTTTCTGCAGCCTGTTTTATCTGGCTAACCAGCTGAGCAATATCCTGCTTCTTAAGCTGGAATTGTTTTGTATCTCCTCCGATCAATAGGCCGATATACGCACCAGTACTCGGTACTCGGTACTCGGTACTCTTTATTAATTCCTCTTTTTGCTGATTAAGGTATTTCTCATCGATCAAATTCAAAGCGCCTTCAATTACGCAGATATTCTTTCTTTTTGCCGGACGGTCATGCATAGGCTCAATCACCAGGTCAAAACGCTTCGTGCCTAATGGCGCCGGCCGCAGGATTACGATTGATTTACTTAAGTTTTCACGGGAAACCAGATAATTTAACGCAACCAACCCGGAACCGCAAGAAATAACTATATCCGGGCTGTAATGCGCCAGAGAATCGCAATTATATTTACCGGAAAATAAACTAAAAAGCGAAAAAACAAAATTATTTTTGATCTTTACTTCTACGGTATCCACCCGGCAGGCTATTGCATTTTGCGCGCAATGATCCTGGATAATCTTAGCCACTGCCTGGGATTGCCGCAAGTGCCCGGTTTTTCCGTCGCTCAAAACCAATACCTGCTTTTCCCTGCCGTATTTCCAGATCTTGTAGGTCCAAAGATATTCTTGCGGGTATTTACGGACATTTTTTTCGAAATTCTTGGCCAGCCGCGCTACATTATTACGGATATCGGCTTTTTTATCACCGCTGATCTGAAGCTCAAACGGCGGCTCAATAATAATCTTGCGATATGGCCCAATCTTCCGAACATAATATCCCGGTAAAATCACTGCCCCGTATTTTAGTGCCAACTTGATTGCTCCGGTAGGCATTGAAGCAAGCCTGCCTAAGAAAGGAACCAGTTCGCCGCTTGCTCCGCCCTGGTCAGCAGTCATCCCCACTGCTTCATTTTTCTTTAATGCCTCGATCAGCTGACGGGTTTGGTTCTTGCGCTCAATCAGTAAACATCCTTTTTCTTTGCGGTAGCTGTTGATTAAGCGGTTTAACCGCGGCTGTTTCTGTTCGCGCACCAATAAATTATAATTGAAGCCTAAAGAAGCCCAAAAAACATTACACAGCTCCCAGCTTCCGGCATGCACTCCCAAGAGGATTACTCCTTTTCCTTTTTTAAATGCCTGCTCTAAATTTTCCCTGCCTTCTACCTCGATAAATTTCTCGAGATATTTTTTGTCAAAGAGCGGGATAAGAAAAATCTCTATGATATTCTGCCCAAAGTTCAGGTAAAATTTTTTTGTAATAGCACGGATCTCTTTTGGCGATAGTTTTTCTCCCAGCGCTTTCTTAATATTGGCATAGCCAAGTGCTTTATGCTTGGCATCCAGGCAATACATTAGCCTGCCCAATTGCCGGCCGAGAAAAAGCGAAAAATTAATCGGCATCAACCGGATAAAAAAAGCGCAAAACTTAAAGCCGATACAACTTAAGTAATCGATTACCGAATTCTTCTTCATTTTCCTTGATTTTTAGCTCTATACGCAATACTAAAATCCGTATTTGCCCGGGATCGATTTTTAAATAAGAGATCCGCGCGGCATCTTTTTCAGTAGTGACGAGGGTATCGGCTTGTTTTTCTTTAGCTGCCCGGAAAATCTTTTCCAGGTCTTCCTGCCGGTAATGATAGTGGTCATCGAAGCTGAATTTGGTTACGATTCTAACTCCCAAATTAAGGAGTAAATTTTCAAAAGAAAGCGGGTCCCCGATGCCGGAGAAAATAACCGCATTTTTGCCTTGCAGAGAACTTAATTCGAAAATTTGCTTTCTCTCCCCCAGAAGATAAAAGCCTATTGGCTGATGGATAGAAGTAAAAATTTTCGCATTGGCATTGATTTTTTTTAAAAGATCCCTGGTTTTCTCGATTTCCGGGTTTAAATTCACCTTGGTAAAGAGAAAAATATCCGTACGCTTTAAAGCGGAAAGCGGCTCGCGTAAAAGCCCCCTGGGGAGAACTTTGCAATTACCGAAGCCAAAACCCGCGTCAATAGCGGTAATTTCCAGGTCCTTTTTTATTTTCCATTGTTGAAAACCGTCATCGAGGATTACGGTATCAACCTTGTAATCTTTAATAGCGCACCTTGCCCCGCGGATACGGTTACTATCAACGATCACCGGGATATTGCCCAAATTAGACGCCAGCATGAAGGGCTCATCCCCCATTGTTTCATAGGCAGTACGGCAGGCAATATGAGCAGAAGATTGTTTCCCATAACCGCGGGTCAATATCGCTATTTTTCTGCCTTCCTTTTTCAAGGTTGCGGCAATATACTCTACCAGAGTGGTTTTTCCCGTGCCCCCCAGGGTAATATTACCGACACTGATAACTTTACAATCCAACCGCACACTGCGGCTTAATTGCCAAGCGCTTAAGATTTTGACTGCCGATAAATATACCAGCGACAATAAAAATAAAAGTATTTTTAAGAAAA